>SXYU01000222.1 GCA_005788235.1 Cytophagales bacterium
CGGGTAAAACGATCACCTTAGGGGGCAATTTAACTACGTCTGGAGATTTTGCCACTACGTTAATATCAACTGCTACCACTTCAGTTACCTTACCTACTACTGGAACCCTGTCTACGTTGGGTGGGACAGAGACACTAACTAATAAAACATTAACGAGTGCAGTACTTACGACACCTGCTTTAGGCACTCCTGCTTCAGGTGTTGCAACAAATCTAACTGGGCTTCCATTAACAACCGGTGTTACTGGCACATTACCTGTTGCCAATGGAGGTACAGGCGTAGCCACACTAACGGGGATAGTTAAAGGAAATGGAACAGTCGCAATGACAGCGGCTGTAGCTGGAACAGATTATCAGGCTCCCATTACCTTGACTACGACTGGTTCTGGTGCAGCCACTCTTTCTGGTAATACGCTGAATATACCTACATCCTCCTCACCAACCTATTCGATAGGATTAAACACTGATTTAGGAGGGTATGTTTTCTTTCTATCAACAGATAATAAACATGGCTTAGTAGCTGAAACGCAAGATCAGAGTACATCAAGTTCTTGGTTTGATGCGCAAGATAAAATCAGCAATAAAGATAATCACTCAACCGCTGGAAAAAATTTTACTGATTGGAGGCTGCCAACAAAACATGAGTTGTCTCTTATGTATTCCGCGAGGAATTCTAATGGTATTGGAAGTTTTGGGAGTAACAACTATTGGAGTAGTACGGAGTACAGTATCGAAAAGTCGTGGTATATCGGCTTCACCAATGGACCTGTTGGGACTGTCAGCTACTCCGATAAGGCGCCCACCACATATTATGTGCGTGCAGTTCGGGCTTTTTAACTATTTAACTAGTTAACAATTTAAAAAGTCCGCGTAGCGGACAAAAAAACTTTAAATTTTGGTATTATTTAACGACTTACCGGTTTATAAAGCAACCTATGATTTGCTATTGGCTATTTTTCGGTTTGCAAAGGATTTTAGTAAAGATTACAAATACACGGTGGGTGAAAGCATAAAAAGAGAAACCATAGCATTGCTTACTCTTATTTATAGGGCTAATCTAAAACAGGACAAAAACGAAGTATTACAGGAAGCAAGAGAACGAATAGAGGTAATCAGGCCTTTTATTCGTCTGATGAAAGATATGCATCAAATCAGCGTAAATCAGTTTATTCAAGTAAATGAATCGGTTGAAAATGTATCAAAGCAATTAACTGGTTGGCAAAAAAGACCTTTTTTTTGTTTTTATCCCCTCTAGTTTCGTTGAAACAAAGATTTTTATCCCCTGCATCTTTTTTAAAATTTACTAGAAAAAAAATATGCCTAGATCCAGCTTTGAGTATTAAATAATTGGTTTTTCAAAAAGAAAAATATGTATATCCGCAATCTTACCAGTGGCTTCAGATTTTTTTGATTTACTGTGGATAATCGTCTGTGGACTAGTATACAGGGTTCGTTGACTGTCCACAGACAACAGTCAATTCTAGTAATACATCAGTTTTAATCAATAATAACCATCTGCTTTGGACAGTGGACCGTTAGCCGTTAACCAAAGAAATAGTCAACGGTTGACAGTCGACAGCCAATAGTGCTCAATACATAGAGAATGTATTAAAATTTGAATTCTAAACTTGGTACCAAACGAATCGGCTGTGGACAGTGGACCGTTAGCCGTTGACAATTTGACATCAATTCTCCTTGGGAGGAATTTTCTCCAGGCGTACTGGAGGAATGTAGTCGTCCTGGAGGGGTAGGTTTTCAAGGTTGATGGGCTTCCAAACTTCCTTTACCCCATAGTCTTCTCGCAAAAAATCATCTGAATCTTGAAGTTTAAGGCGTTCGGCCTTTCTTCGGGCCAACTTTTGGAAGAGCTCATTAAAGGAATTAAAGGACACATTTTGGGTGGCAGAAGCACCGTAAGAAAGCACATTTTGGGAAAGTGAAAGTGAGGTAAACGTATTGAAATTGTTGCGATTGAAAATGCGCAGGCGGTAGACCCCATCTTCCGTAATCAAATATTCTGCTTGCCAATCGCCGATGATGGAGGCAGCACTGGCAGTTCCATTGTTGCCTGTAAATCCCCCGTCACGGGATACACGGAGACGACCATCCAGGAAGGTTCGTGCCACGCTGATTTGGAAATTTTCGAGCGCATTTTGATCTAAAGTAGCCAGGTCAATGGAAACCTCTAAGTTTTTGTCAAGCTGCCCCATAAAACGGTTGATTTGTGAAGATAGCAGGTTGCCCAAGCTGGACGATAGGGTAGGCCCTCCTGAAAATTGTCCTGCAGGGGATAGGGTTTGAGCCACGATAACAGAAAAAACCTGCCTATTCATTTCTTGTTCGTCGGCAGCTACACGATTTTGGAAGGCTGAAATGGTGGTTTGTATGTCTCCACTCGAAGGGAAAGCTGAGAAGTCGAAGCCAAATTTGAAGGTGGGTGAAAGGAGCTCACCTTGGAGGTCCATCAGTACCTTGACAGGGAATCGTCTTCGCATTTGGCTATTCTCCTGTTCGGTACTGTTTGCATTGAGTAGGGGCTGCAGCGACACATTTTCCTCGTAACTGGCTTTCAAGTTCATGATGCCCGTGTAGGGGTCACCATACCAGGTAATTCTTCCTCCGGGTTGGACAATGAACTGTTTTTTGACCACGTTGTAGAGGGAGAAATTATACTTTCCTTCCACAATGTCATAGTTGCCAGCAAGTGAAAAATTACCCTGCGTATCGACATTCATGTTGAGGGTTCCCTTACCCCTGCCTTGAATACTTTCTCCCGTTCTGGGGTCGATGATGATCTCCGTGAACGCATCGGGCGTCACGTCCATGATAAAATTCATCCGGATATTTTCAATCTCCAGTCGCTTGACTTCTTCGGCTAAAGCCTTAATTCGAACGGTATCTTGGATATTGATCACCTGAATAAAGTCCTCTTGGAATTGTTCCTTGGAGCTAGTCAGGGGTATTGAAATTCGGGTGTTGGGCTGCGAGGTCACGCGCGCAGTGACATCAAGATTACTCAAACTTCCTTTGATCGCGAGGGTACCTGTAGCATAGGCCGTACCATAGAACAGTTCATTGTCCTTGGAGCTCGTATTCAAGACCTGGAAATTGGTCAGCTGGGAGTTGATGTCTAAGAAAATGGAGGAGAATCCTTGGTGATTGATGCCGCCTACGAAGGTGGCACGATTGCCGTTGCTATCGCGAAATGCGAGGTCTTGAAAACTAACTTGGGTAGGGCGAAATAGCAGGCTTCCGTCCACCTGGTACGAAGTATTCATGTAGTTGATGCGGAGCTTGCCTTGATCCACTCGTGCACTACCGATCAGTTCAGGGCTATCCAAATTGCCTTGAAGTTGGAGGTTGCCGGACAAGGTTCCTCCCAGGTTGGAAATGTACTTGGACAGGAAGGGCTCAAAAATGACCAGATTGGCTTGGGTGAGTTTGGTATCAAAGTCTAGGTTGTTCGAGTCCAAGTCTACCGTACCATCAATCGCTATCTTTTTCTCTTCGTTGAAGAAATTTTCCAAGTTGAGGCGCAGGTCCCTCCCTTCCATTTCGGCCGAGAGGTCGACCTCTCCAATTGGGAAATCATTTATTTCTAAGCCATCCACATGCAGGGAGCCATCGAGGGTAGCTTGATCTTGAAGCGAAGCTACTTGGAATCGGCCATCGGCAGTACCTTCTACATCCAAGGTGCTGAAGGTATTGAGGATGTCGAGCGAAACGTCTTTGATCTCAAGTTCAAGGGTTTCTTCTGGATTAGGGCTGATTTTTCCTTGCAAACCTAGGGACTGTCCTTCATTTGAAACACGCAGGTTGTCAAAGGATATGTCCCCACCTTGCAAGCTCAGGAGGTTGTTTGGGTCAAACTGCCATTCGCGATTCAAGATCCGAAGGAGGGATGGTTTAAATTTTAGGAAGCTACCCTTATTTGTAAATTGTGTTTCCGCTTCAATTCTCGCCTTACTTTGCGTGGAGTCCTGGTCCAGGCTCAACAAGAGGTCTAGGTTGGTTTGATCCCAAATTGCCTCTACTCCGAGGTTGGTAAACCCAATGGTTTTTCCTATTTCTTGCTTTTTGGAATACACATAGAAGGAGGCCAAAATAGCATTGCTGTTGATGATTTTGGAGGTGTTGAAGTCAATATTCGTATCAAAAGCGGTATTGCCTTGGTAGGTGATGGTGTCTAGGAAGGTAAAAAAGTTGAAGACCGTATTCTCCGTGGTTTGGTAAAAGGCCCCTTCCAAGATA
>SXYU01000026.1 GCA_005788235.1 Cytophagales bacterium
ACTTACACCTTTACTCTACCTAGCACATGGGCTGATTGATTGGTACTTGGGCAAAGATCTTTCTGAAAAAATGACTGAAGAAGCAACGGAAGATAGTTCGTTTTTATAATTAGAGGCAAGAGCCGAGAAACAAGAAATTAGACTAAAAATTGTACCATTTACAAATTATAAAGATCGTTCAGAAGCAAGAGGGAAGAAACAAGACTAATTTTTGTAGCTATTCAGTATGCAGAAATCCCACGATACCACAATAGAAAGTCTAATTTCTTGGCTCTTGGCTCTAAAAGTCTTTTTGGCAGTCACCCGCTTTCCTCACTTCAGTATTCTCCACTCAGCGTTCAGCATTCGACATTTGAAAAATGTCGTACTTCTTACCTCGTACTTGGTACTTGGTACAATGTACGGTCTGCTAATACCAAATATATTTCCGAGCAAGCCCCTCAATTATGTAGAATATTCTAAAAACTTCTGACCAACCTTTGGTTTACAAAATAATTCTACTTACTTTTGCATCGTCAATTTTGACAGAGTTTTTTTCATGCCGTGAGTCCTTGCTGTTACTTGTCTGGGATTTAGGATACCATGGCAAGAAAAACAAAGGACAATATTCATGGAAAACACAATCAAATTCTCAGACCTGGGGATTTCGGAAGAAATCTTACGGGCAGTGGAAGAGATGGGCTACACCCAACCTTCCCCCATCCAACAACAAGCCATCCCTTTCGTTTTGCAAGGACGCGATGTAATCGGTCAAGCACAAACGGGTACTGGCAAGACAGCAGCGTTCGCCATTCCGATAATCGACTTGGTAGATCCTGACTTCAACAAGCCTCAAGCAATTATCTTGTGCCCTACCCGTGAATTAGCGGTTCAGGTAGAAGGAGAATTTCAAAAGCTGGCTAAATACCACAAAAAAATATCTTCTGTAGCCATCTACGGAGGCGAATCCATCGACAAGCAGATTCGTGTTCTCAAGAAAGGCGTACAAATTGTCGTGGGTACTCCAGGCCGTGTGCAAGATCACATCAACCGTGGTACTTTAAAACTGCAGGATGCAGGCATCATCGTTCTCGATGAGGCAGACGAGATGCTAGACATGGGCTTTAGAGATGATATCGAAGCGATCTTGCAGGAAATGCCGGAAGAAAGACAGACAGTATTCTTCTCAGCAACCATGGCCAAGCCTATTCTTGACTTGACCCGCAAGTACCAGAAAGACCCAGAAATTATTAAAGTTGCCAAGAACGAACTGACGGTTGCCAAAATCGATCAAGTATTCTACGAAGTGAAGCAGTCTTTGAAGATGGAGCTGATGGTTCGTTTGATGAACATTCACAATTATGCGCTAAGCGTGGTATTTTGCAATACCAAGCGTATGACAGACGAGGTAACCGAGTCACTCGGTGCACGTGGCATCCTTGCCGAGGCACTTCACGGGGACCTTTCTCAAGCACAGCGTGACAAAGTGATGGGTAAGTTTAGAAAAGGACTTTGCACTGTATTGGTAGCTACTGATGTAGCCGCTCGAGGAATTGACGTAGATAACGTTGAGGCGGTATTCAACTTTGATATCCCATTGGATGAGGAGTATTACGTACACCGTATCGGAAGAACAGGCCGTGCCGGCAAATCCGGAACAGCCATTACCTTCATTACTGGACGCAGAGAAATGATGAAGTTGCGTGACTTGGAGCGTTTCACCAAGGCTACGATCAATAAAATGACCCCTCCTTCTGTTACTGAATTGGTAGAATTGAAGAAAACTCAGTTTATCAAGGACGTACATCGTGTATTGAGCAAGCAGGAGGACAACCAATTGTTTGAAACTACTTTAAGTCAAATGCTTTCAGAAGGTTTGACTCAGGAACAAATCTCTCTAGGTCTTCTTAAAATCGTCATGGGTGATACCATCAAAGAAATGAAGGAGCAAGACTTTGGTATAGAAGCTCCAGCCTACGGAGACCGAAGAAGAGAAGGAGGTCGTGAGGGTGGACGTGAGTCTAGATTCGGAGATCGAAGAGAAGGAGGACGAGGCGAGCGCTACGGAGACCGAAGAGAAGCACCTAGCCGCGGTGATCGCTTTGAGCGTGGTAGCCGTTTTGGCGACCGCAAAGAAGGAGGAAGCCGTTTCGGAGATAGCAGTAGCCGATTTGGTGACCGCAAGGAAGGTACTCGAGATTTTGCTCCCCGTACAGAGCGGGTGCGTGACGAAAACATGACTCGTTTGTTTTTGAACCTAGGTAAAAAAGACTTTATCCGTCCCGGCGATATTGTTGGGGCTATTGCAGGTGAGTCAGGCCTAACAGGTAAAAGCATTGGTGGAATTGATATTTTTGACAACTTCTCTTTCGTAGATGTACCGCATAAGGATGCAGAGCATGTAGTACGTGTGATGAAAAACAACACCATCAAAGGCAGAACCGTCAATATGGAGATTTCAAAAGCATAAAGCCTAAGGCATAAAAGCTTAATCAGAATAAAAGCACATTTCTTCCCGAAATGTGCTTTTTTTGTGTCTTCGTAGATCTCTTTGCTTATGCAGCTTTTCTTTCAAGATTCAATCACCTCTCCTACTACCTTTCTCAACGAGGAAGAATCCAAGCACCTTGTACGGGTCCTGCGAAAGAAGCAAGGTGACCAAATCCACCTCACGGATGGCAAAGGAAGCCTCTACACCTGCGTGGTGGCCAATGCTGATCCCAAAAAAGCCAGCCTCACCATCCTCTCCACCCAGCAAGCAGCCGAGGATCCCTTCCATCTGCACCTGGCGATAGCCCCCACCAAAAGTCCCGACCGCATGGAATGGATGGTGGAGAAAATCACAGAGACCGGATTTCATGAATTGACTTTACTTGATACCATGCATGGAGAGCGAAGCTTTTTGAAACTGGATCGCTTGCAGAAAAAAATAATTTCTGCCTGCAAGCAGAGCATCAAATGGAGAACGCCCACCCT
>SXYU01000223.1 GCA_005788235.1 Cytophagales bacterium
CGGATTTTTTTGTTGAGAAGGGCTGCAAGGAATGCCGCATCTCGTGTTCCCTGCCAAGGAGCTAGGTAGGCTACTGGTGTCCCAGTGACTTTCGTCTGAGCAGCTGCAGGCTTCTCGTAGGTTCCGCTTGGATCTAATCGGGTATCCAGAGCAAAGGCTTTTAACCCATAAGCATAAGGCAAAGCCCAACTCGTGATGTCGTAGGTAATCGAATCGTGCAGCGCAGGGTTGGGTTCGAAGAGCACTTGGGCCAGTACAGATTTCGGCTGGTAGGCTGAGATGACGATGTCCTTGTCGCTCGTTGCAAAAAGAACGCCTGTCTTTCCACTTTGGTACTCGTAGCCTTTCAAGCCTGTTTTGGCAGTGCCTTTCCCGTACTGAATTCCGTTTTTGTCCAGTAATTCGAGCAATTTGGCGACTTGGGCTGGGTTGCTTTCACCCTTGATCACAAAGCTTTTGTAGGTGCCTTTGGGAGCGGTTGAGTTGGTTTTGAAGTAGCGCTCAAACTCGCTTACCAAGCGAGAAGCATGCTGGCTCGTTATCTCAACTGCTGAAAGTGCAGCCGTGTAGTGTCCGGCAATTCGGCTACTCAAGGTGACCGTATCGCCGATGGCATTGTAGCCACCGATACCGGCACGTCCGCCCCCACCTTGCTCAATGGTCATGCCAATGGCCCCATTGTACATAGGGTACGTGTCCCCATAGGAAGGATACAGCAGGTCAAAGCGCTCCTTTGTAAAGTAGAATCGACCCATTTGGTCGAAGTACTTCGCGGTATTTTTTCCAAAAATATCTTGAAATTCGTGCTGGAAGGGGGTCAGCTGCTCGTGCAGGGGTTCAGCCGCAGGAGCCATATAAAAAGGGTTGTCGATGCCCTGCTCGTGGAAGTCCAAGTGAAGCTGTGGCATCCACTGCTGGTACATTTTGAGTCGTTGTTGAGATTCAACTTGTACTTGCCATGCCCAGTCCCGGTTGAGGTCAAAGAGGTAGTGGTTGGCACGCCCTCCAGGCCAAGGTTCGTTGTGTTCCATGGACTGGATATCGGGCTGCAATTGGGTGTGCATTTTCTGGTTATACCAGTTGGAATAGCGATCTCTTCCGTCAGGATTGATGCAGGGATCGAGGATGATGACTTGGTTTTTCAACCATTCTTGCACCTTGACATTGTTGGGATCTGCTAAGGTATGGAAGGTGGAAATGGCGGCTTCCATGCCCACTGACTCATTTCCATGTACGTTGAAAGACATCCAGTTGATTGGAACTTGCGTGCTTGGCGATCCGGAAAGGAGACCTGTTCGCTTCAAGTTGTCTGTACGGATTTGCTCGAGTCGAGCCCTATTCTCTGGACTTGCTAGGATGGCGAGAATGAGCGGCCGCTTTTCATTGGTTTCCCCGTAATAAATCAATTTGATGTTCGGATTTTGGGCAGCGACATACTCAAAATAGTCCACCATGCGGTGGTGAGGAGTGAAGCGATCGCCCGGTTTGTATCCGAGAAACTGCTCTGGAGTCTTGAGTTGGGCCATTACGCTTACAACAGAAAGCACAGCCAATACGAGCGAAAAGAATAATTTTTTCATTTGGAAAATGGGTTTCGACAAGAAAGTTAATCGCTTTTGTCCATTGTAGTGTCACGGGATGCTGGAAAAGTGACGAATGGAAAAGAGCGGTTTTTGATTCCTAGTTGAGGAAATCCACAAAAAAAGGCAGACCTTTCTGGGCCTGCCTTGGGAGTAAATTAAGAAAATGCTTAGGCTACTGCAGTCGCAGTTACCTCAATATTGCCCCGGGTAGCCTTGGAATAGGGACACACTTGATGTGCCGCATCTACAAGCTTTTGTGCTTCTTTTAGGGAGCCTGCCATTGGAATTTTTACTTCAATATCCACACCAAGGCCAAAGCTTCCAGGACCGTAGTGGCCGAGGTGTGCTTTCACCTTGATTTGAGAATCTTTCAAGCTGGTGGTACCGGCTACTGCTGCCAAGGCACCGCCAAAGCAAGCCGCATAGCCTGCAGCAAAGAGTTGCTCAGGATTGGTTTTTCCCCCATCACCTCCAATTTCTTTAGGCATGGCTACATCGAAGTCAAGCATTCCCTCTTCGGTGCGTACGTGTCCTTTTCTGCCTCCGGTGTTTACCGCCACTGCGGTGTAGTCTACAATTAGTTTTTCCATGTTTTCTTTTGATTGTCTAGTTAACTTTTCGAGTCGCCTTTGAGGGCTGGGCTCCAAAAATAGATTTACTTTTCAAACTTAAGAAGGGTCTACAAGGTTTTTGGAGAAAGAAAATTTCTTCAAAGCCTAGCAATTTAGGTCAGTTTATAACCTCGTTCATAGTCATAGTGAAGTTTGGCATTGACAGCAGCGTCTGTGGATAGTTGCGTTTGGGGATTCCAAGTGATGTTGCGACCGAGTTCGTGTGCAATATTTCCAAGGGTACAGGCCGTGCAAGTGCTATGCCCAATTTCCACCGGTACGATAGGGTCCTTTCGCTTGCGGATGCAGTCGATAAAGTCGATGTGGTGGGCACCAAAGCTAAAATTTTCTGGCTCTTTGCCGAGCTGTAGTTCAGGAATGGAGCTGTCGTAATTGCCTCTGGAAACCTTGATCCAGCCTTTTTCTCCGATAAACTTCACTCCTTGTCGGCCTTCGTCAAACTTGGTGATCCTCATTTCTACGCCATCGGCATAGCGGTAGGTGAGCGGTTGGGATGTAGAGCCTGGAATGATGGTGGTCGGACCATTTCTATCCTTACTTAGGCCCCACTGGGCGATGTCGATCATGTGTGCGCCCCAGTCGGTTATCAAGCCTCCACCGGTTTCCTTGTACCAGCGCCAAGCTCCCCAGGCAGTTTCGTTCTTTTCAGGATTGAGGCTAATCCCTGGATTGAGCAGGTCATTAAATCCTAGACTGGGGATAGGGCCGAGCCATTTTTCCCAGTTAAGACCTTCGGGAATAGGCTGGGTGGCAAGGTCGTAGGGTTTGGGATGGGGATTGTCTCCTACGTGAACGAGCACCTGAGAGATTTTTCCCAGTTGACCGCGCTGTACGTGCATGGCGGCAGTTTGAAAGTTGACTGCTGCACGCTGCATAGAACCCACAGCCAAAACAATACCATTGTCTCGAACGGCCTGTACGAGTAGCTGACCCTCTTTGATGGTGAAGGTGAGCGGTTTTTCGAGGTAAATATCCTTCTTGGCTTTGCAGGCTTCAATTGCCATCAGTGCATGCCAATGGTCTGGCGAGGCGATGACTACTGCATCCACATTGGGGTCTTGAAGGAGCTCTCGGTAGTCCTCGTAAAGTTTGGGTGCAGCGAGCGTCTTTCCTACTTCGGTCAGGTTTTTTTGAACCCGAAGCGCAAATCGTTCCCGTTTGATGGCGTAGACATCTGCTCCTGCGACTACTTCTACACCGGGAATACGCATAAAATTGTTTAGCAAGCCCATGGCTTGGCGCCCTACCCCGATAAATCCGAGGCGAACGCGCTCGTGAGCAGCTTGGAAAATAGGTGTTGGAGCAGCCGAGGCAAAGGAAAGACTAGGGAGCATACTTATTCCTGCGGAGGTCAAGAGGCTGGCTCCCAGGAATTTTCTACGTGAAAAAGAAGCAGACATAGGGTATTATGGATTAAGGTGTCGTCAGATAAAAAACAACTTTAAGGTAATAGAAAATCTTTTTCTTTTTTCAATTCTTATGGGGATTGTGATAAAAGGAGTCATTTCCCTCTTGAGTGGCGATGGATTTTTTCAGCAATAGATACTCGAGTTTCCCCTAGATTTTGCGAGCTTTCCATAGATAAAATCAATTGAAATGACTATTCAACAGTTGGAATACCTAATCTCCGTTGACAAGCACCGCCATTTTGGGAGGGCTGCCGTCGCTTGCTTTGTTACCCAGCCTACTTTAAGTGCGCAGCTGAGCAAATTGGAGAAGGAGCTGGGGGTTATTCTTTTTGATCGAAGTAAGATGCCCGTCATCCCTACGGAGTCTGGAGCGCAGGTAATCGCCCAAGCCAAGAAAGTGGTCACAGATAGCAGGGGGATTTTTGAGTTGGTTGCCCAACTGAAGGGAGACATTTCTGGGACGATTAAGCTAGGGATTCTTCCTACGCTTGCGCCCTATCTGCTGCACTTATTTATTCGCAAGTTCCTGGAAAGCTATCCTGGGGTCAAGTTGGTGGTACAGGAGATGGTAACCGAGGAAATTCTCAAAAAATTAAAAAACGATGAGTTGGATATGGGGATTGTTGTGACTCCCTTGGAGCTCCCAGGGATTCTAGAAAAGCCCATGTTTTACGAAAAATTCTATGCTTATTTTTCCACAGGTCACGAGCTGCTTGCTCAGCAGGAGATTGGTCCAGATCAGATCAAGAAGGAGGAGCTCTGGGTTTTGCAGCAGGGGCATTGTTTCCGGGATCAGGTGCTCAACTTCTGCGATCAAAGCCTGTCGGGCCATCAAAACTTCCATTATGAAAGTGGTTCCTTGGAAGGTCTTCGCAACATGGTCAATCGATACAAGGGGCTTACCCTATTGCCCGAGCTGGCAACTTGGGATCTTTCCAAAGAGGAAAAATCCCGTCTTCGACCTTTTATAGGGGCTTCTCCTACGCGTGAGGTGAGCATCATATTAAACCGTAGTTTCCTAAAGCAAAAATTGGTGGAATTGCTATTCAAAGCGATTACTGAGGCCATTCCTTACGAGATGACTTCCAAAGCCAAGGGGAAGGTGGTTCGCTTCATTTGACGCGTTTCAAGAGGTAGCGCGTTGCTTGGGGGCCTGTTATTTTTTGTCCATTGGCATCTAGATGTAGGAGCCCATTTTCTTGACGAAGGTAGCGTCCTGGCATATCGCCAATCAAGCCTAACAGCAGGAGTTGGGAGCTATCTGCCGGTCCCCAGGAGATCTTGCCAGAAAACTGCTCCTCGCGAGCATCATTCAGCCCGAGATAGTTGGTTTTTAGTTCAAAGGTGCCTCCTTCGCCTAGGGTCAGCCAGATTTCTATGCCTTCGCAATGCCCGCAAGGCAAGACGCTTTCGTAGGTACCTACCCAGGATGAACTGGGGCTAGCTATGGCAGGAGGATTTTTTTGTGCAAGGGTACTTTCGCCGGTCGGAGCGGATTCGTGGGAAGTTCTTGGATTGCAACACGAAAGCAAGAAGGTGGCGAATCCAATAGAAAATCCGATTCTCCAGTTAGCGGGGCCTCCAAGTGGCATTCTTTTGGCCATGGGTTGGTGACTTAGACCCAAAATTGGTTGAGGTATTTGTAAAATAGGTTGTTCCATTCCTCAGCAGACATCTGCCCGAAGGATTTCAATGTGAATTCATCAAGAACCATCTTTTATCAAACCAAAAACAAGAAACAGTGCCAATATTCCATTAATAGTTAAAGTATACTTCTACTAGTAAGATTATTTAATTACAATTCCATTAGGCTTTTTCCCAACTGGAATCGTTTTTTTTACTTTATGTAGCATCACATCCACAATCGATACACTTGCAGCTTCTTGATTAGTCACATAAGCCGTCATGTCTTTAAAAGCAATGGCATGACTTCCTGCCGCCGTAGCAAATGCGCCTGAGCGAATCATTTTTCCAGAAGCATCTTTTGTCCACCAATGGACTTTCCCTGCCTTTGGGTCTGTTACCCACATCTCTCTCATATCAGCTTGGTACGCTACAAAGCCTGGCATAAAGCCCAATGCAACCGTTTCCACCACCTGTAATGTTTTTACGTCAATAATTGAGACGGTTTGTCCATCTTCATTATCCACATACATTCGGTCATCCGCTCCTGTCCATGCTCCCACGGGATTATTTCCTACGGGAATTGTTGCTAAGATTGCTTTGGACGTTGGATTAATGGCAGTAATCGAATTACTCATTCCATTTGCCACGAAAGCCACTGTTCCATCATTTGAGAAAGTTACTTCGGCTGGTTCTTTTCCAACTACAACCGTATTTTTCAAGGCAAAAGTAGCAGCATCATAAACCAATACTTTTCCA
>SXYU01000224.1 GCA_005788235.1 Cytophagales bacterium
AAGTCCGCAGAAAACAAGTAAGGATAAAGAACCTTCAGTGATACTTTTTTGGACTAAAAGCATGCGTTTGACATCTGCATGTTGGATGATGGGTACTTGAGGTCGGTTGGGCTCCCGATCGGTGAGGCTTCTTCCTTGAGGTCGAACTTTTGCATAGCCTAAGGATGCATGAAATGCCGCTGTAGCAATGGCTGTGGCATTCATCCCTATTCCTAATCTCGCCTCATTCATCATCTGGAACATGTATTTGAGGCCCTGGTGCGCTTCACCTACCAGGTACCCTTCACAGGCAGACTCAGTTCCCATCATCAAATGTACAATGGGTGCACCCTTGTATCCCATCTTGTGGTAGATGCCTTGGGTGAGCACATCATTTGAGGTTCCGTCTATGCGGATTTTGGGTACCACAAATAAAGAGATGCCCTTGGTGCCTGCTGGAGCTCCTTGTATTCGGGCAAGCATCAAATGGATGATGTTGTCACAGGCATCGTGATCGCCTGCAGAGATGTAGATTTTTTGCCCACTGATCGAATAAACTCCTTCTTTAGCGGTAGGAATTGCCAGGGTAGACAAATCAGACAATGAACTGCCAGCATCTGGTTCGGTGAGCGCCATGGTTCCTTGCCATTCTCCGCTGTACATTTTAGGAGTGAACCTGTCACGAAGTTCTGTGGATCCGAATGTTCGAATCAAATTTGCGGCTCCTGTAGTCAGAAAAGGAAAAACACTTGCAGAGTAATTGGCTACCTGTAAAATAAATCCAGCAGAAAGATGAATTGTCCATGGCAGTTGTTGTCCTCCCTCTTCGTAGGTGAAGATGGCATTGATCCATCCATCAGCACCAAATTGTCGGATGATTTCACGCATCTTGGGATGTACCTTGACGACTCCATTTTCCAATTGGGGCTCAATTCGGTCCATTTCCTTGAAAATAGGATACAGGGACTTCTCTGCAATCTGCTCTGCTGCATCCAGAACTAAGGTAAAGGTCTCTTTGGAATGATCTGAAAAATAGGGATACTGGGTGAGCTCCAGGCAGTTTTGATTTTCAAAAAGCTGAAAATGGAGGTCTCTCTTTGAATAGAAGGTAGCCATGATTTATTCTTTGGAACCCAAATAACGGATTATTTTTGCTAGATTACCTCCACTGCATCTGAAGGGAAAGCTGCTTATTTTTTGTTTGACACCCAAACCAATGCTTCTTCCACTCCTCGGAGTTCGGCAAGGCCTTTCAGTCTGCCAATCGCTGTGTAGCCTGGATTTGCTGTTTTCTTGTTTAAGTCATCCAAAAGCTGGTGTCCATGATCTGGCCGCATTGGAATTCGCTTTTTCCGTTTTTCCTGCCAGATTAAAACTTCCTGAATTACAGAGACCATATCTACATTACCGTCCAGGTGGTTGTCTTCGTAGAAATTCCCTTCAGCATCTCTTCGGGTGCTTCGCAAATGGAGAAAATGGATTCGCTCTCCAAACTCGCGAACCATTGCTGGTAGATTGTTGTCTTCCCGTACCCCATAGCTTCCCGTGCAGAAGGTTAGGCCATTGTGTACACTGGGAGTTTGGCTGAGGATTCGTCTGGCATCTGCCGCTGTGCTTACTACGCGTGGCAAGCCATAAAGGGAAAAGGGTGGATCGTCTGGATGGATGCAAAGAAAGCATCCTACTTCTTCTGCTACTGGGGTAATCGCATCTAAAAATAGGCGCAGGTGTTCTGCAAGCTTGTTTGCATCGATTCCAGAATAGGTTTTGAGCATTTCGCGAAATTCCTCTAAAGTATACCCAATTTCTGAGCCTGGAAGGCCCTTGAGGATATTATCCAAAATGAGCTGCTTGGATTCTGGGCTAAGATTCTTGTAGTAGGTTTCGGTGGTAGCAATTTCTTCTGGACTGTATTCTTGTCGCGCTTCAGGTCGTTGCAAGACAAATAGGTCAAAGGCAATCACCGCCTTTTTCTCATACAGCAAGGCTTTGGCGCCGTTTGGAAGCAGGTATTCTAGGTTGGTGCGTGTCCAATCCAAAATCGGCATAAAGTTGTAACAAACGGTATACACCCCCTCAGCAGCCAAGTTTCGTAGGGTTTGCTTGTAATTTTCGATTAGTTGGAGATAGTTGCCAGACCTTGTCTTTATCTGTTCATGAACAGGTACGGATTCGACCACAGACCAGGTCAGACCAGCTTCCTCAATTGTCTTTTTTCGAATACTAATTTCTTCCCTTGACCAAACTGCCCCATTTGGAATATGGTGTAGCGCGGTAACCACTCCAGTGGCACCCGACTGACGGATATCTTGAAGACTTACGGGGTCTTTAGGACCGTACCACCGCATGGTTTGTTCCATTTTATAGGTCATACGTAATATTTTATAGCGTTAAACTAATATATGAAGCTAAATCAGGTGATTAGACGCCAGAATAGGCGCTAAAGCCTCCATCAACCGCGACTACGGTACCTGTGACAAAAGCTGAGGCATCACTACACAACCAATGTAAGGCGCCTAATATATCCTCGGGCCGTCCAAACCGGTTCATTGGTGTATGGCTAATGATTTGATTTCCACGTTGCGTGAGACTTCCATCTACTTCGGTGAGAAGGGTTCTGTTTTGTTCAGTGAGGAAAAACCCTGGAGCCAAGGCATTTACACGGTAGCTGGGTCCGTGTTTGGTAGCGAACTCTA
Organism: Cytophagales bacterium; assembly: GCA_005788235.1. Taxonomy (GTDB): domain Bacteria; phylum Bacteroidota; class Bacteroidia; order Cytophagales; family Cyclobacteriaceae; genus Algoriphagus. The sequence goes on from SXYU01000224.1 coordinate 2,676, forward strand.
CTGCCAGCCACTTGGTCAAGTTGTCGATTGCAGCTTTTGCAGAAGCATAGCCCATCACACGTGTCATGGGTCGAGTAGCTGCCATTGAACTGATATTTAGAATATTACCTCCACCGTTTTTTAGGAGTAAGGGAAGAAATACCTTGATAGGAAAGACGGTACCCAAATAATTGAGGTCCATCACCTGCCGCAAAGCATCGCTATTGAGGTCCAAAAAGGTTTGCTCAGGTCGAATCACCGCACCTGGCATATTTCCTCCGGCAGCATTGATCAAAACAGCTACAGATCCATGTTGTGACTCGATGAGCAGTTTGACTTTTGTCAGGGACTCTTCCTCGGTTACGTCTGCACAATAGCCCGAAGCTTTGCCACCTTCGGCGATGATTTGATCCCGCAAGGCATTTACCTTCTCAGGTGTTCGTCCCAAAATCAAGAGTTCAGCCCCTTGCTGCGCTAGGTACAAGGCCATGCTTGCTCCTAGTACCCCTGTAGCTCCAGAAAAAAGAATTTTCGTTCCTTTTAAGTCAAATAAATCCCTTGATATCATGCGATGGTGCTAAAGTTTTGTGGGCTAAAATTGAAGTAGGCTTTGGCATTGTAATAGCAAACATCTTGAATGATTTTGCCTAGCCATTGCTCATCCCATGGTAATTCACCGTTTTCAACATCTTGACCAAAAAGGTTGCACAAGATTCTGCGAAAATATTCGTGTCTTGGAAAGGATAGGAAGCTTCTGGAGTCCGTGAGCATTCCGATGAAGCAACTCAAGAGACCTAGATTTGAAAGGGCGTTGAGCTGGTTTTCCATTCCATTTTTCTGATCGAGGTACCACCAGCCAGATCCATACTGCATTTTCCCTTTGACAGATCCATCATTGAAGTTGCCGATCATGGAAGCAAATACTTCATTGTCTCTGGGATTGAGATTGTAGATGACTGTTCTGGTCAGCTGGTCTGATTTATCTAATTCATTGAAGAATGCTGCCAAAGAGGAGGCCTGGTCAAAATCTCCAATG
>SXYU01000225.1 GCA_005788235.1 Cytophagales bacterium
GTATACTTAGAAAGAAATTCTAGTTCTAACTCCTCCATCGATTGCTGGTAACTCTTCACTCGTGATAGCCGCTCAATTTTTACCAAATGACGAAGTAAAATCTTCATCCCTTCCAACAATAATTCTAAATAATAGGCCGAGCCTTTTTCCAAACGCTCCAGCAAGCGCTCCTCTTCATTATTCTGAATCAAAAACTGCAGCTGCTGGCGGAATTTACGTGTATTTTCTCGCTCTACATCCAGAAGTCGGTACAAGGCTGGAAGGTCTTCCTGCAAGCTCTCCTCCTCAAATTCAAGAGAGGAATCTTGGTCTTTCTGAAATTGGATGAGTGCAGCGATTAAGCTATCTAAGTCAAAGGTGAGTTCCACCAACTGGAACAAATAATTCACTTGATGCACTCGAAGCAACTCCGGTAAATCCTGCTGATTGGACTTTTCCTGGGTAAACCCAACCACCTTGGCATCCGAAAAAATCACCTCTGTTTGAATTCGGGTACGTAAAATCAGCCCCTCCAAACTCCTGAGCCTACTTAATGCCACATACACCTGCCCTGGGGCAAAGGCCTGACCCACATCCACGATGGCTTTTTCAAAGGTAAGCCCCTGACTTTTGTGCACCGTCACCGCCCAGGCCAGTTTGATGGGATACTGGGAAAACCTACCAATAACTTCCTCCTCCAACTCTTTGGTTTCCGCGTTGAGCTGGTACCTTTTGTTCTCCCAATCCTCCTTTCTGAGCACATACTCCTCCTTTTGATCATCCATGAGTACTTTTACCTCATCCGCAGCCAGCTGAATCACCGTAGCCAATTTACCATTAAAGTAATTGGCATTGCCCGAGGAATCGTTTTTGATAAACATCACGCGCGCACCAACTTTCAGCTCCAAAATAGGAGGCAATGGAAACATACTCTCAGGAAATTCACGATCTAAATCTGCATCGTAAAAAAAAGAGGGCTTATCTAACCTTCGAAGCTCCCGCAAATTCAGTTCGTCCGCCTTATAATTGTGCGTAGTCAAGGTGATGCAGGGCATCAACTCCTGAATCTCATCCAAGGTCTTAAATTGCTGATTCAGTCGCCGCACATCCTCTGAAGTGGATTTATTGTCCCGCAGATTATTTAGAATGCGAATAAAGGTATCATCCTGCTGCCGGAAGATTTTATCAAGCTCTAAGTAAACTATACCTGACTGCTTCAGAGCCTTGGCCTCAAAGAAATGCATGGAGTTGTAAAATTGGCTCAAGACTGCCCACTCTTCATCCTTTACGATTGGTGGCAACTGGTACAAATCCCCGATCAACAGCACCTGAACTCCTCCAAAAGGAACTTGATAGTTGCCCTTCGCATGACGCATTCGGTAATCAATCGCATCCAAAATATCGGCACGAAGCATGCTAACCTCGTCAATTACAAGTAGGTCAATGGCTTTTAGAACCTTTCGTCTGAGTTGGTTGAGTGGGTGCTTCCGTGCAAGTGTTTGTTGGGTAAAAAATCCTTGACAATCGGTAAAGTTCCCCTCTGCCTCACGAGTCGGTAAAAAAGAACCAAAAGGAAGCAGGAACTGAGAATGAATGGTTACCCCTTTTGCATTGAGCGCTGCAATGCCGGTCGGAGCTAAGATTACATAGCGTTTATGTGTATGTTCTGCAAGGTCTCGAAGAAAAGTTGTTTTTCCTGTACCTGCTTTACCCGTCAAAAAAATTGGAGCTCCAGTCGTATTTACAAATCTCGCCGCTAGCTCCAGTCGGTCCGTAGAAATATTCATTTGGCTAAATTAGGTTATTGTTGCATACCTTGAAGGAGCTTAGTAAAGATTACTAAAAATTTCAGTAGTACGAAGTAACAAGTACGATGTACCAAGCACCAGGATACATCTTGAGGCAAGAAACAAGACATGAGGCCTGAGACTTCTCAGGTAGAATTTTTCTTCCAATTAGACTAATCGCTTGCCTGTCTACCTCTAGTAGGTCTCTTGGCTCTTGAAAAGAGATAAGAAACAAAAAAATCCTGCTCAATAAGCAGGATTTTAGTTTTGGTAGGAATAAGTCTAACCTGCCGCCGACAGGCAGGTCTCTTGTGTCTTGCATCTTGCTTCTAAATGTAATCCCTACTTGGTGCTTGGTATATTGTACACTCACTTCAAAATTCTTCACTCGGTGTTGGACATTCGATATTAAAAAAGCATCGGGTAACTAGAAATTGTTCTAGGTGCCAAGTCACCTCTCAAGCAGAGCTGCTCCATACTTCGCACTTGGACTTAGTACATTATTTAAACCCGTACCTTCGTCGTTCCTCCACCTTTTAACGTTATCTCCACGGGTGAATTGGTTTTCCAGTGGCCTCCTGTAAAATCAGGGATATCAATGGAATTGGATCGGTTGGCTACCGACCACTCGCTCATCGGGGTGATGCAACTCCACAAAGCGGCATCGTAAACATCCTGATCCAGAGGAAGTCCATTGTGCAAGCAATCGATTAATCTCCAGTCCATCATAAAATCCATACCTCCATGACCTCCAATCTGCTTGGCTAATTCACCTACTTTTTGGACAATCTCTGGGGTGTATTTTTCTTTGAGTGCATTCATCTCCTCTTCCTTCATCCAGCCATGTCCTTTGGCCACTTTTTGTTCAGGATATTTTTGAGCATAGCCTTCTGTGCCACTCACCACATGCAATCGAGAATAGGGACGAGGCGAAGTTACATCGTGCTGAATCACGATACTTTTTCCTCGTTTTGTTTTGACCACCGTGGTATTCATGTTTCCCCGATAAGTCTTCGCTGCATAGCCATTCCAGAAGGAATCTTGGACAGCAAGCTCCTGTGCTTTCTTTTGCATTTGAAAATCATTTGAAGACAAAGAGGTCAGGTAATCCATCTGGTCACCCCGGTTGATGTTTAGAATCTGACAGATGGGTCCTAGTCCATGGGTAGGATAAAGATTCCCATTTCGGAAGTTTTCTTCCAACCTCCACATACCCTGGTATCCCTTATCCTTGTCAAAGTTGAGCCATAGCAAATCGTGTATGTAAGCGCCCTCCACGTGTACCACTTCGCCAAAGAATCCCTCTCGTACCATTTTCAAAGTCATCAACTCGAAGAAATCGTAGCAGCAATTTTCCAACTGCATGCAATGCTTTTTGGTACGTTCGGATGTCTCCACTAGCTGCCAACATTCTTCCAAGGTTCGTGCTGCAGGCACCTCTACAGCAGCGTGCTTACCTGATTCCATGGCAAATACTGCCATTGGGGTATGCCACTCCCAGGGAGTGGTGATGTAAATCAAATCTAGATCTGGGCGCTCACACATTTTTTTCCAGGCATAAGACGAACCCGAATACAATTCAGGTTTATGTATACTCCCCTCCAAAGACTTTTTTGCCTTTTCCGCACGCTCGGGAAGTAAATCACAAAGTGCTTTAATTTCAACGCCTTCGATTTTGCTCAGGCGATCTACTGCCCCAGGTCCACGCATTCCCAAGCCCACAATTCCTATACGAACGGTCGCCAATTTAGGAGCAGCAAAGCCGGACATATTGAATGATTGCATTCGGGAGGCTCCATAGGATGCTTCCAGGGGTAACACCTTCATGGAGTCGGCCAAGGCGCTTCCTGCACCAAATAATCCTAGACCTGCTAGTCCGGTGGTCTTTAAAAATTCTCTTCTACGATTCATAGGGATGTACTTTTTTGGGTTTGCATCCCCTAGTTACTAAAAAATTAAAAAAAGTCGCTACCGCCAATCTAAAAAAGACACGAACCCTTAGTTTTTCGGAGTTGGGGAGGTGAGGATATTTTCTAAATTGATTTCAGAAAGCTTGTCTAATACTCCTTTTTCATACAAGTACTGCATGGAATCCAAGGGAGTTTCTTTATTGACAGCCTTCAGGTTGATGTAATCCTGAAAGCGAATCCCTCCTACTTCGCGTGCCTCGCGAACTTCGCGCATACGAACTCCACCCCCATCGGTATGGTAGCTGTAGGCCATGTAATCCATCAGCGAATCTTCTACACCAAACCAATACAAAAATTCATCTTCAAAGTGCTCTCCTCCTCCTGCTGCCTTAAAGGTCACCTTGACCAGATGGTAATCCTTTCCTTTGAGGGTAGTTTGACCGAGGTAGGTTTTGATAGCCGCTTCATCATTGAGTCCATAGGGTAAAAAGGCAAAGTAGGCCACCGAATTGACCGATCGAGAAAAAGCTCCTATCCGCTCCTCAGTCAAGGTATCGATTAGCACCCCATTGACACTTCGCGAAAATCCAGCATTATTCAATACATCCACTACCTGACCTGTAGAGTCGGTAAATTCCCGGCTGTACTCGAAGGCTGTAGGCGATTTGAAAATGGAGTAATGCATTCCTCTGAAATCAAAATCGATGGAGGTTTCGCCATAGCGTTCACCTCCATGTGCAGCGATGGCCGCATCCACGATTTGCTCTACCTCCGTTCTGGAATCACAGGAAACTCCAAAAAAAGTAAGGGAAAGTAAGCCTAAACTGAGAAGTAGTAATTTCATAGCTTTAGCAATTTATTCGTAATTCTTCTTTTGTAAGAAAGTAAAACACCAGTGATCAATGCACCAATTGAAAGTTTGAATAACGATACTCCGCGCGAAGAAACAAGCGCTTTCCTGACTCATCCACCCGCCAACTCTCTCGTGTGCCGTGAAACAGCAATTTGTCAGCAGGTTCAGTAGATAGATTATACACCAAACTTCGATGGTCTTTCAGTTTGACCTCATTTCCTACCATCAGATAGGTGGTCGGATCGAAGTAATACCACCAGATATCTGTATCCGGACCATAATCCACTCGGATAGTCTCCACTTCTTTACCCTTCTCTAAGGTCTTTTTCCCCTCATAAATCAGTTTTCCTCCTTTGTCGAGCAATTTCCAAGGCTGTGCCACAGTGTAAAATGCCGCATCAAAATCTTTCTTCTTTGAAGCCAAAAAATCAGCATTCAATAACTCATTCTCCCCCATCTGGTAGCGAAAGACTGCCCCATCCCAACTCATCGAATGGGAAATGCTGTCCTTGGTCCAACTGATTATCCCCTCAAATCGCGGGCTAAATCGAAACTCATGCGATTGATCCAACTCCGACTCCACATTCCCTTCAGCATCCAACATCCGCGTCCACTTTTGGAATTTGATTCCCTTCAAATTCTCCCATCTCTCCTTACCTCCGTGTGCAATTATGGACTTGTCCAAAAGAGCTAGCGCCTGCTTCTCAGGGCTTGGTGTACAAGCCGTCCATGCAAATAGAATTACAAGAAACAACAGTGCGTTTTTCATAGACCTAAGGTAGCAGTTCTTTGCTTTCGAAAATAGTCCAAATAAAGGCCAACTAGTACCAATCCATATTCCAAACTTAAAAATAGGGCTTGCTCCTGAATCGGATTTTGGCTGTAGGCCTGGTAGGAAAAAATTGCACCAAAAGACCAAAGCAGGAAGGTCCATTGGCGAGATAGAATGGACAAGCCCAATCCTGGCAGCAAGTACCAAGGATGCACAACGGGTTGAAATAAGAAGTACAACAAATACAGCTGCACCCATGCACTTGGGATTTCGAAAAGGCTGACGTTTGACCGCTTCCAGGAAATCCAAACTGCTCCAAGGAGGGTGATGACCATTCCAATTTTCGTCAAGTACCAAATGGTATTGAAACCTGCTAGCTCATAGCCTAGCGCTCGAAACAAGTAATACAGCGAGGCATTGAACTCAAATTTCCCTTGATAGAGTTGAAGGCTTTGGAGAAAATTTTCCCATGAATTCCAGTAAACTAGCGGGAGAAAAGCCAAGACTAAAACTCCTGTGGTGATCCCCCAAAATTGAAGTGAGGTTCGAATACCCTTCCAAAAGAAAAAAGCCGGGGCTAACAAGAATGGGAGCAACTTTATCCCTATTGCCAATCCCCAAAACGCTCCTGACCATCGAAGCTTCTGCCGAGATAAATTGAGAAGTGTGGCCAGCAAAAGCAAGAGTACAAAGCCCTCAAAATGCAGGTTGCCCACTACCTCCAACATCACCAAGGGATTGAACCAATAAAGTAAAATCTGTTTCCCTGGAAGCTGAAATCGAACCAATAACCTCCAAAGCAGGTAAAAAACGCCAATCTCCCCCAAGAGAAGTAGGCATCGAAGTGCAAGATATCCTTGTGCAACATTCCCCTGCCCTACCCATGCTCCGAGCCAAAAGAAGGCCTGATTGAGGGGAGGATACACAGAATAGTAGTTCGGAGAATTCAGCGCTTGGAAAAGCTGGGCACTTAAGCCGCTTCCCTCTCCTTGTTGCTCTTGTACCTGGGTTGGAGTCAAGAGGTAGGGATTCTGTCCTTGACGTAAAAGCTCTCCATCCCATAAAAATCTCATGCCGTCCTCCGACCAATTAGGCTCAAAAAAGAAAAGGCAACCTCTCAAAAGTATACCCAACAGCAGCAGTCTCTTGAAATCAACCTCCTCATCTAAGAAATAGTAACTTCCCAACATACCTCCAAAGGCGAGGGTAAATAAGAGAAGTGTCCATCCGAAATTTTCTCTCGGAACTTGTGCCAAAAGCAATAATGCTCCAGCCATAAGAAGGACTGAGCCAACTTTGAACCCTCTTTTCACTGAATCACTCAAAGCCCCAATTCCTTACGCAGGGATTCAAACACCTTCTCATTTTGCTTCCAATAGGGCAACTGCCTCAAGTGCGTTCGGGTAGCCGTGGTCACTTCCTGCTGCCCATTTTCTTTGATCCAAGTTTCCGTAAAGCCAGTAATCTCAAAGGGGAAAAGTTGCTGGTAGCGTATAGCTATTTTCCTACCTATTTTTCCATAGACTACAGTCAATTCTGCTTGGTTAGAGCCTATCATTTTACGTGAAATTGTAGCTTGCTCAGGCTTTAGAGGAATGTGAGCAAAGCGCTGAAAAATAAGACTTGGAATTAAGGTTTCATTGCCAAGTGGGACCAAATTAGGATTGAGTCGGAGTAGCGTAAACAACTCCTCTTCAGTTTTTCCATCCAATTTGGACTCAAGATCCCCCTCTGATTCAAAATAAGAAAACTGCTTCGCAGTGTATTTCCCTGACTTGTAATTGAGTTGGGTAAA
>SXYU01000226.1 GCA_005788235.1 Cytophagales bacterium
CTTCCTCGACCAGCTTGCTCCTCCTGCCTACCAGGAGTCCTACGACAATGCCACCTTAATTTGTGGGGATCGAAACTGGAATTTGACCGGTGTACTTTGCACGCTTGACTGCACGGAAGCCGTCGTGGAAGAAGCCATTCAACAAGGTGCCAACCTGATCGTGGCACATCACCCCATTGTATTTAAGGGGTTAAAAAGTATCACCGGCAAAACCTACGTGGAGCGGACCATCATCAAGGCCATTCAGGCGAATGTGGCCATTTTCGCCATTCACACCAACTTGGACCATGTGGCTGGTGGAGTCAACAGGCGTATTGCCGACCGTTTGGGTTTGCTTCAGCCGCGCATCTTGCAACCCAAGAAACAACTCCTAAATAACTTGGTATTTTTTGTGCCAACCGCATTCAAAAATCAAGTTTTGAAAGCCGTATTTCAAGCAGGCGCAGGTCAGATTGGGGAATACAGTGATTGTGCATTTTCCTCGGAAGGATTGGGCCAGTTTACCCCTTCGGAAAATGCCAATCCAAGCCTTGGACAGCGGGGTCAGGTGCATGAGGAACCTGAATTGCGTGTCGAGGTGATCCTACCTGCTCACCTGAGTTCCAAGGTGCTTGCTGCATTGAAGGCGGCCCATCCTTATGAGGAGGTGGCCTATTACCTGAGCAACTTGGAAAACGAAAACCAGGAGGTGGGTGCAGGAATGATCGGAACCCTACCAGAGTCTCTAACTGAGGAAGAGTTTTTAGATTTCTTAAAACAGCGGATGAACTTAACGTTAGTTAAACATAGCCCGCTTACAGGGAAGCGCATACAAAAAGTTGCACTTTGCGGAGGTGCAGGAATCTTTCTTTTATCAGATGCAAAAAAGGCTGGAGCCGATGTTTTTGTGACGGCTGATGTCAAGTATCACGAGTATTTTGATGCCGAAGGGGCGCTGGTACTCTGCGATATCGGGCATTACGAGAGCGAAATTTTCACAAAAGATTTACTCGCCGACGTTTTGTCACAAAATTTTCCTAATATTGCACTCTATTTGTCAAAAGTAGTAACAAATCCCACATCCTATCGATAGTTCATGGAAAGTACAGTAGCACAGAAACTCGACGCTATCTACACCCTTCAGCTTATAGATTCAAGGCTAGATGCCATCGTTAAAGTAAGAGGAGCCCTTCCTGAGGAAGTGCAAGATCTTGAAGATGAGATAGCAGGCTACGAAACTCGACTTGAGAAATTCACACGAGAAATCGAAGCTTTCGAAGAAGAAATCAAGCGTCAGAAGGACAATATTAAAGAAGCTGAGAAGCTGATCAATAAGTACCAGGAGCAGCAGATGAACGTACGGAACAACCGTGAGTACGATGCCATCACCAAGGAATTGGAGCTTCAAGACTTGGATATTCAAGTTTCTAAAAAGAAAATTTCTGAAGCTGGGGTGAAAATTGAAAACCTGAAAGCTGAACTCGAAAAAACTAGCGCAACTAAGATTGACCGTCAGAAAGACCTTGACTTGAAGAAAGACGAACTTTCTACCATCATTTCTGAAAGCGAATCCGAAGAATCCAAGCTACAATCCGACAGAGAAAAGGCTGCCAAAAAAGTGGAAGAGCGCTTGATTAAGTCTTACACCAAAATCAGGGCAAATGCCAAGAATGGCTTAGCCGTAGTGATGGTGAAAAGAGGTGCTTGCGGAGGTTGTTTCAACACCGTGCCACCACAACGTCAGGCAGATATTCGTGAAAAGAAAAAATTAATTGTTTGTGAGCACTGCGGAAGAATCCTTGCTGGTGTTGAAGACGAAAACGAAGAAGAGGCAACAAAAGCAAAAAGAAGAACTGCGAAAGCTTAAGCCTTAGGCCATAATTTAAATCTCCGAGCTCCTCGGAGATTTTTTTTTGACCAAACATTTATTTTAGTCAACCGTCCACAGACGACAGTCGACAGCAGGTTCTACTTCCTAGCACAATTTGCAGTGGACCGTGGACTGTTAGCTGTTGACTAATTTTTTGGTCAACCGTCCACTGTTAACCGTCGACAGCAGTCTGCTATCCATTGTTAAATTCCATTCCCAAAAGGAATTCAAAATTTGAATTTACTTCAATCTGCAGTGGACCGTGGACTGTTAGCTGTTGACTAATTTTTTGGTCAACCGTCCACTGTTAACCGTCGACAGCAATCTGCTATCCATTGTTAAATTCCATTCCCAAAAGGAATTCAAAATTTGAATTTACTTCAATCTGCAGTGGACCGTGGACCGTTAGCCGTTGACTAATTTTTTCCACAAACTTGATTTTGCAGCCAATTTGCATTTATATTAGACCTATGAAAAAGTTAGTCTTGGTCATCCTTTTAGTCTGCACCTGCTGCTTGGGCCTTGCAAAAGAGCGGGAGTCTAAAACTTTTTTGGTGCTTTTTGATGAAACTGAACTTGAACTGCTTCAAACTGACATGGGAAGTATCGCAGAGCAGCTTAGTCCATTTTTTCCAACCAAAACCTACGGTGGCAATTCCGAGTTGGCCTTACTTATCGAAATCCCTTCAACTTCATTCAACGAATGTTTGCTTGGGGAATACTGGGTCAACCTGAAAGATGGAAGACGATTTCAGTTGCAGCAACTCGCATTTCGGGTGTTTGATTTGAGTGAAAATAAGGCGGTTCACCAGAGCCACATGCACCAGTTTGAAGCGGAATTGGAACAGAAAAAGAAAGCTCAAAAGGCTTCCAAACCTGCTACAAATCCATAAGGTGCTCTTGATTGTTTTCTTTGAGTAGCACAAATCCCCCCTTTTCATCTTGCTGCAAAAGATACAAACACAAATTCCCATGTTCGTACTGATCCATGTCTTTTAAGGGAGTGTGACGGATTAAACTTAAAAAGATCCGCATCGCTCTTCCGTGCATGCACACCAGGATAGTTTCGCCAGGACCGTAAAGAATGATTTGAATGGCTCGATGCAGTCTTTCGGCTACAGAATTGGGACTTTCACCCCCAGCAATCGCAAAATCCAAGTTGCCCTGCTGCCACTGATGCAGCATCATGCGGTAGTACTCCCCCTCCTCAGGTGTCATGGGTGTACCCTCGTAGTTGCCCCAGGAAATTTCATTTAGCTCAGGTAGTGAAGTAACTGGAATTCCTAAGTCGATAAAGCCTTGAATGGATTGTTGGGTACGGATCAGCGCTGAATGGTACAGCTGGTCGAATTGAACTTCTCGGTAGACCTCAAAAAATGCTTCTGCTTGTGCTCTGCCAGTGGCGTTGATAGGTGCATCTATGCCACTTCCTTGAACTACCCCTTGTAAATTGTAGTCCGTTTGCCCATGTCTGAGCAGGTAAATTTTTTTTAGGTTCAACTTTCTTTAATTTTGTCCCGCCCCCAAAGAAACTGGTTTTAACCCAAATATTCATGGTTTTTCTTTCTATCCCCAGCCTAGAGCAACTAAACACCATCCGCGTCCATACGATGGTGGACCATATCGGCTTGGAATTTACTGGTATAGGGGAAGATTTTTTGGAGGCAACTTTACCCGTAGACCATCGAACCATACAGCCCATGGGCTTGTTACATGGAGGTGCCAATGTGGTACTTGCCGAAACCTTGGGATCGGTGGCTGCGTCCTTGACCCTAGATCGGAGCAAACAGGATTGTGTAGGACTAGAAATCAATGCCAACCACCTGAGGGCTGTGAAGTCGGGAAAGGTAAAAGGAACTGCAAGACCCGTACATTTGGGGAAATCCACTCAGGTATGGGAAATAAAAATTGTCAACGAGGCCAATCAACTCTGCTGCATCAGCAGAATTACGATGGCCATCTTGGATAAAAAATGAAAGTAACGGAAGTAGGTAAGGCGATTTCTTTGGAGGAAGTACTAGATGTTTTTTTGGCCGAAGGCCTGGCTTCTGGAGGGTCTTTTGCGCTTTGGCGGAAGCCCAATTCTTCCCAGCTGGCATACATTCAAGATTTTAGCCAAATTCCAAGACGCGTTTCCTTACAATTGGAAGATCTTCCAGCTGGATTCATCGTCCACCCTTTTGCCGACCAAGCCGACAAAAAAGCATTTTTTATTCAAGGCGATCGTTACGAGAAACTTCCCCTTGACAACTCACTGGATCAAGAAGATTTGCCCCATTGGATGCAGACGAGCCGAGAATCCCTTCCGACTCCTGAACTCAAAAAACGAATTGCTGCGCATTTAGGTAAGCTACCTCAACAAGAATATGCAGTAGCTGGTCATGAAAAGGAGCATTTCTTGCACTTGGTAGCCAAAGGAACTCAGGCGATTGAAGCTGGTACTTTGGAAAAGATTGTGGCTGCGCGCACCAAGATAGTTCCACTCCCAGCCGAATTCGATTTGGGCAAAACCTTAGCCAAGCTTCTTTCCAGTTACCCACATTCCTTTATCAATTTTTTTCACCTCCCCAGTATTGGCACCTGGATGGGCGCCAGTCCTGAAGTGCTGATCGAAACCAAGGGGGACTACTTCTACACAATGTCACTTGCGGGCACACAGCCAGCACAGGGGGATAATCCCCTAAAATCTGCTGCCTGGACCCAAAAAGAAATTGAAGAGCAGGCCTTGGTCAGTCGCTACATCGTGGATTGCTTCAAAACGATCCGATTGCGGGAATACGAAGAGCATGGCCCTAAAACCGTTCTTGCTGGCAACTTGCTCCACCTGCGTTCCGACTTCCGCGTGAATATCCAAATGACAGGATTTTCCAATTTAGGAAGTGTCATGCTTGGGCTCCTCCACCCTACCTCGGCAGTTTGTGGTATGCCTAGAAAAGAGGCCCTAGCCTTCTTAAAAACAGAAGAAGGATGGGATCGAAGTTTTTATGCAGGCTTCCTCGGACCTGTGGGCATTGAGCAAGAAACCTCCATATACGTAAACCTCCGGACGGCAAGTCTCGGTAAGGAGTATGCCCTGCTCTATGCTGGCGCGGGAGTGACGGAGGATTCGGTACCCGAAAAAGAATGGGAGGAAACCGAATTGAAATGCGAAATCATCGGTAAGTTTATCCAAAATCCAGACGCTTGATCCTCCAACCCATACTCGATTTAGTGGCCATTTGTGCCGCTCAGGGCATTCGTCAGGTCGTTCTGTCTCCAGGATCTCGCTGTGCACCCCTGACCTTGGCCTTTGCTCGGCATCCGGAGATGGAAGTGCGGACAATTGCAGATGAACGTTCCGCAGCATTTATTGCCTTGGGCATGGCCCAGCAGCTGAAGGAGCCCGTAGTCTTGGTCTGCACCTCGGGATCTGCGGTGCTCAACTATTTTCCGGCAGTAGCCGAAGCCTATTTCCAGCAAATTCCCCTACTCGTGCTCACCGCAGACAGACCCCCGGAATGGGTGGACCAATGGGATGGGCAAACGATCTTTCAAGAGGAAGTCTATGGAAAGCATGTTAAAAAAAGTTTCCGCTTCCCGGATACATTTGCTCACCCAGATCAGGTACGTCATGCTCACCGAATCAGCAACGAAGCCATCCTACTCAGCCGGCAGTTTCCGGCTGGACCCGTACACCTCAACATTCCTTTGCGGGAACCTTTTTATCCTGAGGAGGGAGAAACC
>SXYU01000227.1 GCA_005788235.1 Cytophagales bacterium
GGAATGGTGACCTGGCAACTTAATCAATAAGTGAATGTGGTTAGGAAGTATGCTGAGATGGGTTTGCTTCTCGTAAAAATCCAAAGGAAGCTCTTCGAGGATTTTTTTAATTGACATCACCATCTCAGAGTTAATTAAAGGTGCATGACCCTTAGTCCATAGAACAAGGTGCGTCCAGATATTTGAGTGTGAATGGGGCATTTTGAGAAACGAATGAACTAAAAATAGAAACAAAAAATATGTCTTCCAAATAAATGCTTGATTTTCAGCAACTAATAACTAAGCGTAATTCTTAAAAAAAAAGCAGTAAAAAGAGGCTCCTCAGCTAAGAAAGCCCTTTCTAAAAAATTTAGTAGGGGAATTCGGCAGAAACTTAATTTCCAAGGACGGCTTGAATCGGCTGACCAGTGGTCCCATTCGGCATCCGGATTTGTAGCAAGTTGGCTAGGGTTGGAACGATATCCGTCACGGTGGTGTAGGCGGAACTTTTTCCTGGCTTGATGCCCCATCCATAAAAGGCAATGGGTACGTGGGTATCGTACGAATAGCCCGAACCATGCGTAGTACCCCGCTTCCCACCCACAAGCCAAGCAGGCTCTAATACAAGTAACACATCACCAGAAGCCTTGTGATTGTAGCCCATCTGTAGGAGATGCGCTCGGGATTGGGTAAATTCTTGACGGCGAAGGTCTGAAGCGGTATAGGCTTCTTTGACTCCCGCAAATCCAAGCACAAAAGAAGCTAAGTCGCGCTGCATTTGCTCAACATTCATTTTTTTCTCACGTATCAAAGTATGGTTAAGGAAGATTTGCTCGTTGGAAAAACTCAAGATCCAATCCCCCTCCCCATAGTTGGTAGTAGCAAAACCTTTCAACTGCCCAAGAACCATCCCAGAATTGAAATTTCCAGCAGGAATCCGCTCACTCAATAGGTACTGCGGCACATCCGCTACTGCATGATCTGCAGAAATAAAAACGAGGTATTCACCCTTGCCCAACTTTTGATCCAAGTAGGTGAAGAATTGCGCCAACTCCCGATCCAAACGCAAGTAATTGTCCTCTACTTCGATGGAAGAAGGCCCGAATCGGTGCCCAATGTAATCTGGGCTGGAAAAGCTGATGGCAAGAAAATCAGTAACCTCCCCTTGACCTAATTTTTCGCCTTCCAAGGCCGCATAAGCAAAATCCAAGGTGAGGCTATTGCCAAAAGGAGTGGATGGCACCAAGCCATAGCCCCCGTTGGCTCCTTTCAAGGCCGCCAAATCGTATGGAAAGCTAGGACTGTCCTTACCAATAAAGGGAGACTCAAAGTCGTTGTGATCTGGAAGACTATTCACATAAGTCTCGACCGGAAATAGGGTTTTCCAAGTTTGGCTCAAGTAATGGTCTGGACGCTTTTTCGCGTTAAAATTCATTACCCAAGCAGGTAGGGTCTGCCGGTAATAGGTAGAGGTCATCCAGTCCCCATTCACATCATCGTACCAGTAAGCATCTCCGGTATGGCCCGCTGGGAAACTTGCTCCTCGATCCTTAATCGCAATGCCCACCACTTTGGAGCGCTTTCCTGTGGAAAGGCGCAACTCATCCGTGATGGTGGTCGTCAACAAATTCCGAGGGCTAATCTTTCCATTTTCTGGAGTTCCTCCCACATGACTAACTAGGGAATCCTCCGCGCAGTAAATCATTTTTTTCGAAGAAGGCAGGTACCAATTGTTACCAATCACCCCATGCGTAGCAGGTGTCGCTCCGGTGTAGACGGAGGCATGGCCAGGTCCGGTGTAGGTTGGAATGTAGTTGTAATGCCCATTGGTCATCATAAATCCCTGTTGCGTAAACCGCTTGAATCCACCTTCCCCATAGCGGTCGGCAAAGCGGTAAAAATATTCCTGACGCATTTGGTCAACTATGATGCCCACTACCAGCTTTGGCTTTTTTGCAGCTTGTTGCGCCACCGCAGCGGTACCCAAAGAAATGGCCAGAAGGATGCCTAAAAAGAATCGTTTCATAGGAATTGGAGAATTTTCTCAAAGATACTGATTACGATAGTTTTGTTAGTTAAACTTATGTTAAATGCCAAAATCGAAACAAAATAATCGGCTAATACAATCCTAGCACTCGGCGCATAAGGTTTCAGGCTTCGAGACTTGAAATTTTCCCTAACTTGCAGACGGATTTATCCGTGTACACCCCATGCAAACTTACTTTCGGATTCTTTCCTATGCCCGACCCTATGGGAGATTTATTCCGGTTTACATCGGCTACACCCTATTGGCAATCATTTTTGGATTGATGAACTTCACCCTTCTCAAGCCACTTTTTGATGTGATTTTTGAGCAGGTCGCTCCCGATGCCCTAGAAAAATTCCGAAGCCAACCGACCTTTACCCTATCACTAGACTATTTCATTGCCCTATTCAACCATCTCTTTTTGCGGGTTAGTGAATCCTACGGGAAGTTCGGCACCTTACTCTTCGTTTGCTCCATCATTGTAGGGTCGGTATTCCTTGCCAACCTTTTTACCTACCTCTCCGGCGTGGTCTTGGCCAAAGTGCGTGCTCAAGTGATCAAAGGGATGCGCATGGATATTTTTGAAAAAGTAAGTGCACTCCACCTGGGCTACTTTTCCAACGAACGGAAAGGGGACCTCCTTTCCAAAATGACTAATGACATTCAGGAGGTGGAAAACACGATTGTACAATCCCTTCGAATTTTATTTCGAGAGCCCGCCACCATTGTACTCTATTTTGGGGTCCTCTTTTTCATGTCGGTGCCTCTCACCCTCTTTACCATCTTGATCATCCCCATCTCGGGAGCAATCATCGGAGGCATCACACGTCGTTTGAGAAAAACCGCCATCCAAAGCCAGCAATCTCTGGGACGCATTGTGAGCATCTTGGACGAGACGCTTGGCGGCATGCGTGTAGTGAAAGCCTTCAATGGAGAAAAATTTGTGCAAGGAAAGTTTGATTCTGAGACCGACTACTATTCGGACGTGAACGTGAGTATGGCTCGAAAAAATGAACTGGCAGGGCCTATCTCTCAATTCCTGGGTGTAAGTGTCGTGGCTGGTATCCTTCTGTATGGAGGCAATCTGGTGTTGAGTGGGAATTCAGAACTCAGCGCCTCCAATTTCATCACCTACATCATCATCTTTACTCAGGTGCTCAATCCTGCCAAGGAGATCTCCCGTGCCGTTTCCACAATCCAGCGGGGCATCGCCTCCGCAGATCGAATTTTTGAGGTAGTTGATACGGCCAATCAACTTCCTTCTCCAACAAATCCAAAACCCTTTCCTAGATTTAGCAAGCAAATCGACTACAAGAACGTCAGCTTTGCGTATGGAGAGAACAAGGTACTGGACCAAATCAACTTCACCCTAGAAAAAGGAAAGACCATCGCACTCGTTGGCCCTTCAGGCGGAGGAAAATCTACCTTAGCCGATTTGATGCCCCGATTTTACGACCCAAGTTCCGGACAAATCTTGGTGGATGGCATCGACCTCAAAGACATTGCTACCGCTACCTGGAGAAGCCAACTAGGAATCGTCACCCAAGAATCCATCCTGTTCAATGATACCGTCTTCAACAACATTGCCTTTGGCATCGATGGAGTCACGGAAGCACAGGTCATGGAGGCTGCAAAAATTGCGAATGCCCATGAGTTTATCAGCAAACTGGAACAGGGATACCAAACCAATATAGGCGACCGGGGATCCAAACTCTCCGGTGGGCAGCGGCAGCGACTAAGCATCGCTCGAGCGGTACTGAAAAATCCTCCCGTGTTGATCTTGGATGAGGCCACCTCCGCACTTGACTCCGAATCTGAGCTGCTCGTACAAGAGGCCATCACCAAGTTGATGAGCAGCAGGACCACACTGGTCATCGCACACCGCCTCAGCACCATCCAGCATGCAGATGAAATCTTGGTGATCGATAAAGCCAAAATTGTGCAGCGAGGTACCCATGCGGAGTTGATTGCCCAAGAAGGCCTCTACCAGAAACTCTCCACTATCCAGTCGGTGTAGACTTTCAACTGGAAATTGCTCCAATGGCGAGGACTCCTTAGGAGGGCTCCAAAATTACCATTCAAAATTTTGACTCCTCCACCGAATCCCTTGTAAAATAGGCTATATTCGTACTTACAATTTTTTTAACTCTATCATGGTTGCAAAAACTTTTGGAAGCGCCGTCTCCGGTGTGGACGCCAACCTCATCACCATCGAGGTCAATGTGGGCCAGGGAACCAACTTCTTTATGGTGGGACTCCCCGACTCCGCAGTTAAAGAATCCCAGCAGCGCGTGGAATCGGCACTCAAGTACTTTGGCTACCGCATGCCTCGGCAGCGGGTCGTGGTCAATCTAGCTCCTGCAGACCTGCGCAAGGAAGGCTCTGCCTACGACCTCCCA
>SXYU01000228.1 GCA_005788235.1 Cytophagales bacterium
CAATTTCAAGCCATGCTTTACATACTCAATCACCTTGAGGAGCACAACTTGCACTTAGAAGAACCAAGCTATCCAATGGAGTATGAACAGCTGAATTTTGATAAACCCTTTCATCTCAAGGATCTGGCCTCACTTACAGCAGTTTGTTTGAAAGATTTAGAGAAACTAAATCCTTCGATAAAACAAGGGAAAGTCCCAGAATCTCATCGTGCGATGTCCATAAGAATTCCAAAATCCAAAGTATTTTTTATCAAGGAAAACTTGGTCTGGATAAGTGACTCCTTATCCAAGGCAGCACCTATCCTAGTGGCTTCCACCAGCCAGGTAGGAACAGGTACTAAGGGGAGCGGTACTCAGCAGACCTCCTCAAGAATTGCCTACAAAGTGAAGTCTGGCGATGCTCTTGGCACAATTGCCAATCGACATGGAGTCACGCTTACTCAAATTAAGCAGTGGAATAATATTAGCTCAAATTTGATCAAGGAAGGGCAGATTCTTATCATACACTCCAATTCCACCCTTTCCAGTTCGAAAACCATCGCGCTGAATTCAGACAATCCTCGCTCCTCAAAAATCTATACCGTGAGACCAGGAGATTCTTTATGGATGATATCACAAAAGCACTCGCTCAGCGTTGAACAAATCAAACGATTGAACAATCTGAATACGACCCAAATCAAGCCAGGTCAGCGTTTAATTGTTGGTTAAAAAACACCTGTTTTTGAATAATTTATAGATAACTTAACTTATACCACCTTTTTATACTTCCTTTAGAAACTAGACTTCCTATGAAAGTAATTTACCTGAGCCTCCTTTCCTTGTGTTGCCTATTCCTGTTCTCCTGCGAAGAAGGTGCTGATTCTAGCAGCTCTAAGCCTAAGGCGAGAGGTTCAATAGGCGAAATAGTCCTAGCTATCGATTCTACAAAATGGGCAGGACCTGTTGGTGATGAGCTTCGCGCAATTTTTGAAGCAGATCTACCGGGAATGATTCGCTCTGAATCGCTTTTCAAAGTGCATCGTGTCGATCCACGCGCAATGACAAGGATGCTAAAAATGTATACTAACCTTGTTTATGTCACCACCTTTGATGATAAGCGAGGAGGAAGCCAAGTGATTAATGCCCAATTTACAACCGAATCCAAAGCCAAAGCTGCCGCTGACCCAAGCATTTATTCGATGCGGATGGAAGATGAGTTTGCACAGGGCCAAGAAGTACTCTATTTATTTGGAAACAATGAAAAAGAGTTAATTGCAAACCTTCGTAAACACAAGGATCAGCTTCAAAATCTTTTCGAGGTCCGAGAAAGAGACCGATTAGCGAAGGCCCTTTTGGCCCGGAAAAACGCAACTGCTCAAAGTGACGGGCGCAAAAACCTAGGTATAGAAATTATGCCTCCTGTTTCTTACCAAATCGCAAAATCTGTCCCTGGTTTTCTTTGGTTGAGACAACCAACCCCGACACAAAATCGGCCAGATATCAGCATATTTTTCCATGTAGAAGACTACAAAAGTGAAGAACAAACCTTTCCGCAAAATATTCTTCAGCTGCGAGATTCAATTGCGAAGAGCCATATTTTTGGAGATCCAGAGGACCCCAACTCCTTTATGACAAGTGAAAAACAAATCCCACCCGTTTTCCGAAACATGGTGATTAATGATAATTTTACAGTTGAAATACGGGGTACTTGGAAGACCAACGACCTCAGTATGGGGGGAACTTACTTGGGCTATTTGATGATTGATGAGAAGAAAGGGAAATTGTATTATATGGAAGGCTTTGTATACTTTCCGAACGAACTCCACGCAGATGCTTTGCGAGAGATTCAGACTGTTTTACTCAACACCAACGTGAGTTGGAATGAAAAAACGGGATTATAAACCCAGCTTATACCACCCATTTATGGCGATTAAAATCAGAAAAGAAGACGCATTAAACTACCATAGCCAAGGCTCTCCTGGGAAAATCCAAGTGATTCCTTCCAAGCCTGTTTCCAGCCAACAGGATCTTGCGCTAGCCTATTCCCCCGGAGTAGCTGAGCCTTGCAATGAAATTGCTGCAGATGTAGAAAATGTGTACAAATACACCGCCAAAGGTAATTTGGTGGCGGTCATTTCAAATGGTACCGCAGTCCTCGGGTTGGGTGATATCGGTCCCGAAGCATCAAAGCCCGTGATGGAAGGAAAAGCAGTCCTTTTTAAAAAATTTGCTGGTATTGATGTCTTTGATTTGGAAATAGATGAGAAAGATCCAAAAAAACTAATACAAATTATCAAATCCCTAGAGCCCACTTTTGGAGGCATCAACCTAGAGGATATTAAAGCTCCCGAATGCTTTGAAATTGAGCAGACGCTCAAGCAAGAGATGAAAATCCCAGTAATGCACGATGACCAGCACGGAACAGCCATCATCACTGGAGCAGCATTGCTAAATGCCCTAGAGCTGGTTGAGAAAAAGATAGAAGATATCCGCATTGTCGTCAGCGGCGCGGGTGCAGCTGCCATATCCTGCCTTCGGTTTTATTTAACTTTAGGCGTCAAAAAAGAGCACATCGTAGTCTGCGACAAGGATGGAGTACTCCGTACCGATCGTCCAGGATTAGTTGGAGAGCATGTCGAGTTTGCTACCACTCAAAACTTCCATACCATCGCCGAGGCCATGCCTGGTGCAGATGTATTTCTTGGGCTTTCTGCAGGCAATATCATCTCTCCTGATTTGATCCAATCTATGGCAGCAAACCCAATTGTGTTTGCACTTGCCAACCCAGATCCTGAAATCGCCTATGAAATAGCCCTTGCGGCACGCGAAGATGTGGTCATGGCTACTGGGAGATCAGATCATCCAAACCAAGTGAATAATGTCTTGGGATTCCCTTACATTTTTAGAGGTGCCTTGGATGTGCGTGCTACAACAATTAATGAGGAAATGAAGCTTGCCGCAGCAAAAGCAATTGCCAAGCTTGCCAAAGAACCAGTCCCAGAAATTGTCACCAAAGCCTATGGTGAAAGCAATCTCAGCTTTGGAAGACTTTATTTGATTCCAAAACCTGTAGATCCTCGCCTCATCACTACCATTGCTCCTGCTGTAGCAAAGGCAGCCATTGAATCTGGAGTAGCAAAAAAAATCATTACCGACTGGGACGCTTACGAAGTGGAGCTCCAAAAACGAATTGGGATTGACGAGCGCTTGATGTCTATCGTCATCGGTAGAGCCAAAAAAGATCCAAAACGAGTGGTTTTTGGAGAGGCAGACAACCTTAAGATTTTAAAAGCCGCACAACAAATTCGAGACGAAAAAATCGCTGTGCCTATTTTGTTGGGCAACCGCCAACGCATCTTAGAGCTAATCGAAGAAAATTCCTTAGACTTAGAGAGCGTCAGCATTATTGACCCACTAAAAGAGCGCAAGCTGAATGAAAAATTTGGGAAAATCCTTGCTCAAAAAAGACAGCGCAAAGGAATGACGCAAACGGAAGCCAACCGATTGGTGAAGGAACGAAACTATTTCGGTGCTTTAATGGTGGAAACAGGAGAAGCAGATTGCTTTATTTCTGGCCTCACCCGAGATTATCCGAAGACCATTTTACCCTCACTCCAAACGATTGGAGTGAAAAAAGGCATAAATCGTGTAGCAGGGATGTACATCATGAATACCCCTCGAGGCCCTTATTTCTTTGCGGATGCAACAGTCAATCTCAATCCTACCGCTGAAGAACTTGTTGACATCATTGGACTCACCGTTACAGCAGTAAAGTTTTTTAATATGGTGCCACGGATCGCACTTCTCTCTTATTCCAATTTTGGTTCTGCTCAGGGAGATATCCCCTCAAAAATGTCAAAAGCTACTGCACTGGCGAAAGAAAAATATCCAGATTTAATCATCGAAGGGGAAATGCAAGCCAATGTGGCACTAAACCAAGAAATTCAAAAGGAAATCTATCCCTTCTCTGCCCTTTCCCAAAAAGGAAAAGAAGTCAACACACTCATTTTCCCTGATTTGGCTTCTTCAAACATTGCTTACAAGCTTTTGGCTGAACTAGGAAACGCAGAGGCAATCGGCCCTATCCTATTGGGGATGAATAAACCAGTTCATATTTTACAACTAGGAAGCTCCATCCGTGAAATCGTCAATATGGTAGCCATCGCCGTAGTGGATGCCCAATCCAGCAACGAAAGCTTATGATAGATTACCTCAATGGAAAACTAGTTCACAAAGACCCAACCTACGTACTTATCGATGTAGGGGGAATTGGCTACCATGTCAAAATATCCCTGCAAACTTACTCCGCCATCAAGGACCAGGAGCAGCTGCGACTCCTTACCTACCTGCACATCAAAGAAGATGCCCATACCCTTTATGGATTTAAAGAAGAACTAGAAAAAAAACTCTTTCTTCTACTTATTTCTATCAATGGAGTAGGCCCAAGTACAGGACTTATGATCCTATCCTCCTTGACAAGCTCTGAAATCGAACAGGCTATTCTTTCAGGTGATGTAGCTACAATACAAGCAGTCAAAGGAATTGGAACCAAAACTGCCCAGCGAATCATCTTGGAACTGAAAGACAAGGTTGGAAAATCAGGAAGTGGAGAAATTACCGTTCCTTTAGGATTTCTAAATGAAGGCAATAAAATCAGAGAAGAAGCGTTACAAGCTCTAGTCACTTTAGGTTTTCCAAAAGCTGTGGCAGAGAAAAATATTGCCCTGGTACTCAAAAAGAGTGGTGGAACTATCTCCTTAGAAGAGCTCATTAAGGCATCGTTAAAAACTTCTTAATTTCCACTGAATTGAGGGTTCAGGACTTACTTATTTTTTTTAAAAATCCAATTGGGAAGATTACCATCCTCCTTGGATTGTTCCTTAACTTCCTTCCCATCAGTAGCCTTCACGCCCAACAAACAACTAACCCTAAGTCACGGATTGATTCGTTAAATGAGCGGAGATTGGCCCCCTCCTTTTTGCTTTGGCAAACAAGGAGAACCGCCCCCCTCTATCCCTATCGAAATCCTTTTTTAACGCAAAAATCTCCTTTTTTTCCTAGTTCTCTAATAAACAGAGAGGTTCAGGTCTTGATGGACTCTACCCTGAAATATCAGGTAGTAGACCAACTAGATAGCACCCGACTAGGAAATCAACAGGAATACGAGTTTGACAAATTCGCACAACTGCAAGAATTCCAAGTCAGGCAAGACTATTGGAAAACTCGCTCTCGAGGAATAGATGGTGAAAGTGCCGTTGAAGGCCGAAGGCTCATTCCTCCCATTACCATGAGTCCTACCTTTGACCGCATCTTTGGTGGTGATTCCATCAACATCATTCCTACAGGCTATGTCAACCTGGACTTTGGGGCTATTTTCAGACGTATTGACAACCCCACGATTCCTATCCGCCAGCAAAAAAATGGGAATTTTAATTTTCAACAGCAAATCCAAATGGCTGTCAATGGAAATCTAGGTCAGAAACTTAAGATTGGGGCCAATTTTGACTCCAACAACTCCTTTGATTTTCAAAATCAACTCAAGCTAGAATACGATGGATTTGATGAAGACATCATTCAATCCATTGAACTCGGGAATGTGAGTTTGCCCATTCAAAATCGCCTCATCCAAGGTGCCCAAAACCTCTTTGGCGTCAAAACAGAAATGAAATTTGGTAAACTCAATGTCACTGCTGTAGCCTCCACCCAACGAGGCAGACGGGACAACTTAGTCATTGATGCAAATGGGCAGGGTCGAGCATTTGATATCCAAGGTTCCAAATACGACGAAAACCGTCACTTCTTTCTCAGTCACTTCTTTCGGGAAAATTACGAACGCTGGCTCAAAGGGCTTCCTCAAGTGACCTCTGGAGTCAACATCACACGTGTGGAGGTGTATGTAATGAATCGAGCAACGAACACCGAAACCCTTCGGAATTTTGCTGCATTTATGGATCTGGGTGAAGGAAAAGTACTGCTCAACTCAAAAAATCCAGCCATTGGACCAGGAACTGCTACTAGCCCTGCCAACAATGGAGCCAACCGACTGTATGCAAGTATCAGTGGAAGTCCAGCATTTAGGCCCTTTGATTCTGGAGCTCGAGCCATGGAGGGAGACCTAGGAATAAAAAAAGGAGTAGACTTTGAACAGATCAATGGAGCTCGAAAGCTAGACCAAACCGAATACTTTTTTAACGGACAGCTGGGATTCATTTCCCTCTTCCGAAGGTTGCAAAATGACGAAGTTATTGCAGTTTCCTACGAATACACCTACAATGGGCAAGTATTCAAAGTGGGTGAACTGACCGAAGACTACCAATCCCGTAGAGAAGATGAGTTGATTTTTTTAAAACTCCTACGTCCTGCACGCATCAATACCCGAGTGCCTACATGGGATTTGATGATGAAAAACGTCTACAGTCTGAATGCAAGCCAAGTAGTAAGAGATGGATTTCAATTGCAAGTGATCTACCGAGACGACCGCACCGGATTAGACAATCCCTCGCTACTTGAAGGGGCCAAGCTTAAGGACATCCCCTTAATTCGCCTGACCGGTTTGGACAACTTAAACCCCCAAAACGATCCTGCCCCGGATGGGAACTTTGATTTTGTGGAAGGAATTACAATGCTCTCCGACCGAGGGCTACTCATCTTTCCGGTCCTGGAGCCTTTTGGATCGAACCTTGCACGAAAATTCAACCCTGATGAGCGCGTGCTTCAAGAAAAATACGTCTACGATACACTCTACCAAACTACGCAGGCAGATGCTGAGCTAGTCACGCGGCTCAACAAATTCTTTATAAAGGGTCGGCTTACGGCTGGTTCAGCAAGCGAAATCCAACTTCCTGGCTTAAATATCTCACCAGGATCAGTGACGGTGCAAGCAGGGAATATTCCACTCACTGAAGGAGTAGACTTCACCATAGATTACAACATAGGCCGACTTGTAATCATCAACGACGCCATCCTCCAATCTGGCAAACAAATCAATGTCAGCTTTGAGAAAGCAGACCTAGTTTCGTTTCAAACCAGAAGTTTACTCGGTACGCGATTGGATTACATCGCCAATAAAAAATTGACCCTTGGAGGCACCTTCCTATTCCTTAACGAGCGTCCCAATGTATCTCGAATTGCTACGGGCAATGAAACGCTCCGAAATAGCCTGTGGGGATTAGATGTCAACTACAATAGTGAATCCCGTTTTTTAACCAAGTTGGCCGATGCGCTACCCTTTACCGATACAAAGGAAAAATCACTCGTACAGTTTAATGCAGAGTTTGCACACCTCATTCCGGGAACTTCCAATACCGTAAGTGGAGATGCAGCCTCCTACATTGATGATTTTGAAGCTGCCGTCACTCCTTTTTATCTAGGCGCTCAAGCAAATCAAAATTGGAAGTTGGCTTCCACCCCAAAAACGGCGGACAACCGATTTGACCTAAGCAACCAAACCGAGGACAATCTCGGAAGTGGCTACCGTCGCGCACGTTTGGCATGGTACAACATTGATAATATTTTTTACAGAGATGGGGGGCCAGGTGTGCCTACCAACATCACTGCTCCAGATCGTCGAAACCACTATGTAAGGCGGGTGATTCCTCAGGAGATTTTCAAAAATCAAGACCGGGAGGTAATTCTTGTTCCGCAACCGCTGTTTGAACTGGCTTTTTTTCCTCAGGAGCGAGGCATGTACAATTACAACCCGGGGTTGACCACAGCAGGATTATTGCCTAATCCGAGGCAAAACTACGGAGGGGTGACCCGAGCGATCACTACCGAAGTAGATTTTGACCGAACCAATATTGAGTATGTGGAATTTTGGATGATGGACCCCTTTCTGACCGGGGAAAATGGGAAAGTGCTGGATGGAATTTTCAACCAAAACAATACCACTGGAGGAAAACTTTTCTTAAACCTTGGAGATATTTCTGAAGATGTCATCAAAGATGGAAGCCATGCATTTGAAAATGGCCTACCTGCAGACGGTAATCCTGCAGAAACGGCTGCAAACGAATGGGGTAGAATTACACGTCAGCAGTTTTTGCTGCCTGCATTTGACAACTCGGCCAGTGCTCGGGTCAATCAAGATGTGGGATTTGACGGACTCAAAAATGAAGACGAAGCCAGCTATTTCAAAGGGCGATTTTTGGATCGACTCAGCATCTCTCCTGCTGCGAAAAATGCACTGACACAGGATGTTTCTGCTGATGGATTTCAGTACTACCTGGATTCGAAATTTGACCAAGCCAACACCAAAATTCTGGAGCGCTACAAAAAAATCAATGGAAATGAGGGGAATACCCCTATTTCCGCAGACCAAAATCTCCCTTATACCCCATCGGGAACTAACGTGCCCGACAACGAAGACCTAAACTCCGACAATACCATCAACGAGCTCGAAAATTACTACGAGTACGAAATCGATCTTCGTCCTGGTCAACTTAAGGTAGGCAACAACTACATCGTGGATCAAGTGACCCACACAGAAGGTGGAGAGCAAGTCAACTGGTACTTGTTCCGTATTCCAGTGCGCCAGCCGGATCGAGTTCAAGGCGATATCTCCGGATTCAAATCTATCCGATGGATACGAACTTACCTCACCGACTTTCAACAACCGGTAGTGCTACGAATGGCTGAATTTAGAATGGTGGGAAGCCAATGGAGAGCCTTCCAAGAGTCGCTCTTTGAACGTGGATTTTTTGAACTACCCGAGCCTGATAACTCCAATCTTACAGTAGATGTGGTAAACATTGAGCAAAATGCGCAGGGCAGTGCGACTTCAAGTCCTTATGTATTGCCTCCTGGAATTCAGCGGGATCGGGACAATACCTCCGTAATTGAGCGTAGACTCAATGAACAATCCCTCCGCCTTTGCGTGGAAGATTTGGCCCCCAAGGATGCCAGAGCCGTATTCAAAAACATCAACATTGACTTGGTGCAGTACGAGCGAATCAAATTGTTTTTCCATGCCAATAGTGAAGATGCACGGGATGGAGAAGTATCTGCTTTCTTGAGATTGGGAACAGACTACACCGACAACTACTATGAGATTGAGGTTCCCTTAAAAATTTCTTCCTTGGGAAGCAATGACCCACGAATCGTATGGCCTGAGGAGAACGAAATTGACATTGCCATTCAGGAAATCGTAGGCATAAAGGCAGACCGAGACAATACCCAATCCCCATTGACCCTCCCTTTCAGTAAAAAAATTCGCCAATACAAGGTAACGGTGATGGGCAGACCGGAGCTCAACCAGGTACAAGGGATGATGATCGGTGTCCGAAATCCAGGCAAAGGCATCGGGTCCTCCAAGAGCATTTGTCTGTGGGCCAATGAACTCCGAGTGACTGGATTTACCAAAACGAATGGCTGGGCAGCGAATGCTTACCTGAATACCAAGATTGCCGATATAGCAGTAGTATCCGCGTCCATTCGTCACAATTCCATTGGGTTTGGAGGCTTAGAAACCAAACTTTCGCAACGCAGCCGCCAAGCGACCACCAATTACGACATCTCCACCAATGTGGAAGTGGACAAGCTCCTTCCCAAGGCGCTAGGAGTAAGTATTCCGCTTTATTTTTCAGTTGAAAACTCATCTACTAGACCTGAATACGACCCGCTAAACCCGGACGTACCCTTTGAAGTAGCTTTAGAAAAGTTTGCAAACACCACTGACAAAGATGCGTATCAAGATATCGCTTTGGATCAATTGTCTCGAAAGAATGTCAGTTTGAATAATGTCCGAAAACTGAAGAAAAATCAGGAATCACCGAGCCGTATTTACGATCTATCCAATTTGGCTTTTTCCTATGCCACGGGTACGGTAACACAGACCAATGCACAGCTGCAGAGCTACAACTTCAAAACAAACAAAGGAAATGTGACCTACAGCTACCAACCCAAGGAGCTAAAGATCGCCCCCTTTGAAAAGTCTGAGGGCATGACTAGCCCCTACCTCAAGCTCATCAAGGACATTAACCTCAACTTATCTCCTACGCTACTGTTGGCGCGAATGGATGTCGATCGAAGATTTACAAGGTCTCAATACCGGAATGACCAACTCAGCACTTCAGGGGTTGACCCCTTGTTTCAGAAGTCCTTCTTTATGAATCGCTCTTTCAACATCAATTGGGATCTGTCTTCTAGTTTACGAGCCGAACTCGCAGCCAGTGCAGCAGCGGTCGTGGATGAACCCGAGGGCGATCTAGACTCACAAGTAAAGATTGATTCTGTCAAAGCCAACTTTTTCCGCTTTGGCCGTGCGACTAATTACAACCATACCGCCACGATCAATTACACCTTACCTTTTGCCAAACTTCCGATCACCGACTGGATTCAAACCGACTACAGATACCT
This sequence comes from Cytophagales bacterium, assembly GCA_005788235.1. Classification (GTDB taxonomy): domain Bacteria; phylum Bacteroidota; class Bacteroidia; order Cytophagales; family Cyclobacteriaceae; genus Algoriphagus. The sequence continues at coordinate 10,333 of SXYU01000228.1, forward strand.
GAGCACCTACACCTGGCAGACAGGTGCTATTGGGCAGCGAGATACTCTGGGTAATGTGATCCAAAATACGAGGGAGCAAACCCTATCGGGCAAATTGGATTTAATCAAGCTGTACAACAAAAGTAAGTCGCTCGCTGCAATCAACGCTCCCAGCCGACCGAGTATCCCTGGTAGAGCAAGTACAAATGCTAGTGATACAATCGGTACACCTTTGACGCGAGGCATCCTTAAGTTAGCGATGTTACTGAAGGAAGTCACCTTCAACTACGGCATCATTGAGGGGACATTCCTGCCTGGATACATGCCCAATACAGGGCTACTAGGTATGGATAGAGCCTGGGAAAACCCTGGATGGGCTTTTGTGTTTGGGAGCCAAAACCCAATTCTTCGCTACCAGCTCGGGCAAAATGGAAATATGGCTCCTAGCCCTGAGTTGACTCAGAGTTTTCAACAAAATAGGGCCATAAATCTCTCCATAAAGGGCTTAGCAGAACCTATTCGTGATTTTAGAATAACCTTAGAGGCTAACAAACGAGAAATTGGAGATTACAGTGAAATCTTTAGAAACAGTATCGCAAGTCCGGGTAATTTCGAGTCACTGAGTCCAAGTCGCATGGGATCTTACAGCATCTCCACCGTCTTAATTGGAACCACATTTAGAAAAAATAACGACCAAAACGAATCTGCTTTATTTACCGACTTTGAGAATTTTAGGGCCATTTTCAAACAACGCCTAGATCAACAAGCTACTACAGCTGGGGAATTTCCCATCAATGGTCAGGACATCTTGATCCCTTCTTTCTTGGCTGCCTATCGAGGCCAAGATCCTTCTACTGCTAATTTGAATCCATTTCCAAAAACACCTTTACCAAACTGGCGAATGGATTACCGAGGGCTATCTCGATTGAAAGGGCTTAGCGATCTTTTCAGTAGCATTAACCTGACCCATGCCTACAGCTCGACCTACGATGTGAGTAATTTCTCCAATTCCCTGCAATACCAAAAAGGCTTGGAGTTATTTAATACCCTACAACAGATTCAACGTCCCAACCTCACCAATCTAGAAGGACAGTTTATCCCAATATACATTTTGAATCAGGTCGTGTTGACCGAACGATTTGCTCCACTTATTGGCGTGGATGTCTTGACAAAACAGCGCATGAATATTGCTGTGAACTACAACAGAGAGCGCAATTTGGGCTTGAATTTCTCCAACTCCCAAATCACCGAGCAATCTAGCAGTGATTTTGGATTGACACTCTCCTATACCAAAGCAGGAGTAAAAATTCCCTTTAAAATCAGTGGACAGCAGAAGATTTTAAAGAATGATCTACAAATGCGTCTGGACACAAAGGTAGGCAACACCCAACAGGTGCAACGAAAAATAGAAGAAAAAGCAACTGTCACAAATGGAAATTTTAACTTCCAATTTAGGCCCACCCTCAGTTATGTAATTAATCGAAGCTTGAATTTGACACTATATTTTGAGCGAACGGTAAATGATCCTCGCGTAACCACCGCCTACAGAAGATCAAATACTGCTTTTGGAGGGCAATTGAGATTTAATTTATCTCAATAGGTTTCAATCTCTCCCGAATACTTTTAATTTTGAGAGAATTAAAAAAATCATCATGAATTTTCCAGTTGAACTTAAGTACACCAAAGACCACGAATGGGTCAAAATCGATGGAGATATTGCTACCGTTGGCGTCACTGACTTTGCTCAAAAAGAGTTGGGAGACATCGTATATGTGGAAGTAGAAACCCTAGGCGAAACTATTGAAGCAGGAGAAGTATTCGGGACTGTAGAAGCGGTAAAAACTGTTTCTGATTTATTTATGCCGGTTACAGGAGAAATTCTTGAATTCAATGGTGAATTGGAATCCTCTCCTGAGCTTGTCAACGATGCTCCCTACACTGACGGTTGGATGGTTAAAGTCAAAATTACTGGAGCTCTTCCAGCAGATCTTTTGGATGCAGCATCCTACAAGGATCTTATTGGAGAATAAATTAGCATGAGTCGAAAAGTCTGGTATGGAGCATGGTTGATTGCCTGTTGCCTTGCCATGCTTACTCCAGGAACCGCCTTACCTGATCTATCTGTAGTTAGTTTTCAAGATAAAATCATCCATTTCATTATCTTTTTTGTATTGGCTTACCTTGGTTCAGGTGTTGGTGTTTACAAAAAAGTTAGAGATTGGAGGAAAAAGCAGTTTTGGCTAAATTTCATGCTATTGGCTTTCATCCCAAGCATTTGTTTAGAAACCGCTCAACACCTAATCCCCAACCGAAGCTTTGATTTAAATGATCTAGCTATCAATATGTTAGGTATTATCATTGGATTATTTGGATA
>SXYU01000229.1 GCA_005788235.1 Cytophagales bacterium
ACAACCTGGATTAGCACCAAATAGGTTAAAAAATCTTACATTCATAAAAAAGATTTGCATCTAGACTTGATCTACTTGGGTAAGCGATCTATACTTGTATCTTTGTAATTGTAACTTTAAACGCACAACATTATGACTACTTTAGGTTTTCTTCAAAATATTGGTGGAGGCTCATTAATCCTCATCATTCTTGTGATCCTCCTTTTGTTTGGTGCAAAAAGAATCCCTGAGCTAGCACGTGGACTAGGCCGTGGAATTCGTGAATTCAAAGACGCTACCAAGGATATCCAAAACGACCTTGAAGAAGGTATGAAGGATAAGAAAAAGTAATTCATTCCCAATCTTTTGGAAAAGTATCGTTCCTTCGACGAAATCCAATTCGCCTTGAAGAATGGCGAAAGCGATTGTCGATCGATTGTAAAGTATTACTTACAAAATATTCAGACGAAGGCGCATCTCAACGCCTTCGTCGAAGTTTTTGCCCAATCCGCTCTTGAGCGTGCAGCCCTAGTTGATGAGAAAATTAGCCAGGGAATTGCTGGAAAGCTTGCAGGAATGATTGTTGGCATCAAGGATGTACTCAATTACGAAGGACATCCTTCTACTGCTGGATCCAACATCCTAAAAGGCTACATCTCCCAATTTACTGCAACTGCAGTTCAAAGACTCCTTAATGAGGATGCCATCGTTATCGGCCGTCTAAATTGCGATGAATTTGGCATGGGCAGCTCCAATGAGCATTCTGCCTATGGCAAAGTGTACCAAGAACTAGATCTCACCCGTGTTCCGGGAGGATCGTCTGGGGGGTCGGCCGTAGCCGTTCAAGCCAACTTATGTACAGTCAGCTTGGGATCAGATACCGGAGGATCCGTTCGTCAGCCAGCTGCATTTACGGGCGTTGTTGGTATGAAACCAAGCTATTCTCGAGTCTCCCGCTGGGGTCTAATTGCTTATGCTTCTTCCTTTGATACTATCGGGGTTTTTTCATCTACTGTAAAAGACAATGCCTTAATTCTTGAGATTATCGCAGGCTACGACGAAAAAGATAGTACTTCCTCAAAGGAGGAGGTAAAGCCCTACAGCAAGCTTGATTTCCCAAAACGATCCCTAAAAATTGCGGTTTTGAAAGAGGCATTGCATGCTCCGGCTTTGCAACCAGAAATCAAGCGCAATACCTTGGAGGTAATCGAAAAGCTAAAAACCGAAGGATATGAAGTTCAAGAAGTTGACTTCCCTCAATTGAAGTATGTACTTCCTACCTACTATATCTTGACTACTGCAGAGGCAAGCGCAAATTTAGCTCGATTTGATGGGGTGAAATATGGCTATCGAAGCCCTGAGGCACAAAATTTAGAGCAGCTTTACAAGAATAGCCGAAGCGAAGGATTTGGTGAGGAAGTCAAACGAAGGATTATGCTTGGGACCTTCGTGCTTTCAGCCAGCTACTACGATGCCTATTTCACTAAGGCTCAAAAGGTTCGACGAATAATCAGAGACCTTACTGCCAATTTATTAACAGATTTTGACTACCTTTTACTCCCTACTACCCCAACAACAGCTTTTAAATTTGGGGAACATGGGGGTGATCCAGTCGCAATGTACTTGGAGGACTTGTTTACAGTTCAGGCTTCTGTCTCGGGAGTTCCAGCCTTGTCTATTCCTAATGGGAAAGATGATTCAGGGATGCCTATAGGACTTCAGGTGATTGCAAACTCCTTTAAAGAAGCAGAATTGTATGCCTTTGGTCACTATTTAAGTACCTTGACATTAAATTAGCACGTGATGAAGCATATTATTTTCAGAATATTTCTAGGGACTATTGCTAGTTTCCTTTTTTTAAATACTCAGGCATTTTCTCAAGAAAGAAGCACCTCGAATTCAGGACAGCTAGAGGTTGTATTACCGAACTATCATTACGAGTATATTCCTGATTTTACCTACGAAGAAGTAGCCGGCCGAATCGAGAAGATGGAGTTGGATATGGATTTTGAGTTAAATGACCGTGTTTTTTCTTTTATTCAATACTTCACTGTACGAAATCGTGATTACATGAAAATGGTCTTGGCACGGAAAGAGCAGTTTTTTCCGATGTATGAAGAAACCATGAAAGCCCATGGCATGCCGGTAGAAATTCAACACCTCTCCATTATTGAATCAGGTTTGGATCCAAAAATCAAGTCGCGGGTGGGTGCGATGGGGCTTTGGCAATTTATGCCTGCTACTGGAAGAGAGTATGGTATGCAGGTAAATCCAGATATTGATGACCGGATGGATCCAGAAAAATCCACTGAGGCTGCGGCAAAATACCTCAAAGCACTCTATAAAATGTTTGGAAATTGGGAGGTAGCTCTAGCTGCCTACAACTGTGGTCCAGGCAATGTGCGAAAAGCAATTCGAAATTCTGGGGGCAAAAACACTTTTTGGGGAATTTATGATTACCTACCCAAAGAAACACGCAGTTATGTTCCGCAATTTCAAGCCATGCTTTACATACTCAATCACCTTGAGGAGCACAACTTGCACTTAGAAGAACCAAGCTATCCAATGGAGTATGAACAGCTGAATTTTGATAAACCCTTTAATCTCAAGACTCTGGCCTCACTTACAGCAGTTTGTTTGAAAGATTTAGAGAAACTGAATCCTTCGATAAAACAAGGGAAAGTCCCAGAATCTCATCGTGCTATGTCCATAAGAATTCCAAAATCAAAAGTATTTTTTATTAAGGAAAACTTGGCCTGGATAAGTGACTCCTTATCCAAAGCAGCACCTATCCTAGTGGCTTCCACCAGCCAGGTAGGAACAGGTACTGAGGGGAGCGGTACTCAGCAGACCTCCTCAAGAATTTCCTACAAAGTAAAGTCTGGCGATGCTCTTGGCACAATTGCCAATCGACATGGAGTGACGCTTACTCAAATTAAGCAGTGGAATAATCTTGGCTCAAATTTGATCAAGGAAGGGCAAATTCTTATCATCCACTCCAATTCCACCCTTTCCAGTTCGAAACCCGTCGCGCTAAATTCAGATAATCTTCGCTCCTCAAAAATCTATACCGTCCGACCAGGAGATTCTTTATGGACGATATCACAAAAGCACTCGCTTAGCGTTGAACAAATCAAACGATTGAACAATCTGAATACGACCCAAATCAAGCCAGGTCAGCGTTTAATTGTGGGTTAAAAAGCAGCTGTTTTGAATAATTTATAGATAACTTAACTTATAGTACCTTTTTATACTTCCTTTAGAAACTAGACTTCCTATGAAAGTAATTTACCTGAGCCT
>SXYU01000230.1 GCA_005788235.1 Cytophagales bacterium
AAGAGTGGTCGTTTATCCAGACAATAAGGTAGAGCACTACTTGAATGGTGTGAAAGTTTTGGAATACCAAAGAGGATCACAAGCCTATCGCGACCTAGTTGCAATCAGTAAATACGCAGTTTGGAATCGATTTGGTGAGGCCCCAAAAGGTCGTATCCTTCTCCAAGATCACGGAGATCAAGTGAGCTATAAAAATATAAAAATAAAGACCATCCAATAAGTCAATAAACCCTTTGAATCATGTCGAAGTCAAACCGAAGAACCTTTATCAAAAAAAGTGCTGCGCTAACACTAGGATTTTCTGCCCTCGGATCACTTAGCTTCTCCCCAAAATCCTACGCACGAATTGTGGGCGCTAACGATCGCCTTAATGTAGCTATTGCGGGCTTGGGACGACGAGTAGGCGCGTTTTACGAACCTATCGGCTTGAAGAGTAGCAATGTCAATTTGCTGTACCTCTGCGATGCCATGCAGTCTCAGATGCCCAAGACCGCCAAGAAATTTGAAAAATGGATCGACTACCAACCTAAGCAAGAGCAAAATATCTTCAAGGTTTTGGATGACAAAGAGGTAGATGTATTGATCAATGCCACCCCAGACCACTGGCATGCACCAGGTACCTGGCTAGCTCTAGAGAGAGGAAAGCATGTTTATGTAGAAAAACCTTGTTCTCACAACCCTCGTGAAGGGGAAGTACTCGTAGCGCTCCAGAAGAAATACAATAAGGTGGTGCAAATGGGCAACCAGCAACGCTCTGCTCCCGAAAGTAAGGATATCATCAAAGCCATCCATGAGGGAGTAATTGGCGAGGTATACTTTGCCAAAGCCTTTTACAGCAACTCTCGAGGAGCGGTTCCAAACCCCGTCCAACAAGCCGCACCAGCAGGTTTAGATTGGGATCTTTTCCAGGGTCCTGCGCCACGGAAACCTTATTTCCACGATACCTGGGACTACAATTGGCATTGGTATGGCTGGGATTACGGTACTGCCGAAACAGGTAACAATGCAACCCACGAATTGGATGTGGCCCGCTGGGCGCTACAAGTAAACTATCCTTCTGAAGTATCGGTGGCAGCTGGAAAAATGCACTATCCTGGAGATGGATGGACCATGTACGACACCATGGATGCTACATTCAAGTTTGGTGATGGAAAAGTTATCCAGTGGGATGGAAAAAGCCGAAACAACTACAAAACCTATGGCTCGGACCGAGGAACGATTATTTATGGATCAGAAGGTACAGTCTACTTAGATCGTGGTGGATACCGACTGCACGATCGTTCTGGAAAAGAAACCAAATCCAATCTAGCCTCCAACAACGAAGGGGGTACCGCTCTAGGTGGAGGGGGTGACATGAGTACCTTACACATTGTCAACTTTTTCAATGCCGTGAGAGGAACAGAAAAACAAAACTCAACCATCGAGGAAGGTGCGGTATCTACTTTACTGTGTCACTTGGCTAATATCAGTAGCAGAACTGGAGAATCCCTGACTTGTGATCCAAAAAATGGACACATCCTCAATTCCCCCAAAGCCATGGCTTTATGGAGTCGAGAATATGAGAAAGGCTGGGCTCCACCACAGATTTAAGGTATTCAACCACTCAAGTACAGAATTACAAATGGCCTGGAAGATGTAATGTATTTCAGGCTCTTTGTTTTGTTCAACTTTATTTTTTTGTGTTTGACTAATCATTTAATAATTATAAAATCCACCTAGTGGCTCAATGGGAGCTTGAACACCGCGCACAATCGTCCACAGAATTTGTAAAGCTCATTGAATTGAACTTCCAACTTTTTTTGGTTTACTGGAAAAAAAGCAAAGAATCAAAATTCAGTATTTTGAGTGCAACCCAAGAAATATCATTTGACATGAAGCAAAGCATTTTATGGACTCCCAACTACCTTCAGTCATCGATTGCAGTGGTTAGCCCACATAAGTTCATTGACATTATTAAGGCTATACATTTAAAAGTTTAAGTGAGGACCATTCTTCTACACATTACCTATATTTTTTCATTTAAAAGCTGCATTTAGTGGGATTTCAAAAGTGCTCTCTTAAATTTTCGCAATCGATTCCGTAATTCAGCCTAACCATTATTTGGACAAAGCAAGCTCTTATACATAACTTTTGGATAAGTAAAATAAGTAGGAAAACATTTTTAATCCCTAATTCAATCCATTAACACTAACCCCAAATTATTATGCTTAAAAAATTTTACACGTACCTCACGGTAGTGTTGATGCTAGTCCTTACTGCCGGAATCGTGCAGGCTCAGGATACGCAAGTGAGTGGAACTGTTGTAGATGAAACAGGCACGCCTTTGCCAGGTGTAACTATTCTACTAAAAGGTACCACCCGAGGCACTACTACTGATTTAGATGGAAAATATTCCATAGCGGCACCAGCTAATGGTGTTTTGGTCTTCTCCTTTATTGGATACAATAACGTAGAAGAAACGGTAGGAAGTCGGAGTAAAATTGATTTGGCACTCACGCCTGACGTTTCGAATTTAGATGAAGTAATCGTTGTTGGCTACGGTACCCAAAAGAAAAGTCAGCTCACAGGGGCAATTTCTTCTGTAGGCAACAAAGAAATCCAAGAACTACCAATCACGGATGCGCGCCAGGCGCTGCAAGGTCGTGCTGCGGGTGTGGATGTGGTACAACCAGGTTCAAAGCCTGGATCAGCACCGCAAGTGCGTATTCGAGGTCGTCGTTCGTTCAACGCTTCCAATGAGCCTCTTTATGTAATTGATGGGATTCCTACAGTAGGTGGGCTTGAGGACATCAACCCACAGGACATTACCTCTATGGAAGTATTGAAAGATGCATCCGCAACAGCTATATATGGTTCCAGAGGTTCCAACGGGGTAGTTTTGATCACCACAAAGCGAGGTGGAGCAGGCAAAACAATTGTTTCCTTAGATTCTTACTATGGAGCTTCTGCTGAATTGGGTAGAATCGAGGTTTTTGATGGCCCTAGTTTTGCAGAATACAAGAGAGAGTCTCGAAGAGCGACAGGAGCCTATCCTGAGGGACCAGCCACTGCAGCTGCTGATGCCAAACTTTTTGAACCTGTGGAATTAGAAAGTATCAGCCTTGGTAGAAGTACGGATTATGTAGCAGGTCTAATGCAAGGTGGAAACATCCAAAGTCATCAAATAGGTGTATCTGGAGGAAATGATAAAACCACCTTCTTTGTATCTGGTAACTATTTTAAAGATGTCGGTGTAATTATCAATCAAGATTTTACCCGCTATACGTTCAGAATTAATTTGGATCATAAAATTACAGACAAGGTGAGCATAGGTACCTCCACCCTCTTCACTATGAGTAATAGAAATGGAGAGAATTTCAATCCTATTGGTGGTGCATTACAGGAAAATCCCCTAGGCAAGCCCTACGATGATCAAGGGAACTTGATTTTCTTACCTACTTCTGATGGTTTGCGGACCAATCCATTCGCTGAAGTAGTTCCCGGTGCAATTGTAGATGAAACTTCCAGAACCAGAATTTTCAATAGTATTTACATGAATTGGGAAATAACCAAAGGATTGACTTATCGGGTGAATTTTGGACCAGACTACACGGTAAGAAGAAATGGACGATTTACTGGATCACAAACCAATGATCGAAGAGGTGGTGATGCTTCAGGTAGTGTGGATGATCGATTCCAATTTAATTACACTTTGGAAAACGTCTTGAACTATACCAAGACATTTAATTCAAACCATAATTTGAATTTCACGGCTTTGCAGTCTTTTCAGCAAGATCGTTTTCAACAGACATCCGTTAGTGTGTTGGGAATTCCTGCGCCATCACAGCTATACCACAGATTAGGTGATGCATCTCAAATTACAGGAGCCAATACCAACTTGGTAGAATGGGCATTGCTTTCCTACATGGCACGTATCAATTACGATTACAAAGGAAAATTCTTGTTGACCGCATCTGCTAGAGCTGACGGTAGTTCTCGATTTGGAGAAAACAATAAATTTGGATTCTTCCCATCAGCGGCTTTCGGTTGGAACCTGCATCAGGAAGAATTCTTGAAAAACTCCGGAGTAATTAATCAATTGAAGTTTAGAGTAAGTTATGGATCAATTGGTAACCAAGCGATTACTCCTTACCAGACTCAAGCTTTATTGGGTAGAACATCTTATGCGTGGGATAATACGGCAGCTTTTGGCTATAGACCCAGTTCGATTGGGAACCCTAATTTGAGATGGGAAACATCAACAACACTCAACACTGGTTTTGACTTTTCTATTTTCAAGGACAGAGTCTTTGGATCCATTGAATACTATGTTACCAATACCTCAGACCTCCTAGCACCTCAACCACTTCCAAATTCTACTGGATTTGGTGGATTTACCACCAATATTGGGGAGACTCAAAATAGAGGAATTGAATTGTCACTTTCTACTTTAAATGTGGAAAGAGGAGATTTCACTTGGTCTACGGACATGATATTCACTAGAAATAGAGAAAAAATTGTATCCCTTCCAAATGGAGATGACATTGCTGCAGGTCGATTTATTGGTCAACCATTGACCGTATTTTATGATCTGAAAAAAATCGGTATTTGGCAGACATCCGAGAAGGATTTGGCGGCAACCTTTGGCGACAAAGTTGGTGAAATTAAAATCCAAGACTCAAATGGTGACGGAAAAATTAATTCTTTAGACCGTGTCGTTCTGGGCTCTGCAGTTGCTGATTTTGCAATTGGAATGACTAACAGATTTACATACAAAGGTTTTGATGTATCCTTCTTTGTATTTGGACGATTTGGATCTACCATCAGAAGCCAGTTTCACCAAAGTTTTAACTCTCTATTTGGTCGATACAATAACTTGGCTATTGATTATTGGACACCAAGCAACCCGACAAATGCATATCCAAGACCAAACCAGAATCAGGAATTTCCAAAATACAACAGCTCAATGTCTCTATTTGATGGTTCATTCATAAAAGTGAGAAACATCAATATAGGTTACAATTTTGGTCCATCCGTTGCTAATAAAATTGGTTTGAGCAGCTTAAGGCTCTACTCCAGTATCCAAAATCCTTTTATCTTCTCAGAGTATAGAAAAGTACATAAAGGTATTGATCCTGAAACCTTTATAGATGGAGAACAAGGAGTAGAAGGTGGTGTAATCAACGCAAATATTGCGCCACCAGTGGTTCAGTACACTTTTGGAATTAATGCTAAATTTTAATCCTAAGCATGAAAAAAATGAAAAATTTAAATATAAAAAAACAAATCAAAACCCTTGCTCTTAAAGGAGTTCTCGTTCTTGGATTGTTGACAGGCCAAGCCTGTCAAGATGCCCTTCAAGAAGACGTAATCTCTCAGGTAGGTTCTGATTACCTAAATACTCCCAAAGGGCTGGATGATGCAGTAAGTGCAGGTTACAGTACCATGAGAGATTGGTATGGCACCGAGAGAGGTAATAATTTTACTGAATTTGGTACAGATATCTACACCAATGGTGCGGATGGATCCTGGAAATTCATGAACACCTATACCAATCAGTTTGATTCCAACAATGGCCATGCACGCGAATTATGGGATGAATTTTATAGAGGCATTAACACCTGTAATGCAGTAATTGAACGAGCGCCAGAAATTACAGGAGTAAGTGAAGCGGTAAAGGCCCAGCGAATTGCTGAGGCAAAATTTATCCGAGCCCATCACTATTTCCTATTGGTTCAGCTATTTGGTCCTGTAGAACTTCGCCTGGAAGAAACCAAAGCACCCACCAAGGAAGTAAGGCGTAATCCGGAATCAGAAATTTATGCCACAATCATTCAAGATTTGAGCCAAGCTATTCCTAGTTTGGAAGCTAAAAAAGCCTCAAGCCAATATGGACGTGCTACACGTGCAGCAGCAGAACATTTACTAGGAAGAGTATATGTGACAAAAGGAACCTCAACTTCCAAATCATCAGATGATTTTGCCAAAGCAGAGCCGCTTCTTAAAAGTGTGATTGCTAACTATGGCTTAAAACTCCTCAGTGATTTTGGTCAAGTTCATGCCTTTGGAAATGAAATAAATGATGAGGTCATCTGGTCCGTTCAATACACTCGATCTCCTTTAACCAACGGTGGAGGAAATAATTCTCACGTGTTTTTTCTGATGGAATACGATACACAGCCCGGCATGCAGCGAGATACAGAGAATGGTAGACCTTTCAAACGCTACAGACCAACTGTATATGCAATTGAAACAGTTTTTCAAAACCGAGAAAATGACAGTCGTTACAAAAAATCCTTCAAGGATACTTACAAGTCAAATAGACCAGGTAATTACAATACTACTTTTGACAATAGTAAAGCGAAAGTCACTTTTGCAGCTGGAGATACTACTATTTATTTACCGGGCTTTAACATGCCGGTAGCTGACCGTGCGAAAAAAAGCTATCAAGTTTTGGTGCCGAGTGCTTACGATGAAAAACTTTTTCCAGCATTGACCAAGCACTTAGATCCAGGACGAGTAGATCGTACACAATTTGAAGGTGGAAGGGATTACATCGCTATGAGACTAGCAGATACCTACCTCCTACTGGCAGAGTCACAGTTCCGTCAAGGCAAACTTGCAGAGGCCACATCCACCATAAATGTAGTCCGTAGAAGAGCGGCTTGGCCAGGAAAACAAGCAGCGATGGAAATTGATCCAAGCAAAATGACCTTTGATTTCCTTATGGAAGAGCGTGCTAGAGAATTAACCGGTGAACAAACAAGATGGTTAGACCTGAAGCGCTGGGGCAACTTAATTGAGCGAGTGAAAAAATACAATCCTCAAGCTGCACCAAATATCAAGGACTTTCACGTGTTGAGACCTATTCCACAAAACCAAATTGATAGAGCTGCAGGTGGAGCCTCCTCCTTCCCTCAGAATCCTGGTTATTAACTAGTTTCTAGCTTAAACAAAAAAAGAGGCTGCTTTGTGCAGCCTCTTTTTTTTGCAAACTAGCGCTTTAATTATGGTCAATTTAATGACAGATCAAGTCTTTAGTTAAAAGTAAAACACAAGAAAATTAAATATTTAAAGAGGAAAAGGACTTGCCACCACCGTCAAATTAGTTCACCTTGAAATCTTTAACATTAAATCTCAATCGTTGAGGATCGAATGGTGATTTTTGAGGGAATTACAAAAGTTTGATTCGGTAAGTCTGGTTGCTTTGGTTTAGTAAGTTTTTGGATCAATAGTTTGCCACATTCCTCCCCAATCTTAAATGTTGGAGTCGTAATCGTCGTGAGTGAAGGGTTCAGCAAACTGGCAACAGTTGAATCTGCAAAAAAACTGATTATTTTCAGGTCTCTTGGGATACTCAAATTAGTTCGTTTAACAGCTTGATAGGTTGCCAAAGCTAATTTACCAATCGAAGAAAGAATACCATCAGGTCTATTATCCGAAATCAATAACTCCTTTATTGATTCGATATTCTGCTCTTCATTCTGAGAAAATGTGAGATTTAACTTTGAATCTAAATTTATACCTGCTTGATCCAAAGCATCCTTATAGCCACTATAGCGCTCCTTTGTGATAGACAACTCTTTTGAGAGCATGAAAAAAGCAATTTTCTTACAGCCTTGTTGAATCAAATGATTCGTACCCTCAAAAGAACTTTCATAATTGTTAGTGATGTATTTAGTAGTAGGTATCTCGGAACAAATTCGATCAAAAAATACCAAGGGAAATCCTCGTTCATGCAACAGATTCAAATGGAAATTATCAGTTAGTTGACTTGAAACAGAGATGACAATTGCATCAGCTCTTCCATTCATCAGCAAATTCACAATTTTCTTCTCTCGCTCCACATCTTCTTGTGTACAATAGACCAACAAATGGTACCCATGTGCTTGCGTGATTTCCTCTATCCCGTCCACCACATTTGCAAAATAACTGTTGATCCGTTCGGGGATTATTACCGCAATGGTTTTACTTTTATTCTCACGCAAACTTCTTGCAAACGGGTTGGGCTGGTAATCAAGCTTTTTTGCTAATGAAATGACTTTTTGCTTTGTCGCCTCACTAATTTCAAAGCTATCATTCAATGCACGAGAAACTGTAGATGGAGATAGCTTTAATTCAGCAGCTAACTCTTTTAAATTTACTCCCATAGCACAATCAGAAAAATTATTCAGATAACTTGCCCATTTAAATAAATTAGGTCTTTAAAATACTCATTTATTTTCGATTAAATACAAAATGAAATCGTTTCCGTATTTATTTAAGAATTGTCAAATTTATAGGAATAAATTTAATTTCGTTTGAGTGCATAATTGTAAAATCTAATGAACAACTTGATGCTTATTGATAAATCAATTCCTTCCTTTCTTTCAGAAGATTTTTTACTTAAAAATAAATTTGCCCAAAATCTTTACCATGGGTTTGCTAAGGATTTACCGATTATCGATTACCACAACCACCTCCCTCCTGCTGAAATTTCCGCCAATCGAAAGTTTGAAAATATCAGTAAAATTTGGCTAGCCGGAGATCATTACAAGTGGCGTGCAATGCGCACATTGGGAATCGAAGAGAAATTTATTACTGGAGACGCTACCGATTACCAGAAATTTGAAAAATGGGCCTACACCCTTCCTTATACCCTACGAAACCCACTCTATCACTGGAGCCAAATGGAACTGAGCAGGTACTTTGGAATCAATGAGTTACTTCTTCCAGCAAAAGCAGAAAAAATGTATTTTGCTACCTCTGAAAAACTACAAGAGGATCAATTTCGCGCTCGCGGATTGCTTGAGCAAATGAACGTAGAAGTTGTTTGTACCACAGATGATCCTGCAGATACTCTTGAACATCACGAATCTTACTTCATTCAAAATCATTCGGTTAAAATGTATCCTGCATTTAGACCCGATAAGTCTTTTGCAATCGAAAATATCATCTCCTACAAGACTTACCTTCAACGACTTGGACAAGCTGCAGGCTTAGAGATCACTTCCTTCGATGCGCTTTTGGAAGCATTGGAAAATAGGGTCAATTTTTTTCACAGCAGAGGCTGCCGCCTTTCTGACCATGGCTTGGAAAATATGTATTTTTCCAAAAACACTTCCCTTTCTCCAGATCAGATCCTTAAAAAAGTACTCGAAGGAATTAAACCCACGGAACAGGAAATAATTGCTTTCAAATTCCACACACTAAAAGCCCTTTGTAAACTTTATCATGCCAAAGGATGGGTGCAGCAATTCCACTTAGGTGCACTTCGAAATACAAACGAACGAATGGAAAGAGTACTGGGACCCGATACTGGATTTGATTCCATTGGAGATTTTGACCAGGCCTCCTCTTTGGCAGCATTCTTCAATGAATTAGATAAATCAGACCAGCTGACCAGAACAGTCATCTACAATCTCAATCCCAGAGACAATGAAGTATTTGCTTCCATGATCGGCAACTTCAA
>SXYU01000231.1 GCA_005788235.1 Cytophagales bacterium
CACAGTCAAAAGCCTTGACCAAGGTGGCCAACCAAACCCTCAATTTTCAACTTCGCCCTGTAGCCTTTGAGTTGGGAACTTTCGTGCTGGAGGCCGGTGAAAACCCTGCTTTTGAAGTTATTCGAAATGTGGTAGAAAGGCGAAAGGGATATGACAAACGAAGTTTGGATGCCTATCAAACAAAAAACTACACCAAAATCGAAATTGACATCGATAACTTATCCGAGGATTTCAATCAACGAAAATCGGTACGTTCAGTGACGGAAGTATTGGATAGCATTCGGCAACTTACCAATGAGGAAGGAGAAAAGATATTGCCGGTTTTTTTTTCAGAGACGGTTTCTTCCTTTTATTACCGTAATAATCCCGAACTGCGCAAAGAGGTTGTTGAAAAGACCAAGGTGACCGGAGTAGGAATCACGGACGGATCCACCACCTCTCAGATTACGGGATCGGTATTTCAGGAATATAATTTTTACAGCAACTGGCTACAAATCCTGAACAAGGACTTTATTTCCCCCATTGCAGATGGATGGAAGACGTATTATGACTACGATTTGCTAGAAGACGTGTTGGTGGGACAGGATAGCTGCTACAAATTACAGGTTTATCCCCGACGTGAGCAGGACTTGGCCTTCACGGGTACGCTGTGGATCAAAAAGTCTGATTATTCGCTCAAGCAGGTCGATTTGACCATCCCCAAGGCCGCCAACTTGAATTTTGTGGATCGTATCAAAATCCAGCAAGAACTGGTAGCTACAACCTCGGGGGCCTTGATGCCTTCCAAAACACGGGTATTGCTTAAAATTGGGCAGCTGACAGATAATTCGGCGGGGCTATTAGCTAAGTTTTACACGGCTACCGATAGCATTGTGGTCAACCAGCCCCTAGAAACCTCCTTTTTTGATCAGGCAGTTATCTTGAAGCCAGACTTCAACCAAGTTTCGGCAGATTATTGGAAAAATAGGCGACCTGACCCTTTGAGTGAGGAAGAGTTAGCGGTCTTGCAGATGGTGGATACGCTCAAAAAAATTCCAATTATCCGTTTTTACTCGGAGTCCCTTAAGTTCTTCGCTACTGGATATCTACCCGTGAAAAAATTGGATTTAGGTCCTTGGACTGAGTTTGGAAATTACAACAATGTGGAAGGGCTACGTTTTGGATTTGGTATGCGAACCAACTATTCCTTTTCCAATCGTTTCCTAGTGGAAGGATACGGGGCCTATGGAACGAAAGATCAGCGATGGAAGTACAAATTCGGCTCGATCTTGATTCTTTCAAGAAGGCATTGGACCACATTGGGAGTACGTGTAGGGCGTGAACTGGATCAGGTGGGTTTGGAGATGGAAAACCTTGAAGGAAATTCAGTCTTTCTTGCAGCAAGTCGGTTTGGTACGCTACGTCGACCTTTTGTTTCCACCAATCAGCGAATTACTTTCCAGCGGGAATTCTTTAAAGGATTCTTGGTAACCTCAAGTTTGAACAAGAGTCAATTTGATCCGCTTTTTGATTTTTATTACTACGAGCAAGGCTCTAAGGTCTTAAAAACCAGTTTCCAGGCCACTGAAATCCGTGCAGGCATTCGATATGGTCGAGATGAAATCATCCTAATCAACGACAATACTCGGGCATCATTAGGATCCATAAAATGGCCTATCGTAGAGTTTAATTACACCAAAGGCATTCCTAGCTTGGGATCATCTTTAGATTACACCAAACTCAATTTTTACGTTTATCACCGCATCAATTTGGGGATATTAGGCGTAGGACGCTACGAGATCGATGCGGGAAAAATTTGGGGAGAGGTACCGTATCCCCTGTTGAAAAACCATTTAGGAAACGAGACTTTTTTTTATACTACAGCAGCATTCAACACAATGAACTTCAACGAGTTTGCCTCAGACCGCTTTATGAGTATACGCTATCGGCAATCCTTTGAGGGATTTTTGTTCAATTCTATACCCTTAATCAAAAAATTAAAGTGGCGGATGGTTGGCAATGCCAATGTGTTGATGGGAGCTGTAAGGGATCAAAACATTCTAAATCTTCCACAAACAGCTCCAAATGGGCGTGTTTTAGAGTCCTTTGGGCGATTAGATCCCATGGTACCCTATGTAGAGCTGGGCTATGGGATTGAGAATATCTTTCGGTTTTTTAGAATAGATTTTTTTCACCGAATGAGCTACTTAGATAGCCCTGAGGCGCGACCTTTTCTGGTCAAATTAAGCGCTCAGATAATTCTGTAAGGAGAAGTTTCCTCCATTCTAGAGTAAAATCTTTCCATCAAGCGTAGCTTTTGTGCATATTTGCAGGATAATTCACAGCCTGTTTGTATAGGCAGTAAAAAAAACAACATGTCACAATACATTCAAATTACCCTTCCCGATGGTTCGATTAGGGAGTACGAACAAGGCATTACCGGACTACAGATTGCTGCAAGTATCAGCGAGGGTTTAGCTCGGAATGTACTTGCAGCCAAAGTCAATGGAGAAGTTTGGGATGCTTCCCGTCCCATCACGAGCCATTCTCGTTTACAATTGCTTACTTGGAACGATTTAGAGGCCAAGAGCACCTTTTGGCATTCCTCAGCACACCTGATGGCCGAGGCATTGGAGGCTCTCTATCCCGGCGTAAAACTTGGCATAGGACCTGCCATTGAAACGGGCTTTTACTACGATGTCGACTTTGGGGACCACAAGTTGGACGGCGAGGAGCTTGAGGAAATTGAGAACAAAATGCTTGAGTTGGCCAGACTCAAATCAGACTATATCCGTAAGGAAATTTCAAAAAAGGATGCGGTAAGCTATTTCCAGCAAAAAGGAGACGAGTACAAGCTCGATCTTTTGGAAGGATTGGAAGATGGAACGATCACGTTTTACGAGCAAGGTAATTTTACCGATCTCTGTCGTGGGCCGCATATTCCGAATACAGGTTTTATCAAAGCAGTGAAGCTGACCAACATTGCAGGGGCTTACTGGAGAGGGGATGAGAAGCGTAAGATGCTTACCCGTATCTATGGAGTGACCTTTCCTAAGGCACAGGAATTGAAGGATTACTTGACGCTGCTTGAAGAGGCCAAAAAGCGGGATCACCGGAAGTTGGGTCGTGAATTGGAGCTATTTACCTTCTCTGAAAAAGTGGGTATGGGGCTTCCATTATGGCTTCCCAAAGGAACACTTTTGAGAGAGCGTTTGATTGGCTTTATGAAAAAAGCCCAAGACAAGTCAGGCTACCAGCAGGTGACTACTCCGCACATAGGTCACAAGGCCTTGTATGAAACTTCTGGGCATTATGAAAAGTACGGTAAGGATTCTTTTCAGCCAATAGCGACTCCACACGAAGGGGAGACCTTCTTGTTGAAGCCGATGAACTGCCCGCATCACTGCGAGATATACAAATACAAGCCACGTTCTTACAAGGACTTGCCTATCCGATATGCCGAGTTTGGCACCGTTTACCGCTACGAGCAGAGTGGGGAATTACACGGATTGACCCGTGTTCGTGGTTTTACTCAAGACGATGCTCACATTTTCTGTCGACCTGATCAGGTAAAAGAAGAGTTTATTAAGGTGATTGACTTGGTATTATATGTCTTTAAGGCCTTGGGCTTTACAGAATATACTGCTCAGATATCCCTACGTGATCCAGCTAAAAGGGAGAAATACATTGGGTCGGATGAGGCTTGGGATAAGGCTGAGGCTGCGATTATTGAAGCTTCTGCTGAAAAAGGCCTGGAGACGGTGACTGAGTTGGGTGAGGCAGCATTTTATGGTCCAAAGCTCGACTTTATGGTGAAGGATGCCTTGGGTAGAAAGTGGCAGTTGGGAACTATCCAGGTGGATTACCAACTACCGGATCGGTTCCAATTGGAGTACATTGGTTCGGACAACCAGAAGCATCGTCCCGTGATGATTCACAGAGCGCCTTTCGGGTCTTTGGAGCGCTTTGTCGCCGTACTGATTGAGCACTGTGCGGGAGACTTCCCATTGTGGTTGGCTCCAGAACAAATCAACATATTACCGATTTCTGAAAAATTTATTTCATACGCTGAAGAATTAAAGTTGATTTTGGATGAAGCGGGTATTACAGGTACAATAGACAATCGGGATGAGAAGATTGGCCGTAAGATTCGAGATTCAGAAGTAAGAAAAGTGCCGTTTATGCTTATTGTGGGGGAAAAGGAACAAGAAGAAGGAAAAGTAGCTGTACGAAAGCATGGCCAAGGAGACTTGGGAGTTTTCAGTCCAGATGAATTTATTCAGTATTTTAAGGGGATTATTTCCGAATCATTAGCCAAAGAATAGGTTAGAAATGGGATTCCATTTTTTGGATTCGAAATAATTCCGATATTTGCAGGCCAAATTAATTAAAACAAAAACAGCTAACTTGAATCAAAGACCGTATCAACCGAGGGGAAGACAAGAAGAACCTTATAAGATCAATCAAAAAATCAGAGTACCTGAGGTGCGAGTAGTAGGTGATTTTGTGGAAGGAGGCAATGCCGTGCTTCGCACAGAAAAGGCCATTCAGCTCGCAGAGGAAAACGATTTAGACTTAGTCGAGATCTCTCCAAATGCAGATCCTCCGGTTTGTAAAATCATTGATTATGCGAAGTTTAAGTTTGAGCAAAAGAAGAAGCAGAAGGAAATCAAAGCCAATGCTGCGAAGGTTGTTTTAAAGGAAATTCGATTTGGACCGAATACAGATGACCACGATTTCAATTTCAAATTGAAGCATGCCGTCAGTTTTCTAAAGGAAGGAGCTAAAGTAAAAGCGTATGTACACTTTGTAGGACGTAGTATTGTCTTCAAGGAGCGTGGAGAAATGTTGCTTTTAAAGTTTGCTCAAGCCTTAGAAGATGTAGGGATAGTGGAACAGATGCCGAGACTGGAAGGAAAGCGAATGAATATTTTCATTGCACCGAAGCCGGGTAAAAAGTGATTTCAATTAATATAAATACAGCAAAATGCCAAAAGTAAAAACCAAATCCAGTGCAAAAAAGCGGTTTACCCTCACCGGTACCGGCAAAATCAAAAGGAAACATGCTTTTAAGAGCCATATCCTTACGAAGAAATCTACCAAGCGCAAGCACAACCTAACCAAAGCTGGTTTGGTGCATGAGTCTGACGAGGGTAGAGTAAGAGACATGTTGAGAATCTGATTTTCAG
>SXYU01000232.1 GCA_005788235.1 Cytophagales bacterium
AAAGCAGATGCTTTAGGCTCTTTTTTTAGGAATCAATGAATTCGAATTCTCTTTTTAAATCCCCCTTGCCCCCTTAAAAAGGGGGAGTTGCATCCATGCATCAGTCAACATTTGTATAAAAATTCAGAGTTTTCTGTTTCAAAGAGAGTTTGATTTTGGAATGAATAGTTGGAGTTCAATTGGGTTGACTCCCCCTTAACAAGGGGGGTAGGGGGATTAGTCGTTTTGACTCAACTCCCATTTTTACCTTCTCTAATTCACTCGCTCTCCCTTACCCAAAATTCTTCCTCAGAATATACTCTACGCATCGAGCAGCAAGGCGAGCGGTAGCCAGGTCTTGGTCGTAGGCAGGGTTGAGTTCGACCACATCCAAACTGATTAACTTTTTGCTTTTGGCAACCAGGTCAAAAACCTTAAAGGCTACTTCTGGATCAAAGCCCATCGGGGAAGGAGCGGAAACTCCAGGCGCGAAGGCGGATGAAAAACCATCCATATCCACGCTTAGGTAAAGTGCATCTACTTGGTCTAGAAACCAGCAGATTTGCTCCTCGATGTATTCCCAATGCTTCAAACGGAAATCCTCCATCACTAGGAACTTGGTATTCAACTTTTCTGCCGATTGGAAAAGTGACTTGGGGTTGGCTGCCCGTTGGATGCCAAGTGCGAGGTAGTGAAACTGGCTCGGATGGTTATTGGCCAACTGGTAGAATGGGGAACCTGAATGCCCTTTGCCATCTACCAAGGGGCGCAAGTCAAAGTGTGCATCTAGGTTGATGATGCCTAATTTTTTCCCCTGTTCCTGGGAATACTTCAGTAAAGCAGACCCGTGTGCAAAGGCCAAATCATGTCCTCCACCAAGCCAAACTGGGAAATGGGAACTTTGTAAGAGCTGGTAGCTGATTTCTGTAATCACCCGGTGCGAGCCTTCTAGATCTCCATCCAAGGTGAATACATCTCCATAATCGTAAAGTGGAAGGTGGGTAGGCAAGTGATGTGCGAGAGAACCCAAAGACCTACGGATAGAAGCAGGGCCCTCTAAGGTGCCTAATCGCCCTTGGTTTCTTTTGACTCCTTCCTCGCCAGCATAGCCCAATATGCCCACCTTTTTAACTGAGCTTTGGTCCAAAGCCAAGTTGGCAAGGGTGTGTACGGCCTGGTGCCAATACTCCACTTGACTGGATTTTCTACCCATCCATTGGGAAGGAGAGGGATTTTGATGCAAATTCATGAGTGAAATAGGTTTGGTTTTTCGACTACAAATCTATAAAAATCGTAGACTTTTTCTATTTTGATAAAAGGAGACCTGGATTGGTTCACTTAGGAGATTAGCTTGTCAATAAAACAATCTTCCACGAGTTGGGGGATAGTGATCCGCAATTGAGGACTGCGGTCCATCTCACGTTGTATGGCTTCGATGGAGCCGCTATTGCGAGCCCAGGCACGTCTGGCGATGCCATTGTTCACATCAAAAAAGAGCATGGACTGGAGTCGCTTCGCTGCGGCTTCGCTGCCATCGAGCACAAGACCAAATCCTCCGTTGATGACCTCTCCCCAGCCAACTCCACCGCCGTTGTGGATGGATACCCAGGTGGCCCCTCGGAAACTGTCGCCAATCACGTTGTGAATGGCCATATCCGCTGTAAATCGACTTCCATCGTAGATGTTGCTCGTTTCCCGGTAGGGAGAATCCGTTCCACTCACGTCGTGGTGATCCCGACCCAATACCACTGGAGCTGAAATGCTTCCCGAAGCGATTGCCACATTGAAAGCCGCGGCAATCTTTGTTCTTCCTTCTGCATCCGCATAGAGGATACGGGCTTGGGAACCCACCACCAGTCGATTCTTTTCCGCTTCCTCTATCCAGGTGATATTGTCCTGAAGCTGCTGCAAAATGCTGTTGGGGGCTTTAGGCAACAGACTTTTCAATACCTGAGCAGCAATCAGGTCAGTGGTGCGGAGGTCAGCGGCAGATCCGGAGGTGCACACCCATCGGAAGGGTCCAAATCCGTAATCAAAGCACATTGGCCCTAGGATATCTTGCACGTAACTCGGGTAGCGAAAATCGATTCCATTGCTGGCCATGACTTCGGCTCCTGCACGGGAGGCTTCGAGTAAGAAAGCATTACCATAATCGAAAAAGTAGGTGCCTCTACGGGCATGGTTATTGATAGCCGCAGCCTGTCGACGCAAGGATTCCTGCACCTTTTGTTTGAATGCTTCAGGATCCTCAACCATCAATCGGTTGGATTCTTCGAAAGATAAGCCTACCGGATAGTATCCCCCAGCCCAAGGATTGTGGAGGGAGGTTTGGTCCGAACCCAGTTCAACCAGCACCCCTTCCTGATCCAGTCGCTCCCAAAGGTCCACCACATTGCCTAGGTAGGCAATGGAGACCACTTCTTGCGTTGATTTAGCCTTTTTAACCCGCGCTACGAGGAGATCTAGGTCTGAAAATAGTTCGTCTACCCATCCTTGCTCGTGGCGCTTGTGGGCCGCCGCAGGGTTGATTTCAGCGCAGAGGGTGACGCAACCTGCAATGTTCCCTGCCTTGGGTTGCGCACCGCTCATCCCACCCAGGCCAGCAGTGAGAAACAGTTTACCCTTTGGAGTGATTTCCGTTCCCAACTTCTTTCGAAAGGCATTCATCACGGTGATGGTGGTCCCGTGAACGATGCCTTGAGGGCCGATGTACATAAAAGAACCTGCAGTCATTTGCCCATATTGCGTGACCCCCAGCGCATTGAAGCGTTCCCAGTCCTCCGGTTTGGAGTAGTTGGGAATCATCATCCCGTTGGTGACCACCACGCGAGGTGCGTCTTTGGAGGAGGGAAAAAGCCCCATAGGATGACCAGAGTAGAGGTGAAGTGTCTGCTCCTCGGTCATCTCGGACAGATACTTCATTGTAAGTAGGTACTGGGCCCAGTTTTGAAAAAC
>SXYU01000233.1 GCA_005788235.1 Cytophagales bacterium
CGACACCGCATGATGCAGGAAACTAGGAGCTACATGGATAAGCAACAGTTTATTGAAGTAGAGACTCCTGTACTCATCAAATCAACTCCAGAGGGAGCGCGGGACTTTGTGGTACCTAGCCGAGTGAATCCAGGCGAATTTTACGCCTTGCCTCAATCCCCACAAACCTTCAAACAGCTCTTGATGGTCAGCGGCTTTGACCGTTATTTTCAAATTGTCAAATGCTTTCGTGACGAGGATTTGCGTGCGGATAGGCAGCCAGAGTTTACACAGATTGACTGTGAAATGGCCTTTGTCAACCAGGAGGACATTCTTAGTACCTTTGAAGGACTTGTTAAACACCTATTTCAATCCGTAAAAGGGGTGGATTTGGGTCATGTTCCTCACTTGACCTATGCTGATGCCATGAAGTACTATGGCAATGACAAGCCGGATTTGCGTTTCGACATGAAATTTGTGGACCTGACCGCGCTTGCCAAAGGAGTAGGATTTGCAGTAATCGATCAAGCGGAAATTGTCCTTGGAATCTGTGCCAAAGGTGCAGGAGAATATACCCGCAAGCAATTGGATGAACTGACCGAATGGGTCAAGAGACCACAAATAGGTGCCAAAGGATTGATCAATGTACGCTACCAGCAAGATGGCGTCCTCAAGTCTAGTGTGGATAAATTCTATT
Organism: Cytophagales bacterium; assembly: GCA_005788235.1. GTDB lineage: Bacteria > Bacteroidota > Bacteroidia > Cytophagales > Cyclobacteriaceae > Algoriphagus. The sequence goes on from SXYU01000233.1 coordinate 677, forward strand.
CACAAGAGCAATTGAAGTCTTGGGCAGATGCGGTAGGAGCCGTTCCTGGAGATTTACTTTTGGTGATGAGTGGAGATGAAAAATCTACGCGTAAACAGCTCTCAGAACTTCGGCTTAAACTGGGGGAAGAGCTAGGATTGAGAGACAGATCCGTGTTTGTGCCACTTTGGGTGGTCGACTTTCCGCTACTGGACTGGGATGAGGAATCTCAGCGCTTCCATGCCATGCACCATCCCTTTACCTCACCAAAGCGAGAAGATATCCCATTACTGGAGTCTGATCCAGGGGCAGTGCGAGCCAATGCCTATGATTTAGTCATCAATGGGGTAGAAGTGGGAGGGGGATCCATCCGTATCCACGATCGCGCCACCCAGCAATTGATGTTTAGCCACCTTGGATTTACCGAAGAAGAGGCTCAAAAGCAATTTGGCTTCTTGCTGGAAGCTTTTGAGTATGGAGCCCCTCCACACGGAGGCATTGCCTTTGGATTTGATCGACTATGCGCCATTTTTGGAGGCTCTGATTCCATTAGAGATTACATTGCCTTCCCAAAAAATAATTCGGGCAGGGATGTAATGATTGATTCACCAAGCACACTAGACGAGGCACAGCTGGTGGAATTGTCTATTCGGGTAGCATTAAAGAAATAATTGCTAACGGTCAACGGTCCACAGAGGACAGCAATTTGGAATTCAAATGTAGTAAGTTCTCCACAGCAAATTGTGATAGAGGGCTGGGATCTGGCGTGGACCGTGGACTGTCGCCCGTTGACAGCTTGACCAAATGTTCTTATTCTATTTCGCTCCTACGAGATAGGAACGAATTCCCATCACAAGTAGGAGTTGTGCGGTGGCATAGGTGCCCATGATTAGAATTCCTGCTTCTGGAAAGTCATTGAAAAAGCGAGCGATTGCAAGAATTCCATCAGATATTAAAAAAAGTAGGGCTCCTACAAATACCTGCCAAAAAGAGGCTGAACTTGTCTTTTTATAGCGTGCCCGGGCGGTGGTGGCCATTCCAACAATAACCAAGATATAGGCAATTACGGGGATTTTTAAGCCTCCCAAATTGGGATAGATCAAATAAAATATGAACCCAGCTAAGAAGTAAATGGGTAGGTTGTAAAAAAAGTAACGGATGATGTGCCAAGAATCGAGACGCCCTTCAGGCTTCTGAGCCAGTCGAAACCCAAAAATGTAGCAAATATGGGCCATCAAAAACGCGCCCAACCCATAGATAAATAGCTGTGGCCAAAGGAGCAAGAGATCTCCAAGCCAAGAAAATAGAAGCGCCGCCAAGATAGTCTTGGCTAGGAGCGTGGAGGCAATAGGTTTACTGATAAAATAGAAATACAGGATCAAACCAGCTAGGATTAGAGGTTTGGAATAAAACCGCATTGCTGCGTTTTGCTCCAATACGAAGCCTAAGTCTACTAAGGTGGCTAACAAAAATAGGTAAAGCCAGATGATGTTCTTATCTCTCAAAGGATTGGATGGATTTTTGCGAAAGCTAAAAATAAAATGAGATTAGCCGTTACGCGATGGAAAAATAAGGACTTAGAGAAAAGCCTAATTGGCCCAAACAATTGACTTTAATTTTTGGATTTTTACGGCATTAATATTTTCTTGAATACTAAACAGTTAAAAAAAGATTTTAAGACGAAAACCAAAAAATAATTTTTTTTCAACGTTAAGCTTTCGTTAAAAAATGTGAAATTTGGTAAGTAAAAAATTAATCTTCAATCCTAGTGCCCCAATCAAGGTGCTCTTATCTTTGTAGGGACTTAAATCAAAAACCAATTTTACCAAACAAAAATTTTATGAGGCAAAATTTACTGAAGAATTTGCTAGCCGTATTCCTACTCGTGGTGAGTACAGGGCTTGCAATGTCACAGGGGGTTACAACGTCTGGTATTACCGGAACTGTAACTGAAGCCAACGGACAGGCTCTTCCAGGAGCAAACGTGGTGGCAACACACCTTCCTTCCGGTACTCGCTACGGTGCTGTATCTAACATAGAAGGTAAATATTCTATTCCAGGAATGCGTATTGGAGGTCCTTACAGACTTTCGGTATCCTTCATTGGATTTTCTACACAAGATGTAGATGGACTGATTCTTTCTCTAGGTACCTTTTCAAATGTAAACGTAACCTTGAAAGAGGATGGCCAAGAACTTTCTGAAGTGTTGATTACTGCAGATCAAAACAGCCTTTTTTCCAGTGAGCGTACAGGAGCCAACACAGCGATCGATAACAGAACGTTGAACAAGCTCCCAACTATTTCAAGAAGTATCAACGACTTCACTAGATTATCTCCACAATCAAATGGACAGTCTTTCGCTGGTCAGGATTCTAGATTGAATAACATCACTGTAGACGGTTCCTACTTCAATAACTCCTTTGGTTTGGGTTCTGGTTCTAACCCAGGTGGTAGAACAGGTGTATCTCCAATCTCTTTGGATGCGATCGAGCAAATCTCTGTAAACGTAGCTCCTTATGACGTGAGACAAGGAAACTTTACAGGTGCTGGTGTAAATACAGTAACTCGTTCAGGTACCAACGAATTTTCTGGTTCTGCTTACTATTTTACCAGAAATAACAACAATGTAGGTAAAGAGGCAGGTTTAAACGCGTTTAACCCTGGTGATTTCAGCTACAAGCAGATGGGATTCCGCGTAGGCGGTCCGATCATTAAAGACAAATTGTTCTTCTTTGCTTCTTTTGAAGATGAGGCAGAAGCAAGACCAGGTACTACTTGGACAGCAAATACAGGTTCTCAGCCAATCACAGGTAACGTAACTCGCGTATTGGCCTCTGACCTTGATGGATTGAGCTCTTACTTGAAAAGCAAGTTTAAATATGAAACTGGTCCTTACCAAGGATATGACAACGAAACTTTAGGTAAGAAATTCTTGGTTAAGTTGGACTACAACATCAACGACAAAAACAAGCTTAGCTTGAGATACAACCAATTGGATTCTTCTACTGATGTGTTGATGTCTGGATCTTCTTCTCTAGGTTTCGGTAACCGTAACTTCAGACCAGAAGCTTTGAACTTCCAAAACTCTAACTACAGCATTATGGAGAACATTAAATCTGTAGTAGCAGAATTGAACACGCGTATCAATTCCAATGTATCCAATAACTTGATCATTGGATACACCTATCAGGATGAAAGCCGTGGTTACAAAGGAGAATTCTTCCCTATGGTGGATATCTTGAACGCTGGTTCTACCTATACTTCTTTTGGATTTGAGCCTTTTACTCCAAACAACGAATTGAGATACAAGACCTTCCAAATACAGGAAAACTTGCAAATCTTTGCTGGAAACCATACCATCACTACAGGTTTCAGTTACGAAAACTACCAGTCTGAAAACGTATTCTTCCCAGGTTCTCAGTCCGTGTATGTGTACAACTCTTTGGCAGATTTCTATAAGGATGCGGATAATTTCCTTGCCAATGGTAACTCCGTTGCTTCAGGGGTAACCCAGAGAAGATTCCAGGTTCGTTGGAACAACATCCCAGGATCTGAGAAGCCAATCCAGCCTTTGGAAGTGAACTATGGTGGGGTCTTCATTCAGGACGAATGGCAGGCTAGAACCAATTTGAAATTCACTGCTGGTTTGAGAGTAGACGTGCCGTACTTTGAGCAGACTGCACTTAGAAACACAGAAATGGAAAGTTTCTTCTTCAGAAACCCAGCTGGTGCTTATGTAAACTTTAGAACGGATGCCCTTCCTGAAGCCAACCTATTGTGGTCACCACGTGTAGGTTTCAACTGGGATGTGTTTAATAATCAAAAGACGCAGATTAGAGGGGGTTCAGGTGTATTCACCGGTCGTCCAGCTTACGTATGGATTTCGAACCAGGTGGGTAACAAC
>SXYU01000027.1 GCA_005788235.1 Cytophagales bacterium
CGACGATGTAAAAACCTTACAAAAATTCAGCGAGCTCAATCAAATTTCATCCTCGAATTGGTCCTTGCTCACCGGTTCAAAAGAGGAGATCTACACCTTGGCAAGAAAATCTTTTTTTGCCGAGGAGTCCATCGGCTACAATAAGGCTACACAAGAGTTTTTGCATACCGAGCATTTCGTCTTGGTGGATCAAAAGGGTAGGATTCGAGGAATCTACAACGGTACCCTAGCGCTTGATGCGGAACAGTGCATTGAAGACATGCAGCTTATTTTGAAAGAAGGATAGCGGCCAATTCGTAAACATAGAGGTACTACCTGATTGGATCCCTCGTGAAGCTCCTGTTATTTTCATGCGACTTCGCAAGTTCAACCTAGCCGTATCGACATTCACACCAAAAGCAATACAGTCTCGCTCACCGTTAAAGAGTAACCCAAGAAGCTGCTTCCGTTAGGAGGCAGCTTTTTTACTTTTTCAATACGATCCGCTCCCCTTCAGTTGCCAGCTCAAAGCCTAGCTTTTTGACTGCATTCCGCTCAGGGCCTTCCAAAATCAGGGGATTGGTATGGTTGAAGTGGATAAACTTTACTTTCTGTTTCTCAGCAGCTGGAAGCGGTGAAAATAAAGCAATGGTTTCTGCAACAAAGGGATGTGGGATCTCACTCATGTTTCGATTGGGAAGTTCCCCTTGCTGGTAGAAGGTAGCATCCAGCAAAGCTACATCCACACGAGCTACTTCTGCCCGAATATCCTTTTCCCAGAGCGGCCACTTGTCAATGTCTGGAATAAAAAGTAGGCTCCTTTCGGTGGTCTCAATCCGAAAACCTACCGTCTCCGAAAACTCATCCCGATGCGGAACTTTCAAAGGAGTCACCCGAAGATTGGAAGTCAGTTGAATGGGGGTATCCTGCTCCATCAAGATCAGCTTAATGTTTCCCAATGCCACCAATTGACTCCAAGGGGCATTCGTTTCTAGAAATTCCTTCATTCTAGGCATCACAAACACCGGCATACCTTTGGCACCCATGGCCTCACGACCGAGCTGCAGCAAACCCGCATAATGCCCCATGTGGGCATGTGTAAGAAAAATACCCGAGAGGTTGGTAGACCCCGAAGCTTTTTGGAGATGCTGGAGTTGAGCCGTAAAGTCTGGAGTTGCTTCAAACATCCAATTTTGTCCACTGCCTTGATCCGTGAGCCCCAAACTCACCACCTGCCGCTTGGACTCCTCCCCTCGCCAATGGCGCAGGCAATGCTCGGCTGTGCAGCCTGCTTGTGGATAGCCTCCATCCTGGGCGATGCCTAGCACGGTGATGTATTGGCTGGATTTGGTTGCTGCATCTAGAGCTTGTGCAAAGCTAATTCCAGGAAGTAGCATTAGTGAACAGCAGAACCAAATCGTACGAATAGACATAATCAAGGAATGGAGTGCAAGTAAAAGAATTGAAGTTGTATGAGAGTTACATGCTGCTTCCTATTCCGTTGCGCGCTTAATCGTGAGTGCCACTTGACCCGCATGGTAGGAATTATGATAGAGAATATGAGAAAATAGTCTAGCCTTGGATACCGTTCCAAAAAAGGGTGTTTCCACCGGCTCAAACCAAGCTGCGTCAGAAGTGGAGGTGATGATCTGCCCCAGAAAGGCATAGCCTTTTTCAAGAAGTTCCCGGCTGGTGCTGAGATCCTTGCCCTGTCCGGTATCTTGCTTACCCATCGTGGTATTGGTGGCATCGGTTGGGATGCCAAAAAAATACCCAAAGAGTAACATCGTCTCCCCTACATGCCGAAAGATAAACCCTACAGAGGCTGCACTTTCATTGAGTCGATAGCTACTATTTTCTTCAGAAATCGCATTGAAAGCATAGCTGCAGCTTTGGATGTTTTGGGCCAAAAGTTCTTTGAATAGGGATTGTTCCATGCAAGGAATAGTAGTTTTGAAAGAAAAAGGTTCAAGACAAAGGGTTTAGATCATACCCAGTGAACCAAGTTTTTGGATTAATTCATTTTGACTATTAGAAAATGAACTCCTCTAAAATTAGTGATTATTTTGATTTTGGCTAGCTTGATCCGGTCATTAACCTACCTTTGGACCTAAGGTCAAGGTTATACTTTGACCTTAAAATTTAGAGAAAAATAAATTTATGCAGCAAAGTCAGCCGTCGAGTCGTTTGGTAGACTTAAGTCATTCCATCGAAGCGGGATTAATTACCTACAAGGGATTGCCTGCTCCGATTATTTGCGATTTCCTGAGTCGGGAGGATTCTAGGCAGCAGTATGCTGCTGGTACTGAGTTTCAAATCGGGAAAATCGAGTTGGTAGGCAATACGGGAACCTACATCGACTGTCCCTTCCACCGGTATGCGGACGGCAAGGATATTTCCGAGGTAGATTTGGCGGCATTTGCTGATCTGGAGGGGATTGTGGTCCGCGTGCCCTTTACTGAATCCTTAGCGATTACTCCAGCGCATTTCAAAAATAAAGACCTTCGAAATCGCGCGGTGCTCGTCCATACAGGATGGGCTTGTCATTGGAATACCGAAGCCTACTACGAGCATCACCCCTACCTCACGGAGGAGGCTGCTAATTTTTTGAAGGATGCTGGAGTGAAGTTGGTAGGCATAGATTCCCACAACATTGACAATACCGCAAAAAACTCAAGGCCGGTACATAGTATCCTCTTGGGCGCAGAAATCCTAGTAGTAGAGCATTTGTGTGGGTTAGAAAATCTGCTGGAGGAAGGCTTTTATTTCAATGCAATCCCTCCTAAAATCAAAGGAATGGGGACCTTTCCTGTTCGGGCATTTGCCAAAGTGTTTTCTTAATTACGCATTCATTAAGTGTCTTTTTCTCCTATGTTAATTTTTTGCTTGTGTCCTGGTTTTGAACGCCTTAAAAATAACTTTTTGGTAATGAATTCATAAATCTGATTTATGCTAGGTCTCAAGGTCTGACTCTAAGTTTGTAGAAAAAAAATCATATGAGACGGATACTAGTACTTCTAAGTTGCTTGACGTGTTTTAGTTGCCTCAAAGAGGAAACTGACCCCATTCCTTTGGAGAATACAGTCAATGAGGACATAGCCTCTTACCAAGAAATTGGATCTATAGGTTTGGGCGGCTTAGGCGCTGCAGAAATCACCGCATTCGATCCTGCCACCAAGCAGCTTTTTGCGGTTAACAATAGCGCGGTCAATAAAATTGACGTGATTGACTTGTCTAATCCGGCTGCCCCAACTTTGGTAAAGTCCATTACACTTACAACTTATGGTGGTTATGTAAACAGTGTAGATGTTTATGATGGTAAGCTTGCCGCGGCAATTGAATCGACCAACAAGCAGCAGAACGGTAAAGTTGTCGTATTTAATACCACCACCTTAGCAGAAGTGAAAGTGATCGAAGTGGGTGCATTACCCGACATGGTTACCTTCTCTAAGGATGGAAAATACATCCTCACTGCCAATGAAGGAGAACCGAACGATGCCTACACCACGGATCCAGAAGGAACCGTTTCAATCATCAAGGTGGCAGATTACTCGGTTAAAACATTGAATTTTGCTGCATTCGAAAGTCAATTGGCTACACTTACTGCCAAAGGATTTCGGGTTTATGGTCCAGGTAAGAATTTCTTGAAAGACATCGAACCAGAATACATCACCGTTTCGGATGATTCCAAAACAGCATGGGTAACGCTTCAAGAAAACAATGCCATTGCAGAATTAGATATCGTGGGTGGGGTTTTCAAAAAAATCACTCCCCTAGGCTTTAAGAATTATGGAGCTACAGGGAATGAAATTGACCCAAGCGATAAAGATTCTAAGATAGAATTCAGATTGGCAGACAATGTATTCGGGATGTATCAACCCGATGCCATCTCTCAATACACGTACAACGGAATTCCCTACCTATTTACAGCAAATGAGGGAGATGCTCGAGAATATACTGGATTTACGGAGATGCGAAGAGTAGGCGCAAGCGCACATGTGCTTGATGCTACCAAATTCCCAACTGCGAGCACCTTGAAAACAGATGCTCAGATTGGCAGATTGAATACCACCACTACCTTGGGTGACACGGATGGCGATGGTGATTTCGATGCGATTTATACCTTAGGCGCCCGATCATTTAGTGTTTGGAATGGATTGACGGGTGATCAGGTGTTTGATAGCAAAAATGAGTTGGATAAAAAAGCACTCGAATCTTCAGTATATGACGATGGCCGAAGTGACGATAAGGGCACTGAACCTGAAGCAGTGACAGTAGGAAGAGTAGGCAGCAAGCAAATTGCCATCGTAGGTCTGGAGCGGGCGGATGCCTTCGCCATCTATGATATTTCAACTCCTACAAGCCCAGTATTTGTGAAATTAATTAAAACGGGTGATGCCCCTGAAGGAGTTTTGTTTATTCCTGCAAGCAAAAGCCCAATCCAACAAAGCTTGATCGTAGTTTCTAGTGAAAATGATGGTTTTGTAAAAATCTACAAGGCAACTAAATTGTAATCAACAACCATTTCCCTCTAATGATGCTGGTTTCGCTACGCATCATCGTTGGATAAAGGAAAAGGCCCGCACGTGCGGGCCTTTTTTTTGACTCGTCCTAAAAATAGTTTACAGGTTAGCTTTTAAATCCTGATACTAGTTGACTATTTATCAAAAATCCCCCTAACCCCCTTGTTAAGGGGGAATCACATCCCTCCATCCATTAAGCATGAATTAAGGAGCAAAATTTTTGAGTATAAAGTATTTGTTTGGAGACCAGTTTAGGCGACTCCCCCTTCTTAAGGGGGCAGGGGGGATTTGGGAAAAATACCAAACTCGAAGGTGCCTGCCCCGTCCGCCGCCGCGGATTGCGGGGGTGATACTAGTTTTTGTATCGGCGCCTTTGGGGCTCTTGTCAAATTTTAGCCACTGGCATCATTGCAGATAATCCTATAACCTATTCTCTACCATCTAGTAAATTACCCAATCCTCCCAAGACACTACCCTCTTCTTTTCTAGTCGGTCCAGCGTATTGCATGATGCGTCCAGCAAGTCTACTGATCGGAAGGGACTGTAACCATACTTTTCCTGGGCCTTGCAATACAGCTAAAAACAAGCCTTCTCCACCAAACATAAAGTTCTTAATTCCCTTTACCATTTCGATGTCAAAGTCAACCCCTGCAGTGTAGGCTACCACACATCCTGTATCTACCTTAAGAACTTCGCCCGGCTGCAGATCCTTTTCAACGATATATCCTCCAGCATGTGCAAATGCCAGTCCATCACCCTCTAGCTTCTGCATAATAAATCCCTCACCACCAAAAATACCGGTGCCCAGCTTTCTTTGAAGCTCAATGCCGATGCTTACTCCCTTGGCAGCGCATAAAAAAGCATCCTTCTGTGCGATTATTTTTCCTCCCAATTGCTTCAGGTCGAAAACAATGATTTTACCAGTATAGGCAGAAGCAAAGCTTACCTTCTTTTTTCCCTGACCGACATTGGTAAATGCAGTCATAAATAAACTTTCACCTACCAGTAAACGCTTGCCTGCACTGAATAATTTGCCCATAAATCCACCGGATTGCTCCTGGCTTCCATCGCCAAAAATCGTTTGCATTTCAATTCCACTTTCCATCATCATAAAGGCGCCGCTTTCTGCGATGGCAGTTTCATTTGGGTCTAATTCAATTTCTACAAATTGGAGTTCTTCTCCATAGATTTTGTAATCAATTTCATGGTTGCTAATCATCTTATTTTTTTAAAGTGGATAATATATTATTGAAATATAAAGAAAAGGAACGAGTAGTTGTTCAGGTGCATTGTTAATTTAGTACTACATTTTTTACACCCAAAAGCCAGTCTATTTAACCTTGTATTTTTCAACCGCTTCAGCCTATTCAGGAAAAAATACGATTTACAAACTCTTTGGTTTAGTCAAATCATAAGCTATTCCTGTTCCAACCCAATCCCAAGCAGAGTAGGCCCTTCCCTATTTTTGTAGTTTCTTCCCAATGGAATTAGTTGATTGAGGAC
>SXYU01000234.1 GCA_005788235.1 Cytophagales bacterium
AGGTTTATCTTCTTTTTTTCGTGTATCTACTAGTAGAAACATTCTCCGAAAAGAGAAATGGGTGCATAAAAATACGAAAATCGAGCAGGTTTTTGTTCCATTTGTGGAAATCCTACTGCCCACTAGGACTAGGGATGTAAGGAATAGGAATCGGCATCTTTCCAAGCGGGAAATTTGCTTCGGTACTCTTCCAATGCGGTGTAGTTCAGGTGAATCACCTGGATTTGCTCTCTGTCTTCGAGATTTGCAAGGGTTTCTCCCTTGAAGTCGTAAGCAGCAGTATGCCCGTTGTAGGCGATCTGGTTTCCATCTATACCTACTCGGTTGACTCCTAGACAGTAGGATAAGTTTTCTATAGCACGGGCAGGGAGTAAGGCATCCCAGGCCGAAATTCTGGCTGCAGGCCAGGAGGCTACATAAAAAAGGAGATCATAGGCTGCCTTTCCTTTTTTCCAGCGATTGCGCGACCAAACTGGGAAGCGGAGGTCGTAGCAGATTTGTGGGCAGATTTTCCAGCCTTTTAGAGAGAAAATGGGAAGCTCCTCGCCTGGAGCAAAGCTAGCATCCTCATTTGCCATGCGGAAAAGGTGGCGCTTGTCGTAGGATTGTGTTGTGCCGTCTGGTTCTACCCAGAGCAGTCGATTGTAATAATTCTCGCCTTCGGAAATGATGACTGTGCCTGTAATCACGCTCTCGGTCTGAGTAGCCAGTTGCTTCATCCACTTGTGTACCTGCAAGTTCATCGGCTCAGCCAAGGTGGAGGAATCCATGGAAAATCCGGTAGGAAACATTTCTGGTAGGATGATTAGGTCGCAGCTATTTTTCAAGGACCAGATTTTCTCCTCCAGCATGGCTAGGTTAGCCGTCTTGTCCTGCCAATGCAGGTCTGTTTGCACGAGTGCAACGCGGAGGTCTAGGTTTTGTGCCATTATTTAAGAGGGTAGATCATCCGGTAGTCGGTGGACACCTTGCCTTTGCTTACGTCGATGAGTTTGGACTGAATCAAACGCTTCTTGAGGCCTTTCAAGTAGTCCACAAATAGAATTCCTTCCAGGTGGTCGTATTCGTGTTGGATCACGCGGGCGGTCATGCCACTAAACTCCTCCTCCTTCAGGTTCCAGTTTTCGTCGTAGTATTCCAGGGTCAATTTTTCGGGGCGTATGATTTCTGCGCGAATATCTGGGATGCTGAGACAGCCTTCTTCAAAGCCAAAATTGTCCCCATATTCATCCAAGAGAATGGGATTGATGAATACGCGGCGGATGCCTTTTTCTTCCTCATCTTCTTCCAGCATCAAGGAGCTATCGATGACAAACAAGCGTACGCCCTGGTTGATCTGGGGAGCTGCAAGGCCTACGCCATGTGCATGATCCATGGTGGCATACATGTCTTGGATCAACTGGGTAAGGTCGCTTCCTTCCGGCAGTTCTTCTGCTTCTTTTTTTAATACTGGGTTGCCGTAAGCGACGATGGGGTAAATCATTGTCTTTCTAAATAGGATTGCAAGATAATGGCGGCGGATACCTTGTCCAAGTTCCCCGCCTTTTCTCTGCGGTCTTTTTTCTTGCTTCCCATGGCAATGAGCGTTTGCATGGCTATTTTGGAAGTATAACGTTCGTCGATTAGGACAATTTTCTGTGTGGGGAATACCAGTTCAAGCTTTTCTTTCAAGGCAAGCACCAAGGGGGTCATTTCATTGGCTTGCCCATTGAGTCGGGTGGGATGCCCAAGAACCAAGGTTTCTACTTCTTCTTTGGCGCAGTAGGCCTGCAGGTAGGGGATCAACTTGGTCGTCTCGATGGTTTCGAGGGGATTGCAGGTGATCTGTAGGGGATCGGTCACGGCAAGGCCGGTGCGTTTGGTGCCCAAGTCTATGGCTAGTACTCTAGGCATCAGTTAGTTTGAATTTGCTTTTGAATTGTCCGCGAGGCTTCCTTTTCCAGTTCCACCGCCTTAGGGAAAAGGAGTTCATCTTCGATTTTTGCATGGATGGACAGCTCTTTCTCGAAATTTTGAAGCTCGTGGTAGAGTACCTTCATAGTCAAGGGGGCATCCGCTGTCAATTTATAGTTGTTTGTCAGTTTCCGTATCCCTTTCATCTCATCGTCGTGAATCTCGTGGTGATCCGCCAAGTAGTGGATGGGATCTTGCTCCAGGATGGTTAGCGCATCTCGGGTACTAAACTCCCCAGCCTCAATGCTTTGCAACAGGTCGATCCGATTGAATAAACGGCTTTCCTCTTCATGGATGTGGTGGATAAAGTCTTCTACAAACAGTGGGAACAAGATGCGAAGATCCCCAAGCAGCAATTCGTAGCCTGGCTCTGGAGAGATGCCTGAAATCAAGTTTGACAAAAAGGGAAGCTCCTGTCGTACAAAGTAGTAGTGCTTTTTCTTTAGGTAGGCAACTAGCAGCTCGATAGGATTCAGGTAGAGTTCCTCTAAACTGGGATCTTTTTGCATGGCCCAACTTTCAAGTTGAGCGATTAGCTGCCGAGGGTTGACCTTATGCTTGTAACAAACTTTTTCTAGCGAATCACTTGGGTACTGGTAAAAACTGATGCCAAAGTAGTGCAGGACGGCAGCAAAAACGTAGTTTTCCGAGACCAATTCTCCAACGGATGTTTTTTCGAAGGACTTCTTTGACTGCATAGCACAAAAATAATTTTTTTGAACTAAAAAAGGGAAATAAATACATGATTATCCGCAATCTTTCTAAAGACTCAAAAAGAGTGTTTATCCCTGCGGATAATCGACGACGGTTCACAGTCGACGGTTCATAGCCTTTTTTGTTGAACTTCAACTGGTATTCCCATTCGTTACTTTTAATAAATCGGAAAATCATAAAAAAATAGCAACTTTATGTGCTTGCCAAGGGATCAAGGACGTTAATTTTACCTAAAATTGTATCAGCCAAAATACATTTTTTGATCCAGATAGTTTAATTCGAAAAGTAAACCCTTTCAACGTGAGTTCAACCAAAAATACAACCTCTCAAATCCGTCTTCCTTTACTCATCGCGCTTTCCATTGCTGGTGGTATTTGGATTGGAGCCACCTTTGCGGAGCCTAAGGGCAGTCAAAATGACCTAAGAGCTGCACTCTACAAGTTGCAGGAGATCATGACCTA
>SXYU01000235.1 GCA_005788235.1 Cytophagales bacterium
ACCTGTATTCGATCCTGCTAGTACTTTGGCAGCATCAATAATTGGACTGATATTGAAGTCGGAATTTTCCTTTTTTCTCCAGAAAAAGAGCATATCTTTCCATCCATTATCGTTTGAAAAAATGGAAGACCGACCCAGGATGAGTAAGAATTTTCTAAATTCTGGAGCAAAAATTATGATAGCGGCAATTACACCTACTCCCATAAATTGGCCTAGTATGATGGTGAGCAACTCCATCCGAATTGCTTGTACTAGTAAATAGATTAAATACAGGGAAAGGAATCCTAAGAAAATTTTAATTGCAACTGAGCCTTTCAAAAGCTTGTAAACCTGATACAACAGGGCTGCTACCAGCGCAATATCAATCATATTGACGATGGAGATATCTAAAAAGCCTATTTTGAAAAGTAAGTTCAAGGGTACAATTTTTCGAATAGTTGGATAGTTTCTTTCGCTTCCTTTACATCATGTACGCGTAAGATAGCAGCACCTTGCAATAAAGCATGCATATTCAGGGCGGTAGTCCCATTTAATGCTTCATTTGCACTGATATCCAGTGTTTTATAAATCATTGATTTTCTCGAAATCCCTACTAATACTGGGAATCCAAGACGTTTTAAACTGCTTAGATGGCGCAAAAGCTCGAAATTCTGTGCGCTTGTCTTCGCGAAACCAAAACCTGGATCAATAATCACATCTTTAATGCCAAATTTTGTGAATTGTTCAACTTTTTCCCCAAAATAGGATAAAACTTCCGAAATAAGATCCGAATAGTCTGTTTCATTTTGCATGGTTTGAGGTGTTCCTCTCATGTGCATCGCAATGTAGGGGACACCGAGTTGCCCAATTAATGGAAGCATCTGGGGATCTAAATTACCTGCTGAAATATCATTCACAAGGTCAGCACCTGCGTTGATGCCTTCTTTTGCTACTTTTGAACGAAAAGTATCTACTGAAATGAGGGTGTCAGGAAAGTTTTTTTTGATTTCTAGGATTGCAGGAATCACCCGATTGATTTCTTCATCAATGGAAATATTTTCTGCTCCTGGTCGCGTGCTGTATCCTCCTAAATCTAAAAAATCTGCCCCCTCTTTTATTTTTTTTTCAGCCTCCGCCAACACCGACTTTTTGTCTGAAGGAACTCGGCTGCCTTCAAAAAAAGAATCTGGTGTGAGGTTAAGAATACCCATTACCTTGGGTTTATTCAAAGAGTATAGGCATCCCTTGATTTGAAATGTATATTTTTGGGGAAATAATTTATCTTCGGAAGAAGAAATCATAGTAGATCCAGCAATTATTAAAACCAGCAGTGTGGAGACGCAGACTAGCAACGAATATAAGGAAGTAATCGCCCGATGTAAAGAATTGTTTCGCAAGAAAACCATCGATTATGGGACAGCTTGGAGAATTTTGAGATTGCCTTCATTAACAGATCAGATTTTCATAAAGGCTCAGCGCGTGCGGTCTATCCAGGAAAAAGGGAATCAAAAAGTGAACGACCCCATAGTGGATGAGTTTGTGGGTATTATCAACTACTGTTTGATTGCCTTGATTCAAATCTCTCTTGCAGAAGACGAGCTTATGGAAATTCCTTTCGATGAATTAGAACCTCTTTACGATCATTGGACTAGCGCCACTAAAGGACTTCTTGAAAACAAGAACCACGACTATGGAGAGGCTTGGAGAGACATGCGTGTCAGCTCGATGACTGATATCATATTGATGAAATTGTTTCGTGTTAAGCAAATTGAAGACAACCAAGGGAATACCTTAGTCTCCGAAGGGATTGAGGCCAACTACCAAGACATGATTAATTATGCAGTATTTTGCCTTATTAAATTAGGATACCATGAATAAGAACCTATTTTTCTGGATTCTCCGCCTTTTGGTGGGTGGGCTTTTTGTATTTTCAGGTTTGATTAAGGTCAATGATCCTGTGGGTACAGCGATCAAGTTGGAAGAGTATTTTGACGTGTTTTCAAATGATATTGCTCCATTTTTCTATCAATTTAAACCTTATGCACTTCCGCTAGCTGTATTTTTAGTAGTGTTTGAGGTGGTTTTGGGCATCATGCTTTTGGTAGGTGTGCGTCTAAAGGAGACGGTATGGGCTTTAGCTTTGATGATCCTGTTTTTTACCTTTCTCACGTTTTACTCGGCTTATTTCAATAAGGTCACCGATTGCGGTTGCTTTGGTGATGCCATCAAGTTGACCCCTTGGGAATCCTTCTACAAAGACATCATCTTGTTGGTCTTGATTTCTTTCCTATTCTTCTTCAGAAAGGATCTTCCCAAGAATGCCCCTCGCTGGGCAAATTACACGGCTGGAATCAGTTTGTTTCTCTCCTTAGGCTTAGCAGTGTATGCGATTCAAAACCTGCCATTTATCGATTTCAGAGCATATAAGGTTGGAGTGAATATCCCCGTCAACATGCAGCCATCCGCACCAATGGTGTATACCTATGTAATGAAAAAGGGAGGGGAGCTCGTGTACCTCGATCAGTACCCTACGGATGAAAGCTATGAGTTTGTGGAGATGACCCTGAACAATCCAGAGGCTTTACCCAAAATTTCGGATTTTGCAGCTTGGAATGGCGAAGGGGACCAATCGGAATTTTTATTTCAAGGCAATAAAGTAATTTTATTAAGTAGCAACTTAGCGAAGATGAGTGATGCGAACCTCGATGTGCTCAGCCAGCTTTTTGCTTCACTAGAAAAAGCACCTGTTGAAATCATCTTTATGGCAGCGGCTACACAAGAGGAGATTGATGCAGTAATTGTAAAGTATGGATGGAAAATTCAAGGTTTGCAGGCTGATGCTACGGTTGTAAAAACAATTATGCGCGCTAATCCAGGAATCATGCTCTTGAAAGATGGGGTAGTGGTTGGTAAATACCACCACAACAATACCCCAGTGGCTTTGGAGGCACTTGACTTGTTTTGATGAGTAAGCAGCTCAAAGTTGTATTGGTAGGATTACCCGGATCGGGGAAAAGCACCTTTGGTAGGCAACTCGCTAAAGAAATGGATTTTCCTTTTTTGGATCTAGACCAGTTGATTGAGGAGCGTTACCAACTCAAGATCTCAGAGATATTTTCAATGCATGGGGAGGGGACTTTTCGAGACTGGGAATCTTTGGTACTCCAAGACACTTTAAAGCAGGATCGTGCCTTTATTTTGGCTTCAGGTGGTGGTACTCCTTGTTTCAATGATAACATGGACTTGATCAATGCCGAAGCCATCTCGGTTTATTTGGATGTGCCATTGGGTTCGATTTCTCGTCGACTGCAATCCTCTAAAGCACAGCAAAGACCTTTGTTCCAAGGTTTGGATCAGGGAGAACTTACTTTAAAACTCAAGTCTTTATTGGTATCCCGAGAATATTATTTCAATCAATCAAAAATAAAGCTCAGCGGGGAAGATTTTTCCGCTGAGCTTTTGTTAGTAGAATTGATTTCTAGACTTAAAAGTTAAACCCGACTGTAACTACCGCTGAGGTAATTGAATTTTTTATTTCTGTTAAGGGACCATAGTTAAGGCCGTTTTTATCCAATGCTTTATAGCTTCTGTAGAGGCTATTGAACTTCTGGTTTACTAGAGAAAAATCTAGGTTGAAGGAATCAAATTTAATTCCCAATCCCCCAGAAAGTAGCTGTGTGCCTTGATCTAGTGAAGAATTAAGGTAGGGATCTCCTACATAGCCGTAGCCGGCACGAATCCTAAATCTTTCAATTTTGGCTTCACCACCTAGTCTATAGTTGACCGTACTGGTGTACAACTCTTGGATGACTTGGTTGTCTGGGCCTTCGTTGAAATCTGAAGAATTGATTCTGGCTACACTGTAATCCAACCAATCCACATCTGCGGAAATAAATCCATGTTTGCCCAGAAAAATTGTGGCTCCACCTCCTATTTTAAATGGAGTTCTGAGTCCATAAGTACTCAAAAAAAGGTCTGATGCCGCATTTTCTGTTCCTAAGGTCTTATTTTCTGGTGCGAAAAAATAGTCATCATAGGTGGCAGTTAAATTTGCCTCATATTCTTCGTTTAGAGCAAAAAAAGTTGGTGTTTGGAGCACAAATCCCAGATTTACGTAATCGATAGGCTTGTAGATCAAGCCCAGGTTCAGGTTCACTCCCGTACCATTGATATACAAGTTTTCTACCAAAGAGGAATTGATTAGCGGTTCATTTGTAAACTCTTCATTGTATTTTTTGATGGAGGAGAATTCCAAGGAGCGTATTCCTAGACTTCCTCCAATGAAAAGCTTGTGGTTAAAGTTAGCACCGTAGCCAAAATTAATTTGGCTCGCACTTCCTTCCTGAGTAATATTTTCGTCTTGAAATGGGACACCCAAGACGAAAGAGTCATAAGTATTGGGATTGGTAATTGGTTTTCCATTGACATCTACTACAATAGGGTTGATCTGATAAGTTTGATAGGCCAAACCGGTGAGGCCACGGTTTTCAATTTGTCTTTCAGACACCCCAGAAGCGTCTCCCAAATAAAAATCAATGATAGAGCTATTTCCTAACTTATCGGAATAGTACCCGAATTCATTCGAAAAATTGGCGATACGTTGTATGCTGAATCCCCAGGCTCCTCCTTTGAAGGCACCTTTTTCTAGAGGGCCTTTGGGATTTGACCCCACATAACTTAAGTTGGGAAGTGATAAATCAGAAGTAGAATAGGTTTTAGTTTGATCCAAATAGGTGGCATCTGCAGACCAAAGGTCGTAACCCAAACTTAGACTTGCTTCAGAGTTTCGAAAAAATCCAAGACCTGCTGGGTTACCAGAAAGGTTGGATACATCTCCGCCTAGAGACCACTGTGTACCTCCCACGCCTAAAATCCTAGCAGATCCAGCAGGGGCGGGTTTGCTAAATCGATATGCGTCTTCAAAATAGCCACTTTGAGCTAGTACGCTTCCATAATTGAGAATGATAAAGCATAGGAATAGGACTAATAACCTCATATAGTGAAGGAAGGGTTAGAATTTAATAATTAACGAAGCAAAGTCTGTTTTCGGATAATTTTCCTTCAAAAAAAAGGGGGAATTAATTCCCCCTTCCTCTGGATCCTCCTGAGCTACTGCTGCCTGAAGATCCGCTTGAACTTCTACTTGGAGCGCTCATGGCACCACCTGAATTAGATCTGCTTGGAGCACCAAAGTCAGACGAGTTGTAGTTTGATCGGCTGGGTGTGCTTCCTATGCTGTACCCATTTGACTCACTTCGACCATAGGAAGAACGACTTGCCCCATTACTTGCTCCAGAGGATCTGTTGTAAGATGGACTGCTGTTCGTCGAACGAGTAGCCCCTGTATTGTAAGAGCCTGTATTTGGGCTGCTAGAATAACCTCTTCCGGCACTACCTGGTATCGACGATGGTCTTGCAGACTGTGTTGAATTTCGAGAAGGGGTAACTGTACTTCTACTCGAAGCTGGTGAGTTAACATTTCTTGTATCGCTTTCTACACGACTTCTTCCAGAAGAATAATAATCATTTTGTGAGGTGCTGAAGTCTTGAGTGGCAGAACGATTGGAATCAGTTGAACCCAATCTTCTTGGAGATGTGCCAATAGAGTTGGCAACATTTTCCCTGGCTTGAGCTCTTGCGGTATTAGGGGTTCCAGTAGATTGTGCTACACCGCCAACACCGTTGCCCAAGGATGAACCACGACTAGGTCTTGCACCATATACGATATTGCGTCCATTATTTTCGCTTCCTTGAACGATAATGATCGGTCCAGTAGCGTAAATTGGTCTACCCCATGCCCCCCAAGAGGATCCCCATGCATTACCACCCCAGAATGGGTCATAGAATCCCCCCCATCCCATGTAAGGATTAAATGGAGAATACATTGGTCTTCCCCAGCCGAGGTTTAGGCTCATGTTAAATCCTGGTCTCCATCCAAATCCAGGACCCCAGAATGGATCGTACATTCCCATTCCAAAAGGGCTAAAGCCCATCATTCCCATTCCAAAAGGGCTGTATCCAAAATTACCCCATCCCGAATTCCCCCATCCAGAGTTGAAATTCGAAACACGAAAGCTATTGTAGATATCGATATCCGGAGTGGAAGTACTTGCAGTGGATTGATTTTCTTCAAAATAAACCACATCCTCTTTGGAAGAGGTGTTCAGCTGCCCATATCTAGATAGGTATTCTGGATTGACATTTTTGGAGCTGAAATTCTCCTGTGGAACTACAGTGGAATTGGCTAGGTTTTGAAAGGTAGCAGGCTGATTGTTTGCAACTGCATTTTCCGTTGCCTTTTTCATGTCTGCTGACATGAAATACAAGTTATCGTCAAAAGTATTCACTGCCATCTTGTTTGACGTGCAGGAGACCAAGACTGAAGCGCACAGCAGTGCAGAGGCGGAAATAAAAACTAGTTTCTTCATTGGTGAAGTAGATTTATGCTTGGTTATACGGATTGACCAAGCAGAGGTTGTACTTTTTGGGTTATATTTGTACTTCCTTTTGATCAAATTAAACACTTTTCTTTCTATACAACAAGTAAATGAGTAAAGGACTTCCAAAACGCAGTGAAGATTATTCCCTGTGGTACAATGAATTGGTCAAACGAGCGGATTTGGCCGAGAATTCCCCGGTGAGGGGATGCATGGTCATTAAGCCCTATGGGTATTCCATTTGGGAGAAAATGCAGGCTGAATTGGACCGAATGTTTAAAGAAACTGGACATTCCAATGCCTATTTCCCACTATTTATTCCTAAATCATTTTTAAGTAAGGAGGCAAGCCATGTGGAAGGATTTGCAAAGGAATGTGCTGTGGTCACTCACTATCGCTTAAAAAATGCAGAAGATGGTTCAGGAGTGATTGTGGATCCTGAAGCTAAATTGGAGGAGGAACTAATTGTTCGCCCCACTTCAGAAACAGTCATTTGGAGCACCTATAAAAATTGGATTCAATCTTACCGGGATTTGCCCTTGTTGGTCAACCAATGGGCAAATGTGGTTCGTTGGGAGATGCGAACCCGTTTGTTTTTGAGGACTACCGAATTTTTATGGCAGGAAGGACACACCGCGCATGCCACTTCTGAAGAGGCCATGGCTGAGACCGTGCAGATGATGAATGTCTATGCCCAGTTTGCGGAAGAGTTTATGGCGCTTCCTGTGGTGAAGGGTAAAAAAACAGAGAGCGAACGATTTGCTGGTGCGGATGAAACCTTATGTATCGAAGCTTTGATGCAAGATGGCAAAGCGCTTCAAGCAGGAACTTCTCACTTTTTAGGACAAAATTTTGCTAAGGCATTTGAAGTTAAATTTGCAACCAAAGAAGGGGGCTTGGATTATGTATGGGGCACTTCTTGGGGAGTGAGTACGCGTTTAATGGGGGCCTTAATTATGGCGCATTCGGATGATAATGGTTTGGTGTTGCCTCCCAAACTTGCTCCATTTCAAGTGGTCATCGTACCGATTTACAGAGGAGAGGAAGAATTAGCGATGATTTCGGTGAAGGCTAAGGAAATCATGGCTGAGCTGCGGAAGTCTGGTATTAGTGTCAAATACGATGATCGAGATACGCAGAAGCCTGGTTGGAAGTTTGCAGAGTACGAACTGAAAGGAGTCCCCGTTCGGATCGCTTTAGGCCCTCGAGATTTAGAAAATAAGACCTTAGAAATTGCCAGAAGAGATACCTTGACCAAGGAATCTTTCCAATGGGAAGAGATGCCAATAGCACAAAAAATAGGAGGTTTATTGGAAGAAATTCAAGAAGAGATTTACCAAAAGGCTTTTGACTTTAGAAAAGAAAATACAACTGAAGTAAATAGCTGGGAGGAATTTAAGCAGGTATTGGAGGGAAAAGCAGGATTTTTGGCTGCCCATTGGGATGGAACTCCTGAGACAGAGGAGAAAATTAAAGAGCTGACCAAAGCTACCATCCGATGCATTCCTCTAAATCAGCGCTCCGAACAAGGAGTCTGTGTGTTTAGTGGAAAACCTTCTACCGGCAGGGTACTTTTTGCAAAAGCCTATTGATTTCTGTAGCCAGTAAAAACCCGGAAATTTTCAGATTTTTTACTTTTTCGGAAAGAATTCATTAGAAACATGTAGATTGGAGGCTATTCTTCTTCATTTTTATGGAAATTTTAGTCTTAAGTACACTACTGCTCATTGGCTTAATTCTGCTATTGGTTGAAATCCTTTTTATTCCAGGGACTACAGTGGTAGGAATTTTTGGATTTTTGGTGAGTGGGGTGGGGCTTGTTTTTGCATTTCTAAATTTTGAGTATTCGGTTGCTCTAGGAATCACTGGCATTTCTTTGGTAATTAATTTTGGATCAGTTTGGTACGGGTTTAGTTCAGGTGTATGGAAAAAATTTTCCCTGAAATCAACTCAGTCTGGCGGAACTTTCGATGGTAGAACGGAAGGGCTAGAAGTGGGAATGAAGGGGTTGGCAGTTTCGGATATCAAACCTTACGGGAAAGCCTCATTTAATGAGCTTTGGGTAGAGGTGAAGTCTGAGTCCGGTTTTATTGAGGTAAATAGCCCTGTGACTATCATTAAAATTGAAAACAATAAAATCAGTGTAAACTAAAAAAATATGTTTGAAGACAGTTCATTATTCGTATTGTTTGCTGCCTTTGCTGGCATCGTTCTCCTATTTATTTTCTTATATTTTGTTCCTGTAAACCTTTGGATTACGGCTCAATTTTCGAATGTCCGCGTTGGAATCGGAGAGTTGATTGGTATGCGAATCCGGAAAGTGCCTCCAAGCTTAATTGTCAATGCGATGATTACAGCGACCAAGGCTGGCTTGCAATTGACCACCAATGACTTGGAAACCCACTTTTTAGCTGGAGGAAACGTTCCCACCGTCATTCGTGCTTTAATTTCCGCGGACAAGGCCAATATAATCTTAAGTTTTAAGCAGGCTACTGCGATTGATTTGGCAGGAAGAGATGTGTTTGAGGCAGTTCAAATATCGGTTAACCCAAAGGTGATCAATACTCCGAATGTGGCTGCAGTAGCGGCAGACGGGATCCAGTTGGTGGCTAAGGCCAGAGTAACCGTTCGGGCAAACATTGCCCAGCTGGTAGGTGGTGCAGGTGAGGAAACGATTTTGGCACGTGTAGGAGAAGGGATTGTCACTTCAATTGGTTCTTCTTTAAATCACAAGTCTGTGCTGGAGAATCCTGATAAAATATCTAAGCTGGTCTTATCCAGAGGCCTTGATGCAGGCACAGCCTTTGAAATCCTCTCCATTGACATCGCAGACATCGATGTAGGGGCCAACATCGGAGCGAAGCTTCAAATAGATCAAGCATCTGCGGACCTGAAGGTTGCCGAGGCAAGAGCTGAGGAGCGCAGAGCTATGGCAGTAGCCTTGGAGCAGGAAATGAAAGCTAGGAACGTAGAAATGCGGGCCAAGGTGATTGAGGCTGAGGCCGAGATTCCAAGAGCAATCGCTGAGGCATTCCGTTCTGGCCAGCTTGGAGTGATGGATTACTACAAGATGGAAAATGTAAAGTCTGACACAGCTATGCGTGATTCGATCGCCAATTCAGGCAAGACTTCAAATGATTCGGGACCTTCGAAATCCTAATTATCAAAACTTAAAGGGAGTTTTTTAAGCTCCCTTTTTTCTTTTTATGAGGGGGGATTTTACTGGACTTACTTCCGGATTCTCAACTACTTGATCGGGTAGATTTTTTACAAGGATTTTTTGTTCACTCCAATCAATTGCTATCTGCGTGTATTGAAGTGGTAAAAACACATCTCCACTTGCTCTCATTATTCCAGAAAGACCTTCCTTGGAAACAATGAAGAAATCTTTATTTTCAACTTGAATCTGATCAAAACTGATTGGAATGATGAGCTTACCTTGCGAATTTAGAAGACCAGATTTGGTGTTGCTTGACACTAAATAATACCCCTCTTTTAGTCGTTCTATCTTATCTAA
>SXYU01000236.1 GCA_005788235.1 Cytophagales bacterium
GTAGCTCGGATAAAGCCTGAATCTGGAGCCTTGGTAGGCTCTACTTGCGAGGCTGCAGCATCATCTACCACTTCGGCTGACTCGATTTTCTCAGAACTGGATGCTTCTGTTTTCTTTTTTCGAGAAGACTCCCAATTTTTACGCACCTCCTCCAGGGCTTTATTTTCCTGCTTTTTATGGAGAATCAAGTAGATACCGAGGGCGATCAAGCCGACAGGCCAAATAAATTGATCTAGGCCTAAATCAAGGTCAAACTCTCGTTTGAGTAAAAAGTAGACTCCAATGAAGAGCACCACAGATCCAAAAAAACTCTTGAACTGCTGACTGATGAGCGTGTAGGTACCTACCGCAATCAAAATCATCGGCCAGGTCAGTACCCAATCCGGGATGTAAAGTCCAAACTTTCTGAAAAGGAGGATAAGGCCAATGACTAAGATGATCACTCCAAAAGCAATACTCCCGTCGTTACGTGGTTTAGCGAAGTTGTTCATGTCTATTAAATTTAGTCAAACAAAACTAGTGGGCCAACCCTAGCCTTTGGTAACCCATTCGATGAATTCCAGCAAAAAATCGGTAAAGGCACCAAACTAGTCGGTAAACAAGTTCCTCTTTCTCGCTCAACGAGCCGACATCAAGAATTCAGCAAAGGCCAAGTCCTCGGGCGTAGTCAATTTAATGTTCTCAGTGTTGCCTTCAATCAGACTGATTTCCCATCCTTGGTGTTCGTAGACTGTGGCATCATCCGTAAAAATTGCCAACTCCTCCACCGCAAATGCTTGCAGGAGCGGCTTGAGTTGAAAGGTTTGGGGAGTCTGAACCAAACGGAAGTGGGCTCGATCTTGAAAGCTACTTTCTCCACTAGTTTCTACTTTTCGCAGGGAGTCCTTTAAGGCAACCACTGGAATCGCACTGCCTTTTTCAGCTGCCAGCTCAAAACTGGTTTGAATTACGTTTTCACTCACAAAGGGGCGTACCCCATCGTGAATAGCCACAAGACCCTCCTGAAATGGGAGCGCCATCAATCCGTTTTTTACAGATTGAAAGCGACTTTCCCCTCCTGCAACCAACTTATGCGGAAGTACAAAGGCATGAGAGGCACACAAATAATCCCAGTAATCGAAGTCTTCCTTAGGTAAAACTAGGATCAAAAGTAGGCTTGGGTCTGCGCTAAAAAATTTTTCTAACGTATGCATCAACACTGGCTTTCCTGCTAAGGGAAGGTATTGCTTGGGTAGGGTGGTTCCCATCCGCATTCCTTTTCCCCCGGCGACGAGTACTGCTGCTTTGTTCATGTGCGTTGAATTGGTACAAAAATAAAGCTCCATTTGAAACGCACCTCCTGTTTGATCATATTTCTACGCTCAAAATGATTCTGCATTCTGTGGATGAAAACATAGTGGAACAAAATCGAAATGGAAAAAAAAGTCCCGCTGGTGCGGGACTGATTCGATTTACAAGATCAACATCGCATCTCCATAGGAGAAGAACCGATACTTTTCTTTAATGGCTTCTTTGTAGGCCTTCATGATCAAGGGGTAGCCACCAAATGCAGAGGCAGTCATGAGTAGTGTGGACTCTGGCAAGTGGAAGTTGGTAATCATCGCATTGGCAATTTTAAAATCGTAGTGAGGAATGATAAATTTATCCGTCCAGCCGCTACTCTCTTTAAGTCTACCTCCTGCTGTTACGGAGGATTCTATCGTCTTCAGGGAAGTGGTACCTACTGCCACCACCCGCTTTTTTTGATCCAAGGATTCGTTTACCAAATTGACGGTTCGCTCTGGAATGAAGTAATTCTCTGAGTCCATTTTGTGCTTGGTCAGATCTTCCACATCCACTTGGCGAAAAGTACCTAGACCCACATGAAGGGTGATCGGTGCTATTTCTATTCCTTTCAATTCCAAGCGCTTTAGCAGTTGTTGCGTAAAGTGCATTCCTGCAGTAGGTGCTGCTACTGCACCTACATTCTTTGCAAAAACAGTTTGGTAGCGTTCTCTATCTTCTGGTTCGATAGCTCGCTCGATAATTTCTTTCAAAAGCGGCGTCTCACCTAGGGTATCAATTGTTTTATGAAATTCCTCGTCGGTGCCGTCAAACAAGAAACGGATGGTCCTACCTCTTGAGGTGGTGTTGTCTATGACTTCAGCGACAAGGTCACTGTCCCCAAAATAAAGCTTGTTTCCTACTCTGATTTTCCGAGCAGGATCCACCAATACATCCCAAAGTTTAAATTCTGAGTTTAGTTCGCGCAATAAAAAAACTTCAATTTTAGCACCCGTTTTTTCTTTGTTTCCGTATAGACGAGCAGGAAAAACCTTGGTGTCGTTGGTCACAAATACATCCCCTTCAGCAAAGTAATCTAGGATATCTTTGAAGGTTCGGTGCTCAATTTCTCCAGTTTTCCGATGAACAACCATCAATCTGGACTCGTCACGATTTTCAGTGGGATAGAGCGCTATCAGTTTTTTGGGAACTTCAAATTTGAAATCAGATAATTTCATAGGGGATAGTGAAGAGTGCTTGTTTTATTCAAAACTCGATTAGGATTTTACTTTAAAAAATGCAAAGTTAATAACAAAAATGCCCAATTTCAGCTAACTTGACAAATTGTTTTAACCAACTAGTTATTCTATGCTATTTATAAAGCTTTCTTGGGAAAGTTTTAGGTTTGCCATTACGGCCTTAAAATCCAACCTCACACGAACCATTCTTTCCCTATTGGGGGTGACAATTGGTATTTTTGCAATCATTGCTGTATTTACTTTGGTAGATTCGTTGGAGGGAAAAATCAAGTCATCCTTTGCCTTTTTGGGCACCAACGTAATGCGGGTGGATCGTTTCTCGTTTGCGAGTGGCCCTCAGGATTACCCTTGGTGGAAGTATTTTCAACGGCCTCCTGGCACCTATGCGGAATACAAATTTTTGGAGGATCGCTTAAAAAACGCAGATGGAGTGACCATTTCCGCATCCTCCTCTGCGACCATTCAGGCAGGAAGTAATTCGTACCAAGGCACCTCCCTATCTGGGATTGTCTACAGCTACCAAGATGTGTTTGAAGTAGCCTTGGAAGAAGGGCGCTACTTCTCTGAGGCAGAGATCAATGCATCTCGAAACCTGATTATCATCGGAAAAAAAATCGCCACTACCCTTTTTCCTAACGAAGGAGCTTTGGGCAAAGAAGTGAAAATCAAGGGGATGAAATTTACCGTCATCGGCATTTTTGAAGAGGAAGGGGAAGGATTTTTAGAGCTCCCTTCCAAAGATGAGGCCTGTTTGGTGCCTTTTGGGGCATTTAGTAAAATGTACTACACTGGTCGTGATGGGCTAGAGCCTACCATCGCTGCCAAGGGTAGAGATACCGATGTAGGACTAGTGGCCTTAGAAAATGAGATGGCTGGATTCCTCCGGGCCAAGCGGGGACTGAAGCCTACCCAAGAAAATAACTTTGCCCTCAACAAAACGGAATTTATTCAGAATACCATTGGGTCCATTTTTGATGTAATCTCAGTTGCAGGCTGGGTGATAGGAGGATTTTCTATTTTGGTGGGCGGCTTTGGAATTGCCAACATCATGTTTGTGTCCGTCCGAGAGCGAACCAATATCATCGGAATTCAAAAGTCCCTAGGTGCCAGAAATTATTTCATCCTTTTCCAATTCCTTTTTGAAGCAGTTTGCTTGAGTTTAATTGGTGGAGGTTCCGGAATCCTACTCGTGTACCTGTTGAGCTTTATTCCTATAGGAAGTCTTGAACTGGCATTGTCTTTCAATAATGTAATATTAGGCTTGGGTGTTTCCTCTGCAATTGGTGTGGTAGCTGGAATCGTGCCCGCCACACTTGCTGCTAGGATGGATCCTGTAGAAGCCATTAGGACCAACTAAAAGACAACAAAAAAGGTCCCGTCCCGTCCCGCATGTGCGGGATGGGACGGGACCTTTTTTGTTACTTGTTGCTTTTCTTTAATCTTCCAAAGAAATGGTCGGTTCGGTGGGAAGCATTCCTGATGCATCTTTGATTTTTCCTTCCAGTTCTTCAAGCAACTCTGGATTGTCTAGCAGTAGATTTTTTACTGCATCGCGACCTTGACCTAATTTCTCTCCATTGTAGGAAAACCAAGATCCTGCCTTTTTGATGATTTCTAACTCCACTCCAAGATCAATGACTTCGCCCACCTTGGAGATGCCCTGACCATACATGATGTCAAATTCAACTACTTTGAAAGGTGGAGCAACCTTGTTTTTCACCACCTTCACACGGGTTCTGTTGCCCATAACATTATCTGGACCATCCTTGATCTGTCCTACACGACGGATGTCCAAGCGCACGGAAGCATAAAACTTCAAGGCGTTACCTCCTGTGGTCGTTTCAGGACTTCCAAACATGACTCCGATTTTTTCACGGAGCTGGTTGATAAAAATACACGCACAACCTGTTTTGTGAATCGCTCCAGTCAGTTTCCGAAGGGCCTGAGACATCAATCGAGCCTGCAAGCCCATTTTGCTTTCGCCCATTTCACCTTCCAGTTCTCCTTTAGGTACCAAAGCTGCCACAGAGTCAATCACGATAATGTCAATCGCTCCTGAACGAATCAAATGCTCTGCAATCTCTAGGGCCTGCTCCCCATTATCTGGCTGAGAAATCAATAAATTTTCAGTGTCGATCCCTAGCTTTTCTGCATAATTCTTGTCGAATGCATGTTCCGCATCAATAAATGCCGCCATCCCGCCCGCCTTTTGAGCTTCGGCGATGCAATGCAGTGTCAAGGTGGTCTTTCCGGAGGATTCTGGACCATAAATCTCAATGACTCTGCCCCTAGGGATACCTCCAATACCCAGGGCCATGTCTAGACCTAAGGAACCCGTAGAGATGGCGGGAATGTCCAATACTTTATTGTCGCTAAGCTTCATCACAGCACCCTTGCCGTATGTTTTTTCAAGCTTGTCAATGGTGAGCTGTAATGCTTTGAGTTTTTCTGCGTTGATCGTACTCATCTTGAGTTTGGGTATAGGTTAAAATGTACAAGTTACTAATTTGCAATACAAATAACAAGGTATTAGTCTGCCTTGTTTTCGCTATGCAAATTTGTACTTTTAACCTTCAAAACCACATATTTGGTGAAATTAATCCCAAAACTCTTTCGTTTTTGTCACAAAATGTCAGTTATCTAATGAGGCGGTATTTTTGGATCCTCTTGCTCGCCTATTTTCCAATTTCCGTGACATCGGCACAATCACTAGGGAAGACAGTTCCCTTCACTTATGGAGAGGAATTGTTCTTTGATGTAAGTTATGGCTGGGTTGATCTGGCTGAGGGGCGACTGCTCGTGGGGAAAAAACCAATTCTTGAAAATGCTCAGCCTCATTTTAAAATTGATGCGTTTGGAAATACCATAGGTGCCGCTACGCTTTTTGGAAAAGTAAATGACAACTGGGGAACTCACCTGAATGCCGAAAGTCTATTGCCTCGGCTCTCGTACCGCTACATCGAAGAGGGACGCTACCGAAGAAATGAAAAGATTTATTTTGACCAACAAAATAAAAAAGCCACCCTAGAGCTCTACGATAGGGAAAACAAAAAAATCAAGGAGGTTAAAGTATTCTCCCTTCCAGGTACAGTACAAGATTTGGTCAGCGGGTTTTATTACTTACGCACCTTGGACCTCACTGAGATGCGGAAGGGACAAGAAATTTTAATCCGAGGTTTTTTTGATAAAGAAATATATAACCTAAAATTAATATTCGAAGGGACTGAAACACTCGAGACAAGCCTCGGGAGCAAGGAAACCTATCGTTTTTCTCCTCAAATACCTAAAAATAGCCTATTCCGAGGGGAGTACCCTGTGAAAGTATGGATTACCAAGGATGCGCAAAAAATCCCAGTTAAAATCAAAGCCAACCTATTTATAGGTTCCTTGAATATCGACATCCGAAGCGCCAAAGGGTTGAAAAATTAGCTTCGCGAGGCGATTCACACTAACTTAACAAAGGGCAAGAAAAAGTCGAAAAAATGGGCACTTTTGGTTTAGTCTTGGAAAGGTTAATTTACAATTTGATTTGAAGCCGTAGATATTCATTATTTTTCACAAACATTTAGTAATTCTTCCCATGGCAGATAAACAAAAAATCAAGGTATTGGTAGTCGATGACGAACCAAGCATCGTAGAAATTTTAAAGTACAACCTGCAAAAAGAGGGCTACGAAGTAGCTACTGCTGAAGATGGACTCAAAGCGGTAAAAACGGCAATCAAATTTCATCCGGATGTCATTCTACTAGACATCATGATGCCCAACCTAGACGGAGTAGAAACCTGCATACAAATCCGGCAAATCCCAGAGCTCAAGCATGCCTTTATTATTTTCCTGACTGCTCGATCGGAAGAGTATTCGGAGGTAGCTGCATTTGACGTGGGCGCCGACGACTACATCACCAAGCCGATCAAACCTCGTGCTTTGATGAGCCGCATTGCAGCCTTGTTCAGAAGAGATTCCAAAAAGGAAAAAGAAAAAAGCCATATAAAAATACGTGACTTGAAAATTGACCGCAGCAGCTATACCATAGACAAGGCGGGGAAAACAATTACCCTGCCCAAAAAGGAATTTGAGCTCTTGTACTTTCTCGCCAACAATCCCAATGTAGTATTTAACCGAGACGAGCTATTGCACAATATTTGGGGATCTGATGTTTTCGTTTTGGCTCGAACAGTAGATGTTCACATCCGAAAAGTGCGCGAAAAAATCGGGGAAGAGTACATCTCTACTGTAAAAGGAGTAGGCTATAAATTTGATTTAAGTTAACATGCCGGCAGGGTCTCGAGGCTTATCTTTAATTCTAGCATTTGCCATTTCTGGTTTGGTAACGGCTTTTCTATTCCTGATTCCCTCCTCCACTGCGTCCACACTGTGGGCAGCGCTGCTTTTATCCTTTTCCATTTCCTACCTACTTTTAAGTATTTCGTTAGAGTTTCTAGTCTTTCGCGAAATCGGAAATATCTATGGCCTTTTGGAAAAAATTCAAAAAAAAGACCTGACAGAAATTCAAGACAAATCGATACGATCTTCACTCTCCCCATTAAAAAAAATAAACAAAGTGATCAATTCGTATGCGCTCGCAAGACAGAGCGAAATTGATACCCTAAAGAAAAATGCTGAATTCAGGCGGGAATTTATTGCAGACATCTCTCATGAGTTTAAAACTCCAATTTTTGCAACTCAAGGCTACATTCATACCCTAATTGATGGAGCCATTGATGACAAACAGGTGCGGATGAAGTTCCTCAAAAAAGCTGCAAAAAATTTGGATTCCTTAGATCACCTAGTTCACGATTTGCTCACCCTCAACCAAATGGAGTCTGGAGTCATCAAATTTTCCTTCTCAGAATTTGACCTGCTCGAGTTGGTAGTTGAAGTAGTCGAAGAGTTGGAGCATAAGGCAAGTAAGAGAGAGGTTCACATTACCGTAGAGGCTGAACCCACTAAAAGCTATCTCACGCTAGCGGACCGACAGAAAATTTATCGGGTATGCCAAAATTTAATTTTCAACGCAGTGAAATACAACCATGACGGCGGAGAGGTCAAGGTTAGCTTAAAGTTGAGCAAGAATCAAGTCCTGGTAGAGGTCAAGGACAATGGCCCTGGCATCCAACCTGAGGATTTAAAACGCATTTTTGAACGCTTTTACCGAGTAGAAAAGAGTAGATCTAAGGGCAAGGGAGGCACAGGACTTGGGTTGGCCATCGTCAAACATATCTTAGAAGGTCATAAAAGTAAAATCTCTGTTACCTCAGTGGTGGGGAAGGGATCCATTTTTAGCTTTGAGCTCCCCTTAGAAAAAGAAAAAAAGAAGAGCGACCCAATCGAAGAGGTTTGAGTACCCTTGTTTCAGAAAAAGGGCTAACTCACATATTTTCTTTTCCGAAGCTCACTCCCACGCATGTCATTTGAGAAGTAATTCTAGCAATACTTTTTGGACCGAATTGGAATGGCTAGTTTTGCTGCTGCAAACTGGGCAAAATCTCCATGAAAAAAATAACGTTTGAAGACCTGATTCTTTTGGAAAATTCGGATTTCTTGGTCATCAACAAACCACCCTACCTATCGAGTTTGGACGACCGTCACGAGGCCCAGAACATTTTGGATTTAGCCAAAAACTATTGGGAGGATGCACAGCTTTGTCACCGTTTGGATAAGGAAACCTCCGGCTGCTTAGTGATTGCCAAGCATCCCGAGGCCTATCGACATCTAGCTATGCAGTTTGAAAATAGGCAGGTGGAAAAAATTTACCATGCGGTAGTGGAAGGCATTCATGACTTTCAGAACCTACTCGTGGATCGCAACCTGGCTGCCAATAACAAGGGTATTGCCAAGGTAAGTAAGGATGGAAAACCAGCCCAAACGATCGTGAACACGGTACGGACCTACTTTGCCCATACGCTGATCGCTTGTAGTCCGATTACTGGCAGATTGCACCAGATTCGGGTGCACTTAGCCTACTTAAAGGCTCCAATTTGTGGGGATACGCTCTACGGAGGCAAACCTTTATTTCTCTCGGCATTAAAGCGCCGATTCAACTTAAAAAAAGAGACCGAGGAACTTCCCATCATGCAGCGCGTGTCCCTGCATGCCTTTAGCATCCAATTTTTTGGCCTTAATGGCAAAAAAATAGCTGTAGAAGCCCCTTACCCAAAAGATTTTCAAGTCTTGGTACAGCAGCTTGAAAAGAATAGGTAGTGCGGGGATTTCACGCTTATTGGGAGAGTAAACTAAAAAAAATCAGCTAAACCAACGAAAATTAGGGTTTAGGAATGCAAATAGTTTGCATAGAAAAATAAATGCTCCTATCTTTGTGTCCCTTTTTGGGGTCGATAATTAATTAATAAGCTAAAAATTAAACAGTTACAAAGTGGATACTCTGAGCTATAAGACCATCTCAGCCAACAGCTCCACCGTAGAAAAGCAGTGGGTGATCGTGGATGCCCAGTCTGCAGTTCTAGGTCGCTTGGCTAGTGATGTTGCGAAAATCTTGAGAGGAAAGACGAAGCCTAGCTTCACTCCTAATGTTGATTGTGGTGACAATGTCATCGTAATCAATTCAGACAAGGTTCGATTGACGGGTGACAAGTGGGATGCAAAAGTATATGTGCGTCATACTGGATACCCAGGAGGACAGCGAATCTCTACACCTCGATTGTTGAAGCAGAAATCTTCAACTATCCTGATAGAGAAAGCAGTCAAAGGCATGTTGCCTAAAAACAGATTAGGAAGTAAGTTGTACGGCAACTTGTATGTGTATGAAGGATCTGAGCATCCTCACGCAGCGCAGCAGCCGAAAGCCATCACACTTTAATTGCTGACGCATGGAAACCATCAATACCATCGGTAGAAGAAAAACTTCGGTAGCCCGAATTTACATGACGCCAGGTAACGGTAAAATCACCGTTAACAACAAATCAATTGAAGTTTATTTCCCATTTGAGCTACACCAAATTGTAGTGAAGCAGCCGTTAACGCTTGTTGGCGTAGATGGAGCTTACGACTTACAAATTAATGTAGACGGTGGGGGAATCAAAGGACAAGCGGAAGCCGCTCGTATGGCCATCTCTAGAGCACTTTGTGAAGCAGATGAGTCACACAGAAGTCCATTAAAGAAAGAAGGATTCCTTACTCGTGACCCTAGAATGGTAGAACGTAAGAAGCCAGGACGTAAAAAAGCAAGAAGAAGATTCCAGTTCTCCAAGCGTTAATTAGGAATTTACTTCAATTCATAGAAACCAATTTCATTCATGTCAAAAATAGAATACAAAGACTTACTGGATGCTGGTGTTCACTTCGGACACTTGACGAGAAAGTGGGATCCAAGAATGTCTCCATATATCTTTATGGAGAAGAACGGTATCCATATTATCGACCTTAATAAAACGCTTGCTTGCCTCGAAGAAGCATCCAACGCAATCAAGCAAATTGTACGTTCCGGCAAAAAAATCATGTTTGTCGCTACAAAAAAGCAAGCCAAAGACCTCGTTGCTGCAGAAGCACAACGTCTCAACATGCCTTACGTAACCGAAAGATGGTTGGGTGGAATGTTGACCAACTTCGCTACTATTCGCAAATCTCTAAAGAAGATGTCTTCGCTAGAGAAGTTGATGAAAGAAGATGGCTATAAAAACTTGGCTAAGAAAGAGCGTTTGATGGTAACCCGTCAAAAGGAAAAAATGGAGACAATCTTGGGCGGTATAGCCGACTTAAGCCGACTTCCAGCCGCGCTATTTGTAGTAGATATTAAGAGAGAACACATTGCCATCGCTGAAGCTCAAAAATTAGGAATTCCTGTTTTTGCTTTAGTAGATACCAACTCCAATCCGAACGAGGTAGAATTCCCAATTCCAGCAAACGATGACGCATTCAAGTCTGTGTCTCTTTTGGTACACGCATTTGGTGCAGCCATCGAAGAAGGCTTATCTGAACGCAAGAAAGATAAGGATGATGCCAAAATTTCTGAAGAGGAAGAGGCAAAAAGAGCTGTGGACGCAGAAATAAAAGAATAATCCACTTATGTATTGCAACTAAAAAATTGAACATCCGGCGTAAGTCGATGTTCAATTTTTTGTTTTTACTTGGCGCTTGCGCCAAATCTAATTCCAACAGACCCTATTCAGCGGGACCGATTCCTACGAACTATTTAAACGAAACATCCCATGGCAATCACTGCACAAGACGTAAACAAACTGAGACAAATGACCGGCGCAGGCATGATGGACTGCAAAAAAGCGTTAACCGAAGCCGATGGCGACTTCGAAAATGCAGTGGACATCCTCAGAAAAAAAGGTCAGAAAGTATCTGCATCTAGAGCTGACCGTGAAACTAAAGAAGGCCTAGTTGTCACTCGCTTGACCAACGGCAAGGCAAAAGGTATCTTGCTTTCACTTACCTGCGAAACTGACTTCGTTGCCAAAAACGAAGGATTTGGCGCTTTTGCTAACTCCTTAATTGATGCAGCAGTAAGCAACGGATCCACTACCACAGCTGAAGTGCTTTCCCTAACTATGGAAGGCAGCACGATAGCGGAAAAAATCATCGAAATGACTGGTAAAATCGGAGAGAAAATTGAAATCTCTCACTTCGAAGTCATCAATGCCGATCAGGTGGTTTCCTATGTACACTCCAATGGAAAATTGGGCGTATTGGTAGGCCTTGTGAATACTTCTGGTACCAACGTAGAAGAGGCTGGCAAAGACGTGGCGATGCAAATTGCTGCGATGAACCCAGTAGCAGTAGACAAAGACGGCGTGGATGCAACTACCATCGAACGAGAAATCGAAATCGGTAAGGAGCAAGCTAGAGCCGAAGGCAAGCCGGAGGAAATGCTTGAAAAAATTGCCCTTGGCAAGCTTCAGAAATTCTACAAAGAAAGCACCTTGCTGAGCCAACAGTTTGTGAA
>SXYU01000237.1 GCA_005788235.1 Cytophagales bacterium
ACGGTCCCATGAACGACCGCAAGTCGGGCAAATTCCGAAGGAACCAGCATGGAGGATTCCACATGAACATGGGCATCAATAAACCCTGGGAGGAGGTAGGGTAATCCTAGTTTGGAATCTATTCTAGCTATTTTTTTAATTTTTTGTTCCTCCACCTCTAGGGCAACCGTGTATATTTGTCGGAGGTGGAGGTCAATTAGCTGCGCTTCTAGAATCATGTAATGGGGATTCAGTGGATAATTTTTTGATTGATTTTACAGCAATGATCTTTGATTTTTTGAAGATAGGTGCCGCTAAAACTACTATATTTGCACAGATTTTAGGCGGTAAAATAAGATAGGTTTTTTGATGAACAAGATTGTCATCGCCATAGACGGGTATTCGGGTTGTGGAAAAAGTTCGACTGCGAAGGAGGTAGCCAAGAAACTTGGCTTTACCTACATCGATTCTGGCGCCATGTATCGTGCCACAGC
Source organism: Cytophagales bacterium (assembly GCA_005788235.1). Taxonomy (GTDB): domain Bacteria; phylum Bacteroidota; class Bacteroidia; order Cytophagales; family Cyclobacteriaceae; genus Algoriphagus. The sequence goes on from SXYU01000237.1 coordinate 474, forward strand.
CTTACATTTTTTGAATGAAAATCTATCTCCACGTCGAGCAGAAGATGTAGAAAAAGGCTTGAAAAATCTTCAAATTTCTTTTCAGCTCAATCCAACCACATCCCAACAGGAAACTTACCTCAACGGGGTCAATGTGGAGGATGAGATTCGAAAGATGCGAATTTCTGAGCGGGTGAGTGAGGTGGCCACAGTGAAGGCCATTCGTACTGCCCTTGTAGCACAGCAACAGCAGCTAGGACAAAAGAAGGGGGTGGTCATGGATGGAAGAGACATTGGCTCTGTGGTTTTTCCGGATGCAGAACTGAAACTTTTCATGACCGCAGACGTACAGACACGCGCACAGCGTCGCCAACTTGAATTGCTAGCCAAGGGGGAACAGGCATCCTTAGTAGAGATCAAATTGAACTTAGAAAGTAGGGATGAGGTGGACTCCAACAGGACTGAAAGCCCCTTGCTGAAAGTTTCTGACGCCATCGAAATTGACACCAGCTCCTTGACTTTTTCCGAACAAGTGGAACAAATCATCGACTTGGTAAAAAAAGTAACGCTTAAATAATTAACCTATGCAAATAACCATTGACAAGAATTCAGGGTACTGTTTCGGGGTAGAATTTGCCATTAAGATGGCAGAGGATGAGATGGAAGACAAAGAGCCTTTGTATTGTCTTGGAGATATTGTCCACAACGACATGGAAGTCAAGCGACTTACTGAAAAGGGCTTGGTGGTGATTGATCGTGAAAAGCTTCAAGGTTTGAGCAATTGTAAGGTATTGATTCGTGCGCATGGCGAGCCACCAGAAACCTACCGATTGGCGATCGAAAATAACATCGAATTGATTGATGCTTCCTGCCCAGTCGTTCTCAAGCTTCAGCATCGGGTAAAAAATGCCTTTGACAAGATGGAGCGTGAAAATGGTCAAATTGTCATTTACGGAAAAAAGGGGCATGCTGAAGTTATTGGACTAACTGGGCAGACCTTAGAAAAAGCAATTGTGGTGATGGGGGATGCTGATTTGGATAAGATAGATTACAACCGACCGGTAACTTTATTTAGTCAGACGACCAAGAGCACCAAAGGCTTTTACGCCCTATCCAAAAAAATTGAAGAAAAAATCAAATCCACCAAAGGGGAGTTGACCGAGATTGATTTCAATTCCAACGATTCGATTTGCAGGCAAGTATCCAATCGGGAGCCTCAGCTCCAGCGCTTTTCTCAAGAAAACGAGGTCATTCTTTTTGTTTCAGGAAAGAAAAGTTCCAATGGCATGGCTTTGTATCAGGTATGCCTTTCTGAAAACCCGAGGAGCTATTTCATTGAGAGTGAAGAAGAAATTGAGCTCTCTTGGTTTCAAAACGCTGAGCGAGTAGGGATTTGCGGTGCCACATCTACACCGATGTGGTTGATGGAGCAGGTTAAGGCCTATATGGATGGTATTGAGGAGCATTTGCTACAAGATTAAGGCAAGCTATCCACAGCAATTACCATTAATAAAAGTTCCAACAATTAATGTGAATTGTGCACCATCTCAAAAGGTTTTTTCTTAGATTTGTGGCGTTTTTAAAGGCTTATAGTTCCATACAGATATGTCAAAAATAGTGAAGCTTAAAAAAGGATTTGACCTAAAGCTAGTAGGAAAGGCTCCCTCAGAGTTTTTGCAAGTAGCAGCAGCGACGACCTTTGCCATTAAACCATCGGATTTTCCGGGTATTCAGCGTCCTAAAGTGCTTGTTAATGAAGGAGATACTGTAAAAGCAGGCACTCCAATCCTCATGGACAAGGCCATGGAGCAGGTAATCTATGCTTCTCCGGTCTCTGGAGAAATTGTAGAGATCAAAAGGGGTGACAAGAGAAAGCTTTTGGAAATAAAGATTCTTGCCGATGCCACAGTTACACATGAAAAATCAGGTGCTTTGGACCTAGGACAAGATCGAGCGACTCTAGCGGGCAAACTTGCAGCTTCTGGTGTTTGGCCAAATGTAATTCAGCGGCCTTATGGGATCGTTGCCAATCCTTCTGACAACCCGAAAGCCATTTTTGTTTCTGGATTTGACACACATCCACTTGCTCCTGAAGTTCCTTTCTTACTACAAGGCGAGGAGCGCTATTTTCAGGCAGGGATCGATGCGCTTTCCAAGTTGACTACTGGAAAAGTTCACCTCAATGTAGACGGTTCAAAGGCGGTTCCTGCAATTTTTTCAGGAATTAAAAATGCTCAAGTCAACCAGTTTTCTGGCCCACACCCTGCTGGCAATGTG
>SXYU01000238.1 GCA_005788235.1 Cytophagales bacterium
GCCGCCAAGAGGGACCAACTTGAGAAGCAAAAGTCAATGCTTCAGGCGGCTGATTTGCTTAGCCAAAAGCGAAAGGCATGTTTCCCTTCTTTCCAACGAGCATTAAAGGAGTTGCTCCATGACTTGGGGATGGAAAATGCCCGAATTCAATTGGAGAGGCAATCTCTTGACCCTAATGCCTCTGGTGTAGATCGAGTAGAGTTGCTTTTTTCGGCCAACAAAGGGATGCCGCTACTGCCCTTGAAAAAAGTAGCCTCTGGAGGTGAATTTTCTCGTTTACTTTTTGCGATTAAGTACATGATGGCCGACAAAATGGCTTTGCCTACGCTTATTTTCGATGAGATCGATTCTGGTATTTCGGGTGAAGTGGCCTTGCAGATGGTACGTATGATGCAGGTCATTGCACAAAACCACCAAGTAATTTGCATCACGCACCTTCCACAGATGGCTGCAAAGGGGGACCTGCATTTCTTTGTGTACAAGGATCATAGTGCAGAAAAAACCATCTCCAAGGTCAAGCAATTGACTGCTGAGGAACGGGTACATGAGCTAGCAAAAATGATTGCAGGAGACAATCCTTCGCTTGCTGCTCAGACTAGTGCCAAAGAGCTCTTGATGAATTGAGGGGCTTACTCCTAAATTTTATGTAGTTTTACCGCAGATTTTGAATCCAACCCCATTGCTATATGTCACAAAATTTACTTACAGGAAAAGTAGGAATCATTACTGGAGCACTTGATGAAAATTCGATTGCTTGGAAAACTGCACTCAAGGTAAAGGAACAAGGTGGAAAATTTGTCTTGACCAATGCGCCCATTGCCATGCGTATGGGAGCAATCAAAGAACTTGCAGAGGAGTGCAATACCATCGTTGTAGGTGCAGATGCCACCGTCGTAGAGGATATTGAAAAGTTATATACCGAGGCAAAGGAGTTTTTAGGAGCGGATTTTGACTTTATTCTACACTCTATCGGCATGTCACCCAACATCCGCAAGGGCAAAGCTTACGGCGATCTCAATTACGATTGGGCTATGAAATCCTACGATGTGTCTGCGATCTCTTTCCATAAAATGATGCAAGTAGCTGAAAAAATGGATGTCATGAAGGAATGGGGGTCCATAGTAGGGCTTTCCTATATTGCAGCTCAGCGTATTTTCCCGTTCTATACTGACATGGCAGATGCCAAAGCCTTGCTGGAAAGTATTGCAAGAGGCTATGGGTACCGTTTTGGTAAACTGAAGAAAGTTCGGGTCAACACCATCTCTCAATCGCCTACTAAAACTACTGCAGGAACCGGTATTGGAGGATTTGACTCGTTTTACAACTTTGCAGAAGCCCTTTCTCCCTTGGGAAATGCCTCGGCAGAGGCATGTGCCGATTACATTGTGACGTTGTTTTCGGACTTGACTCGTATGGTGACCATGCAAAACCTTTTCCACGATGGAGGATATTCCTTTACAGGGATTTCAGAAGAGATCATGGACAAGTTCAAAGACTTATAAAATACGGTTGACAGTCCACTGTCGACAGCAGGGGAGGTATTTATAAATCGTACTGCTAATTGATTGAATAAGTTTTCACTAAGTCAAGGGATTCAAATCCATAGAAAATATCAAAAGCCCCGTACGTTCAGGGGCTTTTTTGTTGCTACTCCTTGAAATAGAATTCACGAATCTTCGATTCTTCACCACTATCCGAAGAAAATAAAGGTTGAAGTTCAAGATGGTGGGCAGTCGATTGTGGACCGTCGTCTGTCAACGATTTGAGTTAATCATAAAAGTGTTTTTTCATTTCTGTATTTACCCTAACTTATACACGTTAAGAACCCAACTAGCTATGTTGAAAAAAATACTTTTCCTCGGTCTCGCATTGGTTGCTAGCGTCAGCTGGTCCAGTGCACAGATCATGCCTTCCCCTGCAAGAGCAGAGGGAGAGGGCCCTTATGAAAAATTGATTATTCGTGGCGTGACGCTAATAGATGGTACGGGTGCACCGCCCCTAGGTCCAGTGGATATCGTCGTAGAAAAAAATCGCATCACTCAAATACAAGCCGTAGGCTATCCCGGTGTGCCGATCAACGAAAATCGTCGCCCAAAAGCAGATGAAAAAACGAAGGTCATGGACTTGACTGGCCACTACCTTATGCCAGGCTTAATCGACATGCACGGACATATCGGAGGTTCAGGACAAGGTACCCCAGCAGAATATGTATTCAAACTTTGGATGGCGCATGGAATTACCACTGTGCGTGATCCTTCGGCTGGAAATGGGCTAAGTTGGGTCTTGGAACACAAGAAGAAATCTGCCGCCAATGAAATCACTGCCCCAAGGTTGTTGGCATACACTTCCTTTGGCCAGGGAACAAAAGGGCCTATTACCAATGCCGAACAAGCCAAAGCTTGGGTCAATGAAAACAAAGCCAAGGGTGCAGATGGAATCAAGTTTTTTGGAGCAAAGCCTGAAGTGATGGAGGCAGCAATCTCAGAAAATAAGCGTATTGGATTAAAGTCTGCCATGCACCACCAGCAATTGGATGTGGCCAGATGGAATGTACTTCATTCTGCACGTGCTGGACTTACTTCTATGGAACACTGGTATGGACTTCCCGAGGCGCTATTTACCGATCGTACCATTCAAAATTTCAGATTGGATTACAATTACCAGAACGAGCAGCATCGCTTTGCAGAAGCAGGAAAGCTATGGCAGCAGGCAGCTCCACCTTTCTCCGAACATTGGAACAAGGTGATGAATGAATTGTTGGAATTGGATTTTACGTTGGATCCTACACTCAATATCTACGAGGCCAATCGAGACTTGATGCGTGCACGTACGCAGGAGTGGCATGGCGTGTATACGCTGCCTTCACTTTGGCGTTTTTATGCTCCCAACCGTCAGTCTCACGGCTCCTACTGGTTTGATTGGACCACTGAGGAAGAAGTACTTTGGAAAGATAACTACCGTCTTTGGATGACTTTCGTAAACGAATACAAAAATCGTGGCGGTAGAGTAACTGCTGGTTCTGACTCTGGATTTATTTACCAGCTGTATGGATTTGCGTACATCCGTGAACTGGAAATGTTGCGTGAGGCAGGATTCCATCCTTTGGAAGTCATTCGCGCGGCAACCATGCATGGCGCGGAAGCCTTGGGCTTGGACAAGGACTTGGGCACGGTAGAAGTAGGCAAGCTGGCTGATTTTGTCATCTTGGAAGAAAACCCACTTCAAAACCTAAAGGTATTGTATGGTACTGGCGCGATTCGAACCAGTGAGGCAAACGAGCCGATTCGTGTAGGTGGTGTCAAGTACACCGTGAAGGATGGTATAGTATACGATGCAAAGCAACTTCTTAAAGATGTGCGCATCATCGTGGATCAGCACAAGGCTCGTGAAAATGCACGCATTACTCAGCCAGGGTTGGATTGGTAAGCAGGCTACTTCGGGCTTTTTGAATAGAAAGTAGGAGAGCTCGCTTTGCGTCTTTCCTTCTTTTTTTAGTGAATCATTGAGTTAAACATCTTTACTTTATCTCTATAAATTATGCCGTTTGTAACACTTTCCCAGACCAAACTATTTTACCAAGAACAGGGATCTGGATCCGAGACTTTGGTTTTTTCACACGGCTTACTTTGGAGTCACAAGATGTTTGCTACGCAAGTAGCTGAATTATCAAAGCAGTACCGAGTGATTGCGTACGATCATCGCGGACAAGGCAGTAGTGAGGTTGGAGGTCCCTACGATATGGATACAGTGGCAGCAGATGCTGCTGAATTAATCCGGTCCTTGGTTGGTGGCCCAGTTCATTTTATAGGTTTGTCCATGGGCGGCTTTGTGGGTATGCGACTTGCTGCGCGTCACCCAGAATTGGTCAAGAGCTTGACTTTACTTGAGACTTCTGCCAATGCGGAGCCCCTAGAGAATTTACCGCAGTACAAGTTGCTCAACGGATTGGTGCGTTGGGTAGGAGTAATCCCTCCCATAGCGAGCAAGGTCATGAAAATCATGTTTGCCAAAAGTTGGCTAGCCGATCCTGCTCAAGTTGACTCCATCCGTCATTGGAAAAAGGAATTGGCTTCAAATAAAAAATCCATCACAGGTCCTGTGGAAGGGGTAATCTACCGGAAGGGCGTGGAGGAGGAGCTTGCCAAAATCAGCTGTCCTACCTTGGTGATCGTAGGAGATGAGGATGTGGCGACTACCCCGCAAAAAGCAGCTTTCATTCATCAGGGGATTGCAGGTTCCAAGCTAGAGACCATTTTAGGCGCAGGGCA
>SXYU01000239.1 GCA_005788235.1 Cytophagales bacterium
AGAAATGCTTCCCGTGTCTGTTTTTAGCCTATTTTTAGTAAATTCGGAAGATGAGATCTCTCCTTATTTTTATCTTTAGTTGCGGGTTATTCTTTGGGTTATCCTCCTTTCAGGTGAATTCACCTGATTTTCCAGTCCCCAACAAGCCGAATGTGATTTTTATACTTGCAGATGACCTGGGTTATGGGGACCTAGGCTTTCTTGGGCAAAAACACATCCAAACCCCTAATTTAGACTTATTGGCGGCTAAGGGAATGCTTTTTTCCAATCACTATGCTGGCGCTCCTGTCTGTGCACCCTCACGCTCAGCGCTACTTACCGGTTTGCACACCGGCCATACCCCCATTCGGGGAAATTTTGAAGTTCAGCCTGAAGGGCAGTATCCAATGCCCGATACCCTGCTTACCTTGGGGAAAATTTTTCAGCAAGCCGGTTACCGCACCGCTGCCTTTGGTAAATGGGGCTTGGGCTTTGTTGGGACCACAGGAGATCCTTCCAATCAAGGTTTCGATCATTTTTTTAGCTACAACTGCCAGCGCTATGCACACCGATACTATCCTGCTTATCTCTGGGAAAATCAACAACAGGTTCCGCTACCTGGAAATGACTGGACTACAAAAATCACTTTTGCACCAGATCTCATTCATCAAAAGAGTTTGGAATTTATGGAGGTCAATCAGCACCAACCCTTTTTCTTATTTCTGCCCCTAGTGATGCCCCACGCAGAATTGGTAGTGCCTGAAGACGAGGTCTTTCAATCCTATCGTACAAGATTTGGAGAGGAACTTCCATATATTGCTCCTAGGGGAGGGGATTACGGTTCAGAAATGGTGATTCCCGGTTACCAGTCTCAGCCCTATCCAAGGGCCACTTTTGCGGCTATGGTGGCTCGAATCGATCGCTATGTAGGTGATATCATGAATAAATTAGATTCTTTGGGTATTTCTGATAATACGCTCCTGGTTTTTACTTCTGACAATGGTGCACATCGAGAAGGAGGGGCAGACCCGGAGTTTTTCGATTCGAATGGTCCATTTAGGGGATATAAACGAGATCTGTACGAAGGAGGTATTCATGTGCCACTTGTCGCCCATTGGCCAGCAAAAATCAAAGCAGGAAGTCAGTCCAGCCATGTAGCCGCTTTTTGGGATTGGCTTCCCACTCTAGCCGATGCCATCGGGGCCTCTAGCCCGCAAGGAATAGATGGGACCTCCTTCTTACCCACTTTATTAGACTCGGGAAATCAACAACAGCCCGACTACCTGTATTGGGAATTTCACGAGTCTGGGGGAAGGCAAGCGCTACGGAAAGGAGACTGGAAATTGGTAAAGTACCAAGTCGAGGATCCTTCAAAAACTACCTTGGAACTTTTTGATCTTGCCAATGATCCTGAGGAACGAACTAATGTAGCCCTAGAGCATCCCAAGCGCCTCGCAGAGCTCGAAATGTTGATGCAAAAAGCCCACCGTCCCAATCCAGTCTTCCACCAATTGGACTGAGAAGTATTTCAATTCTGCTACCTGAATCAATCTACAAACCTTTTCCAGTCTACTTGGTAAAACTCGAATTCCAATCCCAACACACAATCGCCCAGGGATGCAGGCTGTCTTGAAAGGTATGGATGATTTTAAATCCTATCCGTTGATGGGCTGCCAAGGAACGGTAATTGCTTAAGGCAACGGAGGTAATCGCAAAATCATGAGTGGAGGCATACTGCTCCCGGTAGGCTGTATACAGTTTATCCAACAGTCCTGTTCCTCGATGGGATTTTCCTACACACACCTGTCCCACGACCATGGGTTGGTAGGACGTTACTTTTTTGCCCTCAATTTCTGATTGATCAAAATTCTCAAAGAGCGGTACCATCAATGGAACCACTTCTCGGGAAGCCAAAGTCATCGCCAAAACATAGCCGACCACCTGATCATTCTCCTTCGCAAGCACATGGGGGGCGATTGCATGCATGGCCTGCAATTGCTCCAAATTATGCTGAATTGTTACAAATCCTTGTTCGTCTTTCTCTTCTTGTGATAGTGTGGATGAAAGATTTTCGCGCTGGAGGGATAAAATCCCTTCTAGGTCAGCGGTGGATTGGGATAGACAAAGGTGAACCATGAGTATTTACAAAAAAAATTTTCCAAATAAGTGCATTTAATCTTTGTGAAAAAATAGGTAAAAGATCTCTCAAACAAGGAAATATGGAATAGTCTTATATTTTAGTTAAATTTCAGTTTACTTGAATTGCGCTTCCTATGAAACCTATTTCTTATTTCTACGGGCTTTGGGTGTTTCTCTTTTCACTTTTTGCTTATTGGCAAATCAACGATCCCGACCCAGAAGTTTGGGTGAGCATCTATGGTGTTGCAGTGATTTTCTCACTATTTGCAGTACGTGGTATTTTTCCCAAATTACCCCTCACAATGGTCGTTGTCTTTTGCCTACTTGGAGCTGTATATTTCTTCCCGGGTGGGGTAGGAGAATGGATTGCTTCCGAATGGGCACAAAAAGACCTAACCATGAAAACACCTCAGATGGAAGAAAACCGGGAAACCTTCGGTTTGCTCACCATTGCACTAGTCTTGAGTCCAGCACTTTACCGAGCCTGGAAAAAAAACTGATACAAACCTTACTAATTTTCACATTTAATTCTGAAATCCATGCGTATTCTCTTCCTTCTCCTACTCTTTATTTCCAGTACTATTTTGGTAAAAGCACAGCAAACAATCACGAGCTCCTATTTTGAAATGCGCACCTACACGGTTAATGATGGCAAGATGCCGGACCTTATTCAACGTTTTCAAAACCATACCCGAACCCTATTTGCCAAACATGGAATTGAAAATGTTGCTTACTTCCTTTCAGCAGAGCAGCCTGAAAAGCAACTCACCTTTATTATTGGCTATCCCTCTGCGGGAGATCGGGATATTCGCTGGAACA
>SXYU01000240.1 GCA_005788235.1 Cytophagales bacterium
GCTTTCGGTTTAGTTTTAAGTCTACAGGCAGCCACCTCCTCAGGTAGCTGGGCCCAGAATGTCCCCTATTCAGGTGAGCGAATCGTAGTGGTTGCTGATGGAAATGAACACGACAAGGGGGATTGGGCAGCAACGCCACTGTCTTTGGCGGTGTTGGCAGCAAAAGAAATCCAAGATCAGGTCATGGTGTATGCATTCAGTAGCCATACCTGGGGCTCAAACAAAACCCATGCAGGAGCCGATGCCCAGATGAGAGAAAGTGCTTTTTTGGGAGCTCGGAATTTTGGTTTTAAAAAAACAAAGTTTATCGAAGCAGTCAATGCGCCAAACTATGCAATCATCGAAATTACGACCCAAATCAATAAAAGTTCATCCAAAAATCCCTTGTTAATTCTTGCTGCTGGCCCTATGGATATTATCGGTACAGCTTTAAGTGAGGCAGATTCTACGAAACTCGAATTTGTACGCATCATTTCCCATTCAAGCTGGGATCAACAGCATGCGGATAGCCCTGAGGAAGGGGAAACACATAAAGGTTGGACTTGGGAGGAGCTTCGAGAAAGTTACCAAGGAAAAGGATTGAAATTGATTGCTATACCTGCACTCGGTGAAGGAAGTCTTAAAGGTCCTCTGACCGCATATTCTTGGCTAAAGGAATCTTCGAAAAAGGAGCCAAAAACTTTTGAAAAAGGGTCTTTGCAATGGTTATACAGTCGTATTGAAGCTGCTTCAAGTGGAGGAGAAGTTAATCCTAGAGATGTGGGATTGCTGCTCTATTTACTCACAGGTAAGTCGAATACGGGCATTCAGGACCTACGCGGGATTCTTGAAAATCCGAGTAAGTGGGACTAAAAAAAAGTGCCCCAAATTTAAACGGGGCACACTTTTTTTACCAATTTGGTTCTTTCAGCTTCCTTATTTGAAAGCTTGAATTCCAGTAATCTCGTTTCCTAAAATAAGCAGGTGGATGTCATGGGTGCCCTCATAGGTAAGCACGGATTCCAAATTCATCATGTGTCTCATGATGGGATATTCTCCAGTGATGCCCATGCCCCCATGGATTTGGCGTGCCTCTCGGGCAATGTTAATTGCCATTTCCACATTGTTTCTTTTGGCCATGGAGATGTGAACGGTCTTTGCAGTCCCTTCATTCATCATTTTACCCACTTTCCAGGCCAGAAGCTGGGCTTTGGTGATTTCGGTGAGCATTTCTGCCAATTTTTTCTGTGTTAGTTGGAAACCAGCAATCGGCTTCCCGAATTGAATTCGCTCGGCAGCATATCTCCGTGCAGATTCGTAGCAATCCATCGCAGCACCGATAGCGCCCCAAGCAATGCCAAAACGGGCTGAGTCTAAGCACATCATGGGAGCTCCCAATCCGGATTTATTAGGCAATAGGTTTTCTTTAGGAACTTTTACATTGTCAAATACCAATTCTCCGGTACAAGAGGCTCTAAGGGACCATTTGTTGTGCGTTTCGGGCGTGGAAAATCCTTCCATTCCGCGTTCTACAATTAGGCCATGTATTCTTCCTTCCTCATTTTTGGCCCATACCACTGCAATGTCAGCTTTAGGGGAGTTGGAGATCCACATCTTAGCACCATTGAGGAGGTAATGATCTTCCATGTCTTTGTAGTGGGTGGTCATACCACTCGGGTTGGAACCGTGGTCAGGCTCTGTCAATCCAAAGCAGCCCAAAAGTTCACCAGAGGCGAGTCGAGGCAAGTATTTTTTGCGCTGCTCCTCGGTACCAAATTTGTAGATAGGGTACATCACTAAGGATCCTTGCACTGAAGCTGTAGACCGCATGCCTGAATCCCCACGCTCGATTTCTTGCATGATCAAGCCATAGGAGATATAATCTAAACCTCCGCAACCGTATTCGATTGGAAGCTGAGGACCGAAGGCACCTACCTCACCAAATTTTTTGACGATTTCATAGGGGAAATGAGCCTTTTGAGCCCAATCTTCGATGTAAGGAGAAATTTCTTTTTTAACAAAATCACGGATGGATGAGCGGATCAACTTTTGCTCTTCGGTCAACAGGTCATCCAGATCCAAAAAATCTACCCCTTCAAACTGATCTTGCTTTAGTGATTTGTCGATGGTTTGGTTCTCCATAGTTTATTTGGTTTTATACTTTGAATCGCTCACATTTGCTTTAGCTTTTGTGTACCAATTCAGCTGTAAAATTAAGCAGAAAGGTGCTGAAAAAACTACCTTTTTAAAAAAAATACGGATGCCTGATTCCCAAATAGACCCAAAGATTTTAGCCAAGATTGACCTGCTGCAAGAAAAATTCAAGGCCTCAGGCCAAGACATGCTTTCCTACTTGGAAGGCCTGTTGTATGCAGATTACCTTACTTACTGGGAGTACATCAACTTAGATACCTTACTTTCTCTGCAGCAGCCCAAGACGAGTTTCAAGGACGAAAAGATCTTCATTATCTATCATCAAATTACTGAGCTTTATTTCAAACTTATTGTCTCGGAATTAGAACAAATTGCCGATCAGGAATCCCTTTCTGAAGATTTTTTCAAAGCGCGATTGGAGCGGGTACTGATGTATTTTGATCATTTGATCAGTTCTTTCACCATGATGTGGAAAGGGATGGAGAAAGAACAGTTCCTGAAATTCAGAATGTCACTTTTGCCTTCCTCCGGGTTTCAAAGTGCACAGTTTCGAGAGATTGAACTGATGTCTACGGATGCTTGGAATCTGGTGACAGTGGCTAAGCGTACGCAGTTTGGTGCTACTTCTTCTGCGGAAGAGCTCTTTGAAAATCTGTATTGGCAGCAGGGCGCCATCGAATTGGCCACGGGTCAAAAAACCTTGACTCTAAAAAGTTTTGAAGGGAAGTACCGTAAAGGTTTGGTGGAATTGATTGAAAACTACCGAAGTAAAAACCTATGGAAAAGGTACTCTGAATTGGGCAATTCTTCCGAGAAGTTGTGCGAATTGATGCGTCAATTTGATTTGAAAGCGAATGTTTTTTGGCCTTTGGCGCATTTCAAGTCTGCCGTCCGCTACTTACAGCGTGATCCGGTGGATATTGCTGCCACTGGAGGGACCAATTGGCAGAAATACCTACCTCCGCGTTTTCAGAAGGTTATCTTTTTCCCCAACCTTTGGAGCCAAGAAGAACAAGCCGAATGGGGCAAGGGCTGGGTGGTAAAGGAGATTTTCGGAGAAGAGATTCAAAAGGGGTAAGATTTAAAATAATAAATACTTAACGGCCTGATTTCAATCTTTTTCAGCCTGTTTTCTTAGCTTTAATCAAGTTAACTAAGCATGTAATGAAGAATCATCCTTTACTCCTTGTACTAGTCCTTTTATTTTTGACCCAAGCGACTGCAAGCCTGGGTCAAAATGGGAAGCTTGACCGAATTGCCTTCGGCTCTTGCAATCGTCAAGATGCTCCTCAGCCCCTTTGGAAGCCAATCC
>SXYU01000028.1 GCA_005788235.1 Cytophagales bacterium
CCATCGCTGGTGATACTCGATGCTCCATAAATTTTTTTATAGACCGCAGGTACCGTGGTATCTGATGTTGGAGTAGTAGTTGTGGGCGTTTCTTCTTTTGAACATGCCATAACGAAGACTAACGGCATTAGTAAAGATAGGTCGCGAAGTGTTTTGGTCAGTAAATGCATAGGAATGAAATGGATAAGAAGAGCTGAAAGATAAAAAATTTAGTTTTGGTTTTGACCAAAGAATAAAAAAATTCAAATTATCTCTATAAAAAAAACAGTTAAAATTTACATTCACAAAAGGCCAAGAAAGAGCATTTCAAATTTCTTTTTTCAATTTTTACCTTCTCCGAGGAGCGCTCACCTTCTTGGTGGCTTTCGTATTTGCAGGAAGTGCCGTAGGTAAGTTTATGGCGGATGTCGAAGCCTTAAAAATAGCCGAAAGTTTTGGGTTGGATGCCACTACCAATTACGCGCTGGGAGTACTTGAAATCGTAGCGGTGCTATTATTTATAATCCCGCGAATTGCTATTTTGGATATCCTTTTGCTCGCGGCCTACATGGGGGGAGCGATTGCCACGCACCTAGAGCATGGGGAGTCCGTACTCATTCCTTGCGTCATTCAGGCAGTACTCTGGGCTGTCGCGCTCTACCGCTTTCCTGAATTGGGTACTAGGCTGCTCAAAGGAAAGCCCTAAACGGTTCTCCGCCTACTTTTGTAGGCAATCAAAGAAATCTTTTTGTGTCTTTGAGGTTGTTTAGCCATTGAAAATTTACTTTTCAAGGGTTTAAAAAAATACAAAGTGAGTGAAGGGTGGAAAAATTGTTTTTAATTCTTGCCTCGCTTGTAGCGAACACTAGGAGGCATGTCCTTGGCATCTACGGCAACAATTTCACCGTCTTTCATAACAATAAAAGGGCTTTTCTTTTCTTTCTTGAAAGCAACAAGCTTTTTATAGGCTTCTTCAAGCCCTAGCACGATTTTGTCTCGCTCCTCTCTTAATTCATCCTTAGTCTCCATCGTATTTTTGTTTTATAGTGTTCCAGAGGGTTGAGTCATGGATGTTGGTTTCAGTAGCGCTTCCGTCTGCCACAATTTCATAGTTAGGTCCAGAATTATTTACAAGTAACCAGTTATCAAATTTAGGTAAAAAGAGATTGAAAAAATTCTTCAAGCCTCTAGTATACCGCCTTCGAATTACGTCCTCTGGAATGGAATGGCCTCCTTCTTCTATGCGTGTTTTCACTCTTGAAATAGCGAGTTCTTCAGAGTTAAGCCAGAAAAATAAGCAGGTCACTTGGTATCCCAATCCTTTTGCCTTTACAATAAACTGAACATAACTTTTTGTAGAAAGGGTCGTTTCGAAAGCGAAATTCTCTCCAGACTCAACTAATTTATTGATGCGTATCAATAGATATCTCCCAGCTTCAATCCCTGCTTTATCAGGTTGGAATGGTGAAATACCCTTTGCAATTTCATCTGCATTTACAAATTATTTACAGTCCAAGATTTCAGGCAAAATCGTATATGAAGCGGTTGTCTTACCCGCACCATTACAACCAGCAATGATGTAAAGCTTTTTCATTCAAACAAATATACGCTTTAAGCATTAACCTACTGCTCGATTGAAACTGAATGGCCAGTTCACCCAAAATCCGACCATTACCCATTAAAAATCAACTTGACCGTCGTTCCTTGGCCGAGTTCGGAGCGAACCTGAATATTGCCTTTGTGTCTGCGCATGATTTGCTTGGACAAACTCAAGCCGATGCCCGACCCTTTCTTTTTGGTGGTGAAAAAGGGAATAAAAATCTTGCCCAAGGCTTCTTCTTCAATGCCCTTGCCTGTGTCGCTTACCTCCACAATGATCTTTCCGGCCTCGTCAATAAACCCTTTCAGGTGTATCTCTTTTTGCGGAGCTTCCTCCAGCGCTTGAATGGCATTGTGCATCAGGTTGATGAGGACCTGCTCAATCTGTGTTTGATCTCCAAAGAGGACCAATTCTCGCGGTTGCAGCTCCTTGTGAAGCTGAATACCTTGGCTTTCCAACTGGTGCTGCAGCAGGAGTTCCAACTGATCAAACAAGGAAGCCAAAGCAATACTTCCGAATTTGGGTGCTGGTACATGTGCTAAGCTTCGGAAATCGGACACAAAGCTGACCAAGCCCTCGCTCCGTTTCTCAATAGTCTGAATCCCCATCAAAAAATCCTCCATATCGGCAGGCTGTAACCCTTCTTTTTGCTCTTGTTTTTGTTCCAACTCTCCCTTTAGCGTTCCTGCTAGAGAGGAAATGGGAGCAATGGAATTCATGATTTCGTGCGTGAGGATGTTCACCAAATTCTGCCAAGCCTCCATTTCTTTCTCCTCCAATTCCGATTGGATGTTTTGGAGGGAAACCAATTTGAATCGCTCCCCACGCATCAGCAGCTCGATCACATAGACAGATAGCTGCATGATCCCGTCAGGATGAGCAATCTTGATCAGCTCACTGCCTCCTGTCCGCAGTTGCTGTATGGCTTGGTGCAGTTCCTTGTTCAGGTGTTCCACCTCCTGGATTTGTTTCAAATCCTCCACTTGCAGCATGCGTTTGGCGGCCACATTGAGGATTTGAATCTCTCCATTTTCTCCAAAGGTGATCAAACCGATGCTTAGGTGCTTGAATACGGAGCGGAAATACTGGTAATTGGCCTCCTTTTCCGCCTGATCTTCCTTGAGCTTGGCCAAAATGGCATTGAATTCAATGTGCAAGTCATCGGTTTCTGTCCCATCAAACTTGACAGGGTAAAGCTGGCTGTACTTGTCTTGTTTGATGTTGTTGAGAAAAAGGCGAACCTTTTTGAAGGAGCTCTCGGCATATTTTACCAAAAAAATCAGTTGAATTCCCGCAACGATCAGAAATAAGGAAGTCGAAAAGACTCCCCAGTCTCCCACAAGGGAGTAGGCCATGAGAAAGAGGGTGGCAGTGAGTAAGACAATGCGGCCAAGTAAGCCAACTTTATAATCCATATTTCTCCAGTCTTCTGTACAAAGAGGCACGAGTGAGCCCTAGTTCCTTGGCTGCCTTGGAGATATTTCCCCCGTTCTTGTCAATGGCCCGCTGAATGGTGCTACGCTCCATGTCATCCAAATTGAGGGTACTACTGCTGTGCTGCGCCTTTTCGGATGCCGGCTTGGCGGATAAGAAAAAGAAATCACGGCTATCCAGTTCATCTCCATCCGCCATGATAATGGCTCGCTCAATGGCATGCTGGAGCTCCCGAATATTGCCAGGCCAATTGTAGCGCTGCAGGAGTTCCATGGCCTGCGGCCGAATCCCTTGAAAATTTTTACGGTATTTCTGCACATACTGCCGCAGGTAATGATTGGCCAGCTGCGGAATGTCATCTTGGCGCTCCCGAAGAGGGGGCAGGTAGATCTCGACGGTGTTGATTCGGTAGAGTAGATCTTGCCGGAAGGTATTGTCTGCTACCATCTCGTGCACAGGCATGTTGGTGGCACAGATCAAACGGATATCTACCGGAATAGACTGGTTGGTCCCAATTCGCGTTACTTCTCGTTTTTGGAGCACAGTGAGCAGCTTGGACTGCAAGGGCATGGATAAGTTGCCTATTTCATCCAAGAAGAGGGTGCCCTGGTCTGCGACTTCAAATCTTCCCGATCGGTCTTCCTTGGCATCCGTAAAGGCTCCGCGCTTGTGACCAAAGAGCTCTGATTCAAATAATGTTTCTGTAATGGAACCCATGTCTACGCCGACAAAGATCTCTTCGCTTCGAAGGGAACGTTCGTGAATAGCCCGAGCAATGAGCTCTTTTCCAGTTCCGTTTTCACCCAATATCAGGACATTGGCATCAGTGGACGCCACTTTGTCGATGATGGAAAAGATGTTTTTCATGGAGGCCGACTGGCCTATAATTTCGGTGTAGTCCTTTTTGAGGTCGTTCTGTAATGTTTTTTGTTTTTTTTGCAACTTGTCCACTTTGGTGTAGCTCTCCTTGAGTTTGAGGGCTGCGGACAGGGTGGCAACCAACTTTTCGTTTTGCCAAGGCTTCAGAATAAAGTCCGTAGCTCCTTCTTTTAGCGCCTGCACTGCCATCTCCACATCCCCAAATGCCGTAATCAAGATC
>SXYU01000241.1 GCA_005788235.1 Cytophagales bacterium
CTTTACCCAAGAGTACTCGTGAATGGCTGCACGAAGTGGGTCCACCGTATTTCCCAAAATCAAAATTTTCCTGGGAGAAAGTGCCTCTGATTGTTCCAAACACTTTTTTTTCCAAGTCACAAAATTCGCCTGGGTATCGACCTGTAGCCCCAAAGGAAGGATGGCTGGATGGGTATCCGGCGCTGCCCAACAGATATCTGCCATCGGGAAAAGCCATTGGGAGGCGGCAATTCCTGCCAGATACCCAGAACTCATCAGCGCGGCAGACTCGGCCTTTGCATTTTTAGCAAAAAATTTCTCAAACTCCTCGAAAACTTTCAGCCGCACATTGTTGACTCGGCTCAAACCATGATTTGACCCATATTGCCGGATACAATCCTGGAGCACTGCTTCATAATGCCTATTCGCCTCCATCCCCAAGTAGGAAGTTCCACTGAAAAAAAGATATTCCTTTTTTCCAATTCGGACCGTAGGGCCTAGGGACTGATCAAGAGATATGGGTTTCAAAAGACCTTTTATTTTGCAAAAATCTGGGAGGGATCTTGGAAGGACTTAAACTCCAGGGCATTGCCACAAGGGTCCAAGAAAAACATGGTGGCTTGTTCGCCTACCTCTCCCTTGAATCGAATGTAGGGCTCAATGACAAATTCAATGCCCTGGGCTTTGAGCTTGTCTGCCAATTCATGCCATTCATTCCAACCAAGAATTGCACCAAAATGACGGACAGGCACATTTTTCCCATCCACCTCGTTTGTTTTGGCGTTGGCAAGTTCATCCGGCTTGATGTGTGCGGATAGTTGGTGACCAAAAAAGTTGAAGTCAATCCACTTGTCGGTGCTCCTTCCAATATCACAGCCCAAGAGGCCTCCATAAAATTGACGGGTTTCTTCGATGTCACGAATTGGAAAAGCGAGGTGGAAGGGTTTAAAGTCAGCCATAATGATTAGTTTCGTGGGGTGATGTGTTCAGGGAATGTTGATTTTTCTCCCCTAATATATGGCAAAAAACAAAACAGTTTCATTGGTTTTGAGCAGTGGTGGCGCAAGAGGTTTGGCCCATGTAGGCGTCATCGAAGAGTTAGAGCGTAGGGGATATACCATTGCGGAGATTGCGGGCTGCTCCGCTGGTGCCCTAGTTGGGGGCATGTATGCCGTAGGCAAGCTTCCCGAATTCAAAGATTGGATCTGCAATTTAGATCGTGTGGATGTCTTTTCCTTGATGGATTTTACCTTTTCAAGCCGAGGATTTATCAAGGGAGATAAGGTGTACCAAGCCCTAAAACGGGTCGTTCCAGACCAAAACATTGAAGAACTGCCCATTCGATTTTCCTGCAATGCCGTAGATGTCAACTCTGGAAAGGAGCATGTATTTACCCAAGGTAGTTTGTACAAAGCCATCCGTGCCTCGGCCAGCATCCCCTCGGTTTTTATCCCTGCCAAGTCAGAGAAGCAGCATTTTATTGATGGAGGGGTATTGAATCCAGTGCCCATATCCCTAATTTCAGATCCACATGCACATGCTGTAGTCGTAGTAGATACGAATGGATTGGAGGAACATTACCTTGAACTATCCCCAAAAGCGCCAAACAAACCCCGGAGACTGGTCCTGCCCAGCTGGGTAAAGGTCTACCAAGGCAAAATGAAAGCCTATTTTCCAGAAGAAAAAAAGAAAGAAAACCAACGCAACTATTCGGCGCTGGAACTCGTCACTCGATCCTTTGACCTGCTGCAAGACCGCTACTGCCAATTGCTTTTGGAAAACTATCCGGTGGATGCTCAAATCAAAATTGCTAGAAAGCAATGCGGAACGCTTGAATTTCACCGTGCTGCAGAATTAATCGAAGTGGGGAGAATCAAAACTGCAGCAGCCCTAGACCGTATGGAATATGGAAATTAACGAACTCAATCGCCTTCTTGGCAATGTGGATAACTACCTGCTCGACCAATTGCTCAAAGGAAGATTTACCAAGGAAATGAAGATCTTGGATGTAGGCTGTGGCGAAGGGCGCAATGCCGTGTATTTCCTTCAAAAAAACTACCCGGTATTTGGCATCGATCCGAATGAGGTAGCCATCCAGTATTGCCGATACTTGGCCAAAACTATAAATCCCCAAACAGACATTCACCGCTTTCAGGTGGGCCATGGAGCAGCGATTCCTTTCCATGCTGCTGCCTTTGATGCGGTCATCAGTTCGGCCGTCCTCCACTTTGCGGAGGGGCATACCCATTTTTGGAAGATGATTGCTGAAATCCATCGGGTACTCAAGCCAGGGGGAATTTTTTGGATGCGGATGTGTACCGGTTTTGGCAACATCCTGGAAGAAAGTGAGCACCTAGGCGAGGGAATATACGCCTTACCAGATGGATCCGAGCGCTATGTATTGCTGCCTGAAGGGCTACAGGAACTGGAAAGCCTGGGATTCCAATTTCTCGAATCCCCCAAGACAGTCCTTGTCTATGGAGAACGGGAGATGGGGGTATTGCTGATGGAAAAAATGAGGTAAGAACTTTTTTCTTTAGTTCTATCTCCCTAGCACTGCCTTCACAATCAAGTCAAACACCATGGTGGGAGCGATACGGTCAGCATAAGTAAGAGATGCTTCACAAACCATCAGGGGCTTGTCCAAGTCCGATTCTGGGATACGTCCATGGGCTCCCTTAACCAAGGTGGCATCCAAGGGAATCACATCCATCAAGTAGCGAAAGCCGAGCTTTTTCTTGATGAGTTTAGTGCCCACCTTC
>SXYU01000242.1 GCA_005788235.1 Cytophagales bacterium
AATTGTCAGTCTTCTGAAAAAGAAGAAACTTGGATGGTAATTCCCGTCTTCTAGCGCTTCAAAGCATCCCACAGGATCTCAATCGGATGCAAGGCCTTCCTCCCAGTGCCATCACTAATCTGATGACGACAAGAAGTGCCTGGTGCTGCAATCAAGGTATCTTCCTCAGCCTTCCGAACCGCCGGAAACAAGACCAATTCCCCAATTTGCTGGGATACTGCAAAATGCTCCGCCTCGTAGCCAAAGGAACCAGCCATCCCACAGCAACCACTAGGGATCGTTTCTACGACAAAATTAGCTGGGATTGAGAGAATTTTTTGTGTCCAACTCAGTGCCGAAAGTGCCTTTTGGTGGCAGTGTCCATGCAATTTGATTTTTTGTGCTTGTGTGGTGAATTCTTCAGACTTGATATTGCCTGCGGCAATTTCCTTACCCAAAAATTCATCGATTAGCTGCGCGTGAAACTTGAGCTTTTTGGCTCCTTCTACCCATTCTGGACCCACAATGCGTGGGTACTCGTCACGGAATCCTAAAATTGCTGAAGGCTCCAAGCCAATCAATGGACTGTTGCCATCAATTAAATTTTCAAAAATGCGCACATTGGCTTCTGCATGTTTTTTTGCCTTAAGCAGCAATCCTTTGGAGAGGGCAGAACGCCCACTCTCCTCATGATCGACTACCTTGACCTCATAGCCTAATTTTTTAAGTAAGGAGATGGCCTTGATCCCAATTTGGGTATCGTTGTAATTCGTAAACTCATCTACGAAAAAATATACTGTCTTAATCATCTTGGCTGGAGCAGGAAGGGCGGCATAGTTATTTTTATACCAAGCCCGCAAGCTGACCGAACTGATTTCCGGTAGATTTCGGCTTGGGGCCACTCCTAAAAATGCCTTTAACAGTCCTCCCGTAAAGGAGTTGGTCAAGAAAAAGTTGGAAACCACCGGAACCAATGCTCCTAAACGATTTAGGTCATTGATGTACGCAAAAGCCATGGATCTAAGCGGTACCCCATGGGTCTTGTGGTATTGATACAAAAATTCCGCTTTCATGCTGGACATGTCCACACTGGATGGACACTCTGCCGTACATCCCTTGCAACTCAAACACAAGTCTAGCGCATCCTTGATTTCGGGATGATCAAAGGCATTTTCTTTTTTATCTAGCGTCAAAAACTCGCGAAGCGTATTTGCTCTGCCACGAACAGAATCTCGCTCGTTGCGAGTAGCCATAAAGGATGGACACATGGTACCTCCTGAACCAGGCAACTTACGACAATCACCCGAGCCGTTGCATTTCTCTGCCAATCTCAAGATTCCCCCAGCCGCTGAAAAATCGAATACTGTCTCTGGCTCCGGCGTATGCATGCCTACCTCGTAGCGGAGAAACTGGTTCATCGGTGCGGCATCCACAATCTTACCTGGATTGAAGATATTTTTTGGATCCCAGGTATACTTAATGCGTCGGAAAAGCTGGTAATTTTTTTCTCCCACCATCATCGGAATAAAGGCAGCACGTACGCGACCATCCCCATGCTCTCCGGATAGCGAACCTTGGTATTTCTTAACTAATTGAGCAGATGCAAGGGAAATCTGATAGAACTCCTCCACATCTTCTGCCTTTTTCAAATCCAAAATGGGACGCATGTGAATCTCTCCTGCCCCCGCATGGGCATAATGCACAGGGTTTTGATTAAAACCTGCCAAAATACCATCCAACTCATCAATGTAATCTGCCAAATCAGTGATATCCACCGCTGTATCTTCGATACAGGCCACCGCCTTGGGATCGCCAGGAATATTCCCTAGAAGACCTAATCCTGCTGCTCGAAGGGCCCAAGCTGAAGCCACTTTCTCTGGTTCAATGATAGGATAGGCATAGCCATAGCCCGCAGCCTTTAAGTCAGCAATCAAGGCTTCTCCCTTTGCCATAGCTTCCTCCAGGGTCTTTCCTCTAAACTCAATCATGAGCAGGGCTTTTGGATCCCCCTCCACGAAGTAGCGGTTTTTGGAATATTCGATACTTTCTTTGGTGCAGTCTAGGATGATTTTATCCATCAACTCCACGGCCGTCACGGAATGCTTCATGGCCACTTGGGCTGACTTCATGCTTTCGTGAATGGATTCAAAATGAGCAGCCACCACAATTTCGATGGGATCCGGAAGTGGATCTAGGCTCAACTTAATCTCGGTGGTAAAAGCCAAAGTACCTTCGGAACCAGCCAAGAGCTTGCAAAAATTGAAATTGGCTGTTCCCTCAAACTGGGAAGCCTTGAGCAATTCGTCCACGGCGTAACCCGTATTGCGACGATGGATCGACTTTTTAGGAAACTGTGCATGAATTTCTGCGCATGTCTCGGGCTGACCGAGTTCTTCCCAAACCTGACGGTATAGGATCCCTTCCAAATCCTCCTGCCCACACTTTTGCTTAAATTCTTCTGTAGAAAGTTCTTGGAAAACCACCTTTTTCCCATCGCTGAGTAGGGTATCCAATGAAATCACTTTATCACGGGTAACCCCATACACGATCGAGGTAGTACCTGAGGAATTATTGCCCACCATCCCGCCAATCATCGCACGATTGGCAGTAGAAGTAATGGGCGAGAAAAACAAGCCATAAGGCTTTAAATACCTGTTGAGCTCATCTCGAACCACCCCTGGCTGTACCCGAACCCAACGCTCTTCTGCATTAAGTTCAAGGATTTGGTTGAAATGCGTGGACACATCCACAACGATACCATTGCCCACGCATTGACCTGCCAGTGAAGTTCCTGCCGTTCGTGGGATCAAGGAGGTCCCATTATC
>SXYU01000243.1 GCA_005788235.1 Cytophagales bacterium
ATGACGGCTAGTGCGATGGCGCTGAGTAGTCTTGTTTTCATGTTAGTTTTTATCTTTATTTATTTGGTCAATTAATTTGTTTACATCGTTTAGAAGGTCTTCTGCCTTGTTCTTTGCCTCAGAAATCACTCGCTTTCCTTCAGTTTTTGCCTCATTTAAATGGATTTCTTTTCCATCCACCAATTCATTGATGAGGTCCTCCAATTCTTTCTTATACTTGGATAGCTTAAAGGAAAGTTTGTCTCGGGTATTCGCTCCAGTATCGGGAGCGAATAAAATCCCTAAGGCAGCACCCACGCCAGCACCCAAGGCGAAAGCAATTATTGTACTTGTTGTTTTTCCCATTGTGGTCTTATTTATTATCCAAAAGGCCTCTACCACTCTTGCGGATTTGTCCTTTATCGGTTAGTTCCTTAGCCAAAACATCCAGCAAACCATTTACAAACTGCTTGCTTTTTGGGGTACTGTATGTTTTTGAAATGTCAATGTACTCGTTGATCGTTACTTTCACTGGGATGCTTGGAAAATGAATCATTTCTGCAAGTGCCATGGAGATAATGACTTTATCGGTGAAAGCCAACCGCTCAATGTCCCAATTTTTCGTTTTTTCGGCGATAAGTATTTTGTTACTTACGCTATTAGCAATGGTGAAGTTAAAAATATTTTCAAAAAATTCTTTGTCTTCCTCCCAATTCATCGCAATTTCTGGAAGAGGTTCTGCAATTGCGGTATTAGGTAGCGAGGCGTTTTTTAAAACTTTTGCCGCAAGACTTCTTACTACCGATTTATTTTCGGTCCAATTCAAGTCTTTTTCTGCAAAAAAAGCAAGAATGACCTCATTTTTAAAAATTATCTTTTTCAAGAGTTCATCTGCCAGCTCAAAATCCTGCTCTAGGGTAGGAGCTATAAGTGTCAAATAATGCTGGTAGGGCTCGGCTGGTTTGATGTACTCTCTGAACCATTCTTTAATCTCCAATTCGAGTTCATCCAAGTTTACCCCATTTCGGCTCAATGCAGCCTGGTATTCTGGAGATTCCCGCAGTCGCTTCAATACTTGGTTATTGGCCAAGTTGAGCTCGTTTCCGAAAGCAATAGGGTTTTCTCCTGCAAGTTTTTGCTTTTTCTCCACCTCTTTGCTTACATGTTTGGAAAATGCCTGAAGGAGTTCGATGGCCAGGAGGTAAAGTTGTGGAATTCGTTCGGCAGAAACCACCATGTTTTTCAACAGAAACTGCCGATCTTTTTCGTTGGCCTCATGTACTTGTTGGAGGGCTTCTAAAGCAATTTTCTTGACTTTAATCCCTGTATCAGCGGGAAGTAACTTTTGCCCTAGCTCCACATTTTGCTCAAAAATCTGGATAGCCTCCTCTCCTTCACGGGAGAGAGCTACCTTATTTTGAACCTCCATGCTGTTGAGGTCAGGTAAAAAAGACTCTCGTATAAAGTCTTTGGCTAGATTAATGTTGGATCCTTTACACTGTTCAAAGGCATATAAATTCTGAAATGCTTTGACTCTAAGGATTCTTCTGTTGAGCATATTGGATATAAAGAGCCACAAATATAAGCAATTAGGTGGGTCTTCTCCTCATGGGTCAAGGCACAAAAAAACCACTGAACCTTGGCACAGTGGTCATTTTTCTTCAGGTAAAATGGTTAAAAAGGTAGCTTAATTCTTCCTATCGCTTCAATTCTTGCCTTTGCTGCTTCGATTGCTGCTTGTTGTGCAGGGATCTGTTGCTGCTCAGAGGTGTTTAAGATGGATAAGCAGGTATCGTAAATTTTTTCAGTTTGAGCAAAAACGGTTTCTTCCTGATATTCTCCATAATACTCTGCTCCCACATTGATTACTCCGCCAGCATTGATCAAAAAATCTGGGGCATAGACGATGCCTTTATCCATCAAGATTTTTCCGTGCTTTGCTTCATCCTCCAATTGGTTGTTGGCTCCACCTGCAATGACTTTGCAAGTTAGGCGGTCAATGGTTTGATCATTGATGGTGGCACCTAAGGCACAGGGGGCGTAAATATCCATCTTTATGTCATAAAGAACCTTGTTGTCGACCACTGTAGCGCCTGTAGCTGCTGCCACTTCCTGGAGTTTGTCTTCAAAAATGTCTGTAATCAAAATATCTGCCCCTTCTTTGACAAGGTAGTTGATGAGGTATTTTCCAACTTGACCTACGCCTTGAACCCCGATTTTCTTTCCTTCAAGGGAGTCTGTACCAAATGCTTTTTTCGCAGCTGCTTTCATTCCCATGTACACGCCATAGGCAGTTACTGGGGAAGGATCTCCAGCTCCTCCCTTACTTTTAGGTAAGCCAGTCACATGGCGGGTTTCTAAGGCCATGTATTCCATGTCGGAGGTCTTCATGTTGACATCTTCTGCGGTTACATACCGGCCCCCTAAGCTTTCCACAAATCGACCAAATCTTCGTAAAAATGCCTCTGATTTGAGGCGAGGATCTCCAATAATCACTGCTTTGCCGCCTCCTAAGTTCAAGCCTGCAAGGGAATTTTTGAAGGTCATGCCTCGAGAAAGGCGCAACACATCTTTAATGGCCTCCTCTTCGGTAGGGTAGGGCCACATGCGGGTTCCTCCTAGTGCGGGTCCTAAGACGGTGTTGTGAATTCCTATCAGTGCTTTTAGGCCTGTAGCTTCGTCATGACAAATAACCAATTGCTCATGGTCCATCGTAGTGATTTGTCCAAAAATGGAGCCCTCACGTACTGTTTCGGTGGTATTAATCGCTAACATCTGAAAATAGCTTTTTAGAATGTGTTATATTTGGGATAGCACTCGGAAATCGTTTGGCCACAAAATTAAATACTTTTATGAGCTTACAAATTTTCCAAAGCCAAATTTTATACAAGAGTATCATTAAAAACTAAGACTTTATTTTGTGAAGGAACTTTGGAGAATAAATAAATACCTAATCAAATACAAGGGATTATTGTCTTTAGGGATACTGTTTACGGTCATATCCAATATTTTCGTAATTATTCCAGCTCAATTGGTTCGAATTGCCATAGATTATGTGGTTGAGAGTTATGCGCTTTTTGCTCCCCTCAGTATGGGTGGAATAGGTGAGTTGGCTCGGGACTATTTTTTAGATTCGGTCTTTGTTTTTGGGATTTTGATTTTAGTCATGGCCTTGCTTCGAGGTTTCTTCCTGTTTTTGATCCGTCAAACGCTCATCATCATGTCGAGGAAAATTGAATATGACATGAAAAATGAACTTTTTGAGCATTTTCAATTTTTACCCCTAAGTTTTTATAGAAAAAACAGCACGGGAGATTTGATGGCTCGAATAGCAGAAGATGTAAGTCGGGTGCGCATGTACCTAGGCCCAGCAATTATGTATGGACTCAACCTGCTTATCTTATTTCCCTTGGTGATTTCATACATGATTTCGGTCAACTTGGAGCTTACGCTTTATTCGCTCTTGCCTTTACCTATACTTTCTTTGAGTATTTATTATGTAAATAATCAAATCAACCTACGCTCTGAAAAAATTCAACAGAGCCTATCTCAACTCAGTACTTTTGTACAAGAAGCATTTTCAGGGATTCGGGTGTTGAAGGCTTTCGTCCGAGAGCAGGATTCTGCCGAGGAGTTTGCCAAGGCAAGCGAGGAGTACAAGTATCAATCCATTGAATTGACACGCGTAAATGCCCTATTTTTCCCATTGATTATGGCCTTAGTAGGAATATCTACCATTATCACTGTATATGTGGGCGGTATGATGGTCATTCAAGGCGAGATTGGATATGGTGTTATTGCTGAATTTATACTTTATGTCAACATGCTGACCTGGCCAGTTGCTTCGCTGGGGTGGGTGACGAGTATTGTTCAGCGTGCAGAGGTTTCCCAAAGAAGAATCAATGAATTGTTGGATCAGAAAACGGATTTGGTATCTGAAAAAAATATTGAAGCCACACTGGAAGGGGTACTTGAGGTAAGTCACCTTTCTTTTGTTTATCCAGATTCAGGAATCCATGCCTTGAAGGATATATCTTTTTCTATTGAAGCTGGCCAGACCTTGGGGATTATTGGTACCACCGGTTCAGGCAAATCCACGCTTGCCAATTTGCTGATGCGGATGTATGATGCTACTTCAGGGGAGATACTTGTGGATAATAGACCCATTCAGCACTATGCATTGGCTAGCCTTCGTAGTCAGATTGGCGTGGTTCCACAAGATGTTTTTCTTTTTTCTGATACCATAGCCAATAATATTTCCTTTGGAATAGACCATCCAGATCTAGAGCTAGTGACGCAGGCGGCTAAAGATGCAGACGTCTACCAAAATATTTTAGACTTTCCCAAGGGCTTTGATACCCTTCTAGGTGAACGTGGGATTACACTTTCTGGAGGACAAAAGCAGCGGGTTTCTATTGCTAGGGCTATAGCAAAGGAGCCCAAGATTTTGATTTTAGACGACTGTCTATCTGCCGTTGACACCAAAACTGAGAATGCGATTTTAAATTCACTCCAAAAGATCATGGAAAATCGTACTTCTATCATCATCTCCCACCGGGTGTCGTCCGCAAAGCTTGCCGATCAAATTATCGTATTGGATGAGGGACGAATTGTAGAGCGTGGAGATCATGCTTCCTTAATGTCTCAAAAGGGAGTTTATGCTGCTCTTTTTGAAAAGCAAACGCAAGGCGGTGAATCCATTGAAGAAATTAAAGTTTGAAGCTCAATTAAGTGAGTTCTGTCAACAGCTAACGGTCAACTGTTGACAATGTAAACAGGCAGGTTGCCCCACTGGTAGGATTGCGGATAATTTACTTTACTTGTCTTTCAAGGCATCGCAGCGATCGTAGCTGGGGTCGATGTCAATAAAAATATCCTCTTTTGCAGTCACAAACCATTTGCTTAGTACCTCATCCTCTTTTCTGCGTAGCGTGGCAGCCTTCAATTTTTCGTAATCATCTTCAAGGTTAGCCTTATGTGCAGGGTATCTTGCTTTGTAGAAAAGAATACGAACCTTAGTGCCCTCTCTAGGATCTTCAAAACGAATTGGAGGAGTGATGTCCCCAACCTTCATGGTATCAATTGTAAAATAGAGGACAGGATCCTCAAGGGTGCGCAACGATAGTCTATTGGAAGTAGTAGCTGGATCGGTAAAAAAGCCTCCTGCATCTGAAGTTGCTCTATCTTGAGAATACTCCTTTGCTGCTTTCGCAAAATCAATTTTATCTGCTAAAACTTCCTTTTTTAGGCTGTCTAAATAGCGTTCAGCTTTTAGTATATCCTCCTCTGAGGCTTTTGGAATCCGTAGAATATGTCTTGTATTGAAAGTTGAACCTTTATTCTCTAAGAGCTGGATCATGTGAAACCCAAATTGGGTTTCAACTGGGTCTGAGATTTCACCTAGTCGGAGTCCCAATGCGGTGGCTTCGTATTCTGGAGCTAGCTCACCTCTTCTAAAAAACCCTAAATCCCCTCCTTGCGCCGCTGATCCAGGATCTTCTGAATAGGCTTTGGCTAATTCCGCAAAAGTAGACTTCCCACTAGATATTGCGTCCTTAAACTGTTTAAGCTGAGCAATAATTTCTTCTCTAACCTTTGGATTGGTATCGGGCTTTCTTACGATTTGTCCTACTGTGGCCTCAGAGGTAAATAAGGGTAGTGAGTCTTTCGGAATGTTGATGTAAAATGCGCGTACCTCGGCTGGGGAAACGGTAATGCCATCTGTAATCGTTTTCCTCATTTTCCTTACGATAAGCTGTTCTCTCATCACTTCTTCCAATTCAGCCTTTAACTGATCGGCAGTCTTTCCATACATTTCTGCTAGCATTGACTCATCGCCACCGAATTGTTGCATGACCATTGCAAATCTGTTGTTGGCCTCTAAAAGCACTTCTGCATCGGTGACAATAACGGAATCCACCACAGCTTTTGCTACCATCAGTTTATTGATCAGCAAGCTTTCAAATACGGCACATCGGGTAGGGGTCTCAATTCCCTGTTGGGCTTGGGAGATTGCTTCTAGGTATGACTTTTGAATTTCTGACTCCAGAAGAATATTATTATCTACTTTGGCAACGATTTTATCTACCACTTGTCCAGTGGCAGTTTCTTGGGCTTGAGCTTGTCCCAAGATCCAAAATGCAAGTAGGCTCGGAATAAGTCGGTTTAGCAATTTCATAGGTTTTATCTTTTTCGGGAAATCCGAATGGGAGGCATTATTGATTCAAAGCGGCAAAGGCTTTTTCCTTAACCGCAGCATTAATTTGAATGGGATATTTTTCTTTTAATCTTTGGGTAAGTGCCTGATCGAGAAATTTTTGATAATCTCGAATGATCATGCCTCGGGCCTCTTCAAATTTTCTTGGCCCTGGTGGATAGACTTTCCCAACGACCAATACATAAGAAATTCCATCGATCACCAACTCCTGGTATGGCTTAGTCAGATCTACTTTAGAAAGGATCGGATGTGATTCGTATTCAAAAGTCCCTGACTCTGTAGCATAGGCATCTGGATAATTGCTCCTATAATCTGCCTCAAATGCAGCAAAACTGTTTGTGTCAAATCCCTTATTTTGGAGGAATTTACGAGCAATCTCTAGTTTGGAAGCATCATTTACTTTTGCCAAGTAGGCCTGAACTCTACTTTTCCACTGGTAGTTTTGATTATTTTTCTCAAAAAAGGCCTGTTGCCCTACTGTATCATTTAAACCTTTTTGCCATACTTCCTGGTTGGTCAAGGAGAAGAGTAAAATGCCATCTCGATATTCCTTCAGAAGCATTTGGTATGCTTTGTTGTTTTTTTCTAAATCTGCTTCTTCCGTTTTGGCTAAGGTTACTTCGATAAATTTAGTTAACCAAAGTTCAAAGAAGGTCCCAATACCTTTGGGAGTAAACTCCCTGGATTGCATAAAATTCACCAAATCTCCTACGGTATAGGATGAGTTATTTGCCTTAAATAATTCAGTGCGGCCAAGTTTTTTTTCTTGAACGGCAGTGCCAAAACTTATTATGTCTGTAGCATTCACTGTGCCAGCTACTGTTGAAATTCCTACTTCATTTTCTTGAAAGCCGTAGCGTGATTTTTGAATTGCAATCACTTGGGATTGAATCATTCCGGTTTTGGAATTGCGCAAAATTTTTGACCGGATACTTTGTTCCACTTCCTCGAAGGGCTGTAGTCCTCTTTTCCCTTCAAGTCGAAGAATATGGTATCCATAGGGCGTTTTGATTGGTGGGGAAACCTCCCCAATCTCCGTCAAGGAGAAGCCTGCCATTTCAAATTCTGGGATCATGGTGCCCACACCAAACCAAGGCAACAAGCCACCTTCTGTTTTTGTAGTAAGGTCCTCGGAATAAGTTTGTACTATTTCTTCCCAAATCGTATTCTCCTTTTGAATTTCCGCATAGATATCAGAAATTTTTCTTCGCGCATTTTCTTCTTGGCTTGGATTTTCTGAATCAAATCGAACTAAAATATGAGATACTTGAACCTCCCCCGGGTTGGGTTGACGACTACTTACTTGTATGATATGGTATCCAAAATCTGTCAAAATGGGATCTGAGATACTACCAGCAGGAAGCGTGTAGGCAGCTTCTTCAAATTGTTGAACCATCTGAAGCCCAGTAAAATAACCTAAATCACCCTTGTTTACTTTAGCCGAAGGATCATCTGAATAGTTAGTTGCCAATACACTAAAGTCACCTCCATTTTCAAGTTCAGCCTTTACTTTCAAGGCCAATTGGAGTACTGCTAAGCTATCTTCTTTTTTAGGGTTTGGAGGAAACTGAAACAAAATGTGTTTAGCTCTGACAATTTCTTGGAGGCGTGCAAACACTTTTTTTACTTCCCCTTCTTCAATCGAATTTTTGATTAAATAAGGAGCAATTAACGACTCCTTGATGGAGGAAAACTCAAGACTGAACTCCTCCAACTGGTCTAACTTAATGGACTCAGCCTCGATGACCTTCAGCTTGTAAGTCAAAAACGATTCAAAATTCTCTTCAAACTCTTTTCTTGTCAAAGAGTTGGCTGAACTCTCACTCTCCTTTTCTTTAGCTATTAATTGCAAAAATTCTTCTTTGTCAATTGAAATAGTTCCAACGACTACCAAAACATCCTTTTTTTCTTGTGCTACAGCCAAGAAAGAAGAACTGCTTAGTGACAATATGATTGCTAGAAATGCCGAGAGGGCTCTTTTATTCATCGAAATCCAGACCAATGTAAAACTCAAAGATATAAAAATTATAAAGATAAAATGCGAGGTGCCCTTCCATCTGCTTAGGGTTTAAATACAGAGGGGAAATTTTTAATTAACCTACAGGTATTTTTTCCATTTTTGGATTCAAACTCAATTTCATCCATGATTTTTTTCACTAAAAATATCCCGATTCCACCTTTTCGTTTCTCCTCAATTACTTTTTTAAGATCTGGGACTTCGTAATCCAACAAGTTGAAAGCATTCCCTTTGTCGGTTATTTCAATGGTTAATTTCTTTTTCAATCCTTTAACTTCCAAGTAAATTAGTTCGTTAGGGTTGCAGGCATGGGAGTGGATAATCAGGTTAGTGCACACCTCTTCTACAGCCAAAATAAGTTGGTGTCTGTCCACTTCCGAAAACTCATAGGCTTTTAAGCTGAGCTGTAAAAAACTCCGCAACTCCACCAAAGCAGAAGTACAACAGGATATGTTTAACTTATGGTTCATTCCCTAGGGTAATTGCAGTGGATTTGTCTGGAACTATCTGGATCAACCGGTCTAGACCTAGAATTTTAAAAACTTCGCTCACTTGTTCATTCAGACCAAAGATTGCAAATCGAATTCCTTGTTCTGAAAAATCATCCAAATAGGACATGAACACACCTAAGCCTGCAGAAGAAATATAGCCCAATTGACTTCCATCAATCAAAAGACAAGTAGTGCCTTGTTGCAAGATTTCCTGAATGGATTGATCCAATAAAACAGAATTGCTCGCGTCTACCTCTCCAATTAAGCTTAAAATTTCTTTATTCCCTTCTTTTATTCTTTCGAGTTGCAACATGCTTGGCTAGTTTAATCAGATTTTTTGAATTTGACTACCAACAAGGAATAATCATCGTCAATCGTTCCATCGCCACCCACAAATTGATGGAGTGAATTAATGATTTCCTGCTGTAGGTGAATTGGTGTTTTTTGATGATGCTCTTCTACTATTTTTTTGATTCGGTCATAACCAAATTGTTCTCCTGTTTCTTTTCTGCCTTCTAGTATTCCATCTGTAAGGAGCACTAAAATATCTCCTGAACTGTATACAAATGTTTTTTCCTCTACGTGGTTTTTGTAGGTTGGGTTTCTTACAATCCCCAAACCAAGGCCTTCTATGGAAATAAACGCTGCTGTTTTCTCTTTGGCCTTGTACCACAAAGTGGGAATATGCCCTGCTCGAGCATGACAAAAACTGTGGTTTGCTGTATCAATTTCAAAGATAGATGCGGTAATGAAGTGGTTTCGCTCCAAGCATTTACTCAGGGCAGCATTGGCTTTATTCATAAACTCAGCAGGATGAATTCCAAGCTGAATTAAGCTTTGGAATACCCCTTTCATTTGTGCCATATGAAAAGCAGCTGAGGTTCCTTTTCCAGATACATCTCCCATGATGAGGACAAAATGAGTTTCATCCACTTGGTAAGTATCGTAATAATCTCCCCCAACTTCATCTGCTGTGTTGGAATAGGCACAGATATCGAATGATACTGGGTGGTCAAGTTTTAGGGGTAAAAGTGCCTTTTGAACCCGCTGTGCGATTTTTAGTTCCTCTTGGTACCGCTCATTTTCTATGGCTTGGTTAAGTAATCGGTGGTTTTCAACCGAAATACAGGCCTGTCTAGCAAAGGTGCCAATGATACTGATCATTTCCTTATTGAAACCCTCCTTCACCTCCTTAATTAGGACAATCCGTGCTAAAATAGATTTATTCACTAGTAAATGGACCAATAAAGCAGACTTATAGGTGGGATGGGAAATTCGGATGGCCTGCGCTTGATTCGCCTCTGCGATAGTGGAGGGGCCCCAGCTTTGAGTTTCTTGAGGTAGGTAGGAGAGGACTGCTGTTTTGGTTGACTCATCCAAAAGCCGGAGAGGATTTTTGACTTGAAAAGGTTCTTTGGGGTTGAGTTCAATCCATGCGCCATCAGAAAACGAGGCGCTTATGCAGGAGTCAAGTAAGATATCTATAACTTGTTCTTCACTTTCTTCGGGCTGTATGGACTGACTTAACTTTTGAAAATTAATTGCCTCGGTAAGTTTTTGTTCAAAAACAGAAGAGGTAGGCAAGTTGAATAAGGTGACCAAAAAGCTAAAAAGACCGTAGGCAAATACAAAGCCAAACAAGGCCATAAGAAAAAGGTTGTCCGTCAGGTTAATCTGCAATTGCCCTTCATTTCCAGAGTCAAGCACTCGGTAAAATAAGACTCCAGCGCAGAGCATGATTAGAAAGAGAAACAGTAATGTTTTCCATTTCTCTTTAAAGTTTAGGTAAGGGATCCATTTCAAGTTGACCGCAAGTAGGATGGAAAGGATCAAGAGAATGGTAAGCCCAAACAAGAAGCTGTAGTCGAAATTGTTGTGGTTGAAGAACACAAAAAATAAGGCTCCCAACATGGAAAATTCAAATACTTGCCATTGGTTGACTACCTGCTTATTTTTTTGATAGAGGATTAAATGCTTCCACAACAAGGTGATGAAAATTAAAAAAGCACTTGTCAAGGCAAAATTAATGTGGTAAAAAACATTTCGTAAGAAGGGGTCTGTTCCAATTTTACTCTCCCCAAAAGCCAAGTAAATTATTTCGGTAAGCAGTCCAGCAGAAGCTGCAAAAAGCCCTGTAGAGACTCCTCTCCAGATTAGAGTTAAAAAATCCAATTGCCTGTTTTTCCAAAAAATGCGACGATATACGAGGTAAATGAAAAAGAAAAAAAGAATTTCTAAAATCCAGGTAACTTCCTCAGAGACACCTGATTCTAAGTTATTGATCATCCCAAAAATTCGAACCAAGTCCACCAACAGTAAGGCTAGCCAAACTAAAATGGCTAAAAAAAGGCTAATTCTGCCAAGGGGAAGTGAGCTGTTTTTGATCATGGATTTAGCTTCCAAAAATAGGGAATGTCAACCAATGCAGCGGTATTCCAAGGGACTCGAAATGAGGAAGAACTGTTAAATCTTACAAAATACTTACAGAAAGATTACATCATCTACGATTCCCTTTCCGATTTGGGATTCGATTAAGGCAATCACTTTTGATTTATTGAGTTGAAGCTCTTTTTTTACAGGTCCTGAAGTGATTTTAACCATTAATTTTTTGTCCTTGATGTACACATTGCTCGTGCGGTCAGCGATAGTTTTACCAACTAGGCTGGGCCAAGACGAAATCAGCAATTTTTCTTGGTAGGTATCTTCCAGGCGATAGGCTTTTAGCAAGTCTTGGAAGGCTTCGGCTAATGGAGTTGCATTGTTTTTTCTAGGGGAGGTCATCGGAATCTATAAAAATTTCTGAGGCAATACTGTCTGCAAGCAGCTGACCTTTTCGTGATAAAGTTAGCGTTTTTGCCTCGGTATGAATCATTCCTAGCTCAGTTAATTTCGTAATGCAACCTTTTTTTATCTCCAAAATATCGAGGTGATATCGTTCCGCCAAACCTCCAGTATCTAATCCCCACCGAGTTCGAAGGCCAGTAAGAATTTCTTCATTGATGCACTCTTCGGGAGTCAGCTCCTCGAGTACAAAAGGAAGCG
>SXYU01000244.1 GCA_005788235.1 Cytophagales bacterium
GCTACGCAAGCCTTACGCTTTGTTGAATCTCCAGGTCGATATGATCCTTGCGTGGATTATAAAAAAGGAGACAAGGCTTGGGCTTAATTTACCAATCCTAATTTTGCTGCCTGCCTTGAACAAGGGCAGGCAGTTTTTTTTAGAGCTAACTTTTTAAAATAATTATCCGCAGTGGTAATAGAATAATTCAACAACTGGTGAATTTGCGAATAATCATACTTTTTTTGATCTGCATAATCTTCTTGAAGAGGCTTTTTGAAGATGTAGATGTAAACCACTATTATAAAAATTAGGAGTAGAGCCAGTTCAAACTGCTCCCAGATTTGAGATCAGTTGATCAAGGTTTTTGCCTTGGTAACCAACTTATCTTCCTCCTCCAATTGAATTGAACTTAATTTGACCAGGTCCTGCTGGGCTCGAGCGATCTTTTGATCCTAAACTTTTACTTGCTCCTCATTCACTTCAGAGGAATCACTGTAAAGAAGATGGTAACTTTTGATACTCAGATCTTTTGCAATGATTTGTTTGAATTCAGCCAACAATAGACCTTCCTTTTCGGTAAGTTGCGTGGACTTAAATGCAGCAACTAGTTTTAAAATCGCTTGCTCCTCCATCGATATTTTGACTACCGCCTTTGAAAAATCGTAGTTGATGGTGCAGTGGTCCACCAGTCGTTGAATCTTGAATAACTTTTCAGAAATCTAGAAAATAGAGCTTTCCACCAACAGTCGATCTTCATATACATTGGTAAGCGTGCCACTAACGGCATGGAAAGATTGGCGTTCCAAAAGGTTTTTTCCATAGAGGAGCACCAAAAGCACCCCAATAATCAGGAATGCACTTAATTTTTTTTAAGGACTGAATGATCTACAGTAGTAAGTAACTCTAACTAAGTCGTTTGAGTTAAATAAAGGACATTCTAGGTAATTCCCTAATGAAGGATGGCAATTTTAAATAAAGAGTCTAGGGATGTTTGTTTGGATTTTGATTGTAGACCCGAACATAGTCTACTTCCAAACGCTGAGGCCAAATACTTGGATCCACTCCTTCCTTTCCTCCCCAATTTCCCCCAACAGCAAGGTTGAGAATCAGGTAGAAGGGCTGGTCAAAAGGCCATTCTTTGTAATCACTTCCAGTGTTTTTGAAGGTAAAATAATACTTCCCATCGATGTAAAAATCCATTTGCCCCTGCTTCCAGTCTACCGCATAGGTATGAAATTCAGATGCAAAATTAGGGACCATGAGCTGCCCCGCTTTTTGTGTTCCAATTAGGTGGTTGAAGGCTTCAGTATGCACCGTACCATGGACCTTTCCTGGATCATAGCCCACATGCTCCATGATATCGATTTCACCATTCTTTGGCCATCCTCCAAATCGATTTTCCTCTGGAAGCATCCAAATAGCTGGCCAAGTACCTCTTCCTTGAGGCAATTTGGCACGAATTTCAAAGTAACCATACTGCCAAGAACCCTTTCCTTTAGAGACTAATTTGGCGGAAGTATAGCCCTTTGGATGGCTGGAATCTGCGTGTGCTTCCACAATAAGGACTCCAGCTTGCACACGTGCATTGGTCGGCTTGTTGGCCGTATACAGTTGAAGTTCATTATTTCCCCAGCCATGATCCCCAACCTCAAAACTCCATCGCTTTTCTGAGGGTACCCCATCTTGATCAAACTCATCTGACCAAATGATTTTGGAGTCCTGCTTGGACTCTTGTGAAAAACTAGCGAACGATAAAAGAAGGCCAGTGAGGATTAAGGAAACAGCTTTCATATCTGATTGAAAAACTTTTTGATTTGGATGTAGGTTTACTTTGAGTTGATAAAATGGAGATTTATTTCCTTAGAAATCAAGGATTACTCCTATTTTAGCAACGAATATACTCCGAAAACTATGGCATACTACGTTCGACTCGGACAAATTCCTCCAAAAAGACATACCCAGTTTCGCCAACAAGATGGCAGCCTTTACAAAGAAGAACTGGTGAGCTCAAAGGGATTTTCAGGAATTTACTCCACGCTCTACCATATCTACAATCCCAATGAAGTCAAATCCATCGGGAAACCCAGACCCTACAATTGGACGGCAGCCGATGCCCATGGCCTCAATCAAACGCACCTCAAAACTTCAGATGTCGGAATTACTGGGGAGGATTACCTTAGCGCACGACGCATGCTCCTTATCAACAACGATGTGATGATGGGCATCTGTACGCCGAAAAAACGGAAGATGGATTATTTTTTCAAAAATGCAGATGGGGACGAGCTGATTTACATCCACGATGGTGAAGGAGTGATGTATTCGCAATTTGGAAAGCTTATTGTAAGAAAAGGCGATTACATCGTCATTCCGAGAACGACCATTTACCGCTTTGAATTTGCCGAAGAAGGTCCCTTGCGTTTACTCATCATGGAATCGCAGGGACCTATCGAAACCGTCAAACGCTACCGAAATGATGTAGGGCAATTGCTCGAGTATTCCCCCTACTGCGAGCGCGACATTCGCCCTCCACACGAGATTCACCTAGAGGAGCAAAAAGGGGATTACCTGATTCAAATCAAAAAGCAAGGGATGCTTCACCCTTACCACTATGCCCACAGTCCCTTGGATATCGTGGGGTGGGATGGCTACCTCTACCCTTATGCCTTATCCATTCATGACTTTGAACCCATAACAGGTAGGATCCACCAGCCACCTCCCGTGCACCAAACTTTCCAAGCCTTAGGCTTTGTAGTTTGTTCCTTTGTGCCACGCTTGTTTGACTACCATCCCCTGTCCATTCCAGCACCCTATAACCATAGCAACATTGACTCAGACGAAGTGCTGTACTATGCCGAAGGGGAGTTTATGAGTAGAAAGGGAATTGATCGAGGCTCGTTTACCCTGCACATGGGTGGCCTACCCCATGGTCCACATCCCGGGACAGTAGAAAAATCCATCGGTGCCAAAGAAACCCATGAATATGCAGTCATGCTAGATACCTTCCGGCCCCTGCAAATCACCACAGATGCCTTGGAGTTTGTAGACAAAAACTACCCCATGAGTTGGACTACCTAAAAAACAAAAACCGGATTTTATTCCGGTTTTTTTATGGGCTGAGGATGACGCCAAACTTAAAGGCCTAAAAATTTCAATTCCTCTTCCAAGGAGATTTCCTTGTGCTTGTATTCTTGTCGGTCCAATAAACTCTTCTCCGTGGAAAGTCGGTTGAGACTTACCGAGTGTGCGTAATAGTCCTCATCCCATTCGAGGCAATTTTCATATCCCTCTTGCTCCAACTTCTTATAGATTAACTGTTGTACGAAGCGTGCCAGCTGGTCTACGGAATGGTGACCTGGCAACTTAATCAATAAGTGAATGTGGTTAGGAAGTATGCTGAGATGGGTTTGCTTCTCGTAAAA
>SXYU01000245.1 GCA_005788235.1 Cytophagales bacterium
GCTTTCCTGGGGAGGAGAAACGCAGGCCTTGATCTACAATCCCAACACCAAAAAAGTGGTTGCCATCAATGCCATGGGTGTAGCCCCAACAGGTGCTACGGTAGATTTTTACAAGAGTCAAGGAATGGATTACCCTCCGCAATTTGGTCCCTTAGCAGCAACTACCCCTGGCACTCCAGGAGGAATAATGACCATGTTGGCAGAGTTTGGAACCCTAAGTTTGGAACAGGTGCTTCAACCCGCTATGGACCTCGCCTTGGGCTATCCCATCGAAGCACAAACGGCCAACGCCATCGAAAACAACAAGTCGCGTATCAAGGAATGGCCCTATTCTAAGAAAGTATTTCTTCCTCACCTAGGTGAAAAAAGAGAGGCTCCAGAGGCAGGGGAAATATTCGTTCAGCAGGATCTGTACCAAATGCTTCTCAAGCTAGTAGAGGCAGAAAGAGCAGCTTTGAAAGCCAAAAAATCACGCAAGGAAGCAATCTACGCAGCCTATGATCGCTTTTACAAAGGGGACATTGCCAAGGAAATCGTACGCGGCACTCGGGAGCAAGGAGGATTATTTACAGAGGCGGATTTGGCCAACTGGAAGGTAAAAATTGAAGAACCCCTTCAAGTCAATTACAGAGGAATTGAGGTATACAAAATGCAGGAATGGACCCAAGGTCCTGCCCTACTTCAGTCACTCAACATCCTGGAGAATTTTGACCTCAAAGCCATGGGTTACAATTCGACACCTTACATTCATACCGTCTACCAGGCCATGAGCCTTGCCTTTGCGGATCGGGATTTCTACTACGGTGATCCTGCTTTTGTCAAATCCCCCATGAAAGGCCTACTCTCCAAAGAATATGCGAAAGAAAGAGCCAAGTTGATCGGATCCGTCAACGATCCTACAATCGGAGCAGGTGACCCTTATCCATTTCAAGGTGGAAGTAATCCCTACCTCAACCTATTGAACAAAAACAAGGAAAAAATCGCAGCGCTCAACACGAAGGAAGTATCAAACCAATTAGATGCTAAATTCTTGGCTGATTTCCAGGCTGGCACTACCTCAGTGGAGACAGCAGATGCAGAAGGCTGGGTAGTTTCCGTAACTCCTTCTGGAGGATGGATACCTGCCGTGATTGCAGGAAATACGGGCGTAGGACTCTCCCAGCGCATGCAGAGCTTTGTCTTGGATGAAAACCTCAATCCCTACAACTTGCCCGAGCCAGGTAAACGACCTCGCGTTACCCTCACTCCTAGCATGGCGCTGAAGGATGGCAAACCTTACCTTGCCTTTGCCGTGCAGGGAGGCGATTCACAAGATCAAAACCTGCTACAATTCTTCCTAAATGTAGTCGAGTTTGACATGAATGTACAGGAGGCTGTAGAAGCACCTAACTTCAACTCCTATCAAATGCAAAGCAGCTTTGGAGATCACGAGATCCGTCCCGGTGCCATTACCCTTCGGGAAGATACCCCAGAATGGCTTCGTAGAGATCTGCTCAAGCGTGGCTACAACATGGAGTTTTGGAACAAGACTTCCGGCCCGCTTACCGCCATTTGGATCGATTGGAAGCATG
Source organism: Cytophagales bacterium (assembly GCA_005788235.1). GTDB lineage: Bacteria > Bacteroidota > Bacteroidia > Cytophagales > Cyclobacteriaceae > Algoriphagus. The sequence goes on from SXYU01000245.1 coordinate 1,572, forward strand.
GTAGCTTCTGGGGAGGTGCAAGTAACTACGGCGACGATTACGGAATAGCTTGGTAAGTAAAATACGCAAATCAGGTTATACCTGCTTTGCGTATTTATTTCCAAATCGATCGATTACTTCAACCACAAGGTTTTCGGTGGAATTGGGTTGAAAGAAAAATAAGTGATCAGTTAATTGAGGTTCCACCCAAGTTCTTCTGGCAGGAAGGGTTGGACCAGTGTGCAACTCGACACTCCAAGGATCTACCGCTACTATTTTTTTAGGTGCTCCCACCTTAATTCCATTTTCATACCAGGAGATTTCCCATTTGGGGTCGTAATTCCAGCAATTCAAAGAGAAAAGATCCGGAAAATCAGTATGATAGCCTTTGGGATAAACACGGAATTGTTCAGTGATTTCCATGCCTGTTCCCTTGTATTTCCAACGGAGTTCAGAACCTGAAGCCTCATAGACTGCATATCCAGATGGTGTACCATCGTGGCAAATTGGGCCGGACCACCAAGCCCCACAAACCGTTCCGTGGCAGTGTTCGTAAATATTTCCTTGGATCATGTTGTCATTGAAATGCGTATGACCCGAAAGAATATGTGCCTGATAGCCTTCCAACATTCGATACAAATATTCTCTATTGCTGACAGTTCCTCCAAGCGGATCATTTTTGGGATAGCGGGTTACTGCCCCAGTATAAGTTGGAATATGTAGAGAAATAACCACCGTTCGACCCTTTTCCACAAATGAAAGATCTTGTTCCAACCAAGCCAATTGCTCCTCAGGCAAATGACCAATGTATTTTGTCCCTGCACCTAAATAGAATACATCATCCAAGACCACATAATGGATTTCACCTCTATTCCAAGAGTAATACGTGGGACCAAAATGTCCTTTGAAGGTAGATCCAGTCCAAGCGTCCGATCGTACACCAAAATCCATATCATGATTGCCAATTACCTGAAAAAATGGAATATCGTAGGCTTGGATGGATTGATTGTACTCCTTAAAAAGCTCCAGTTTATCAAAAACCAAATCCCCACAGCCAATTCCAAAGGCATTGGGATCATTCAACGATTGAATTGTTTTAACAACGTCAGGTACAGACACAGTTAATAATTGGTTGGCCTCGTACTCATTTTGAATTTGTGTATCTGATAAAAGCAAAAAATGGTGTTGCTCATCAGAGGATTCGGTTCTTGCCAACTCAAAATTCAGTGTAAGGTCCTTTCCTATTTTTTCAATTTGTTTAAAAATTAAGGACGAACCGTTGGGTAATTTTTTTATTTCAAAACCTGAGGGTTGGGAAACAAAAACAAATTCACGGTCTGAACCTGAAATTAGTTCGTATTCACCACTACCATTGGTTTGTACCACAGCCCTACCATCAGACACTACCACATTAGAAATACCAATACCCCCGGAAAAAACTTTTCCCCGAATGCGTATTGGATAAAATCCAAGAAGGGTTGCTGCGGCTTGGTCTTTTTGAACTTTTCCTAGGGCATTTTCACCAAGTGTAAAGTAAGCCGCTGTGGTTAAACCTAAGCTTTTAATAAAATCTCTTCTTTTAAACATGAGCTGGTTAATTACTTGTTTATAGATAATTGAATGAGTTGCTTGGCAAGGACAGTCCCGTTTTCACCTTTGATTTCAAGCAGCACTTCATCCTTGTCCCAATCCATACTTGCCAAACCATAGTTGAGCTTAGCAACCAATTCACTCACCCGAAAGCTATTTTTTTCTTCTGCTATTCCAGACCAAGTATGGGTAAGTCCGCTAGAAGTCACCTCGTAAATCCCCTTAGGAAACCGGGAATCCACTAGCCTCATGATCTCTGCGATATGGCGATCCCCGCTCAAAAAAATGGGGTTTTGTACCTTGGAACTAGCAATAAGGTTCAATAATTTTTCCCGCTCTTGCGGAAAATTGGCCCATTTCTCATAGGCATGTTCGGTGGGTAAAAACTGGATTCCAGATATTATAAAATTGACCTTAGCAGTACTGGTTTTTAATTCTTTTTCAAGCCACTTCCATTGGGCATCACCTAAAATCTGGCCCGAGGAATTGATTTGATAGAC
>SXYU01000029.1 GCA_005788235.1 Cytophagales bacterium
ATATAGGGTGACCTTCTTGGCAGCACTTCCTTTCAGTTGTTGGGATGCACAACTACCGAAACCCATAATTGAAACAAGTAGTTTACAATTGACTCAAAATTTTAATTTTTTTCAGCAGCCGCATCGAGTTTAGGAAGCCGAATAGCATAGCGCTTTCCTTTTTTCACTTGTAGCTCCTGAGCCCTCAACCAAGGATTGTAGCGTTTGAGGGATTTGTAACTACTGCCTTGTTCCTTCGCCCAAATCGCTAAGTCGGGAAGATCTGTGGTCACTTCAATTTCTCGAAACTCCGGAAGGGAATAGTAGTCCTTCTCCTGCAGGTGATACCCAAAAGCAGCAGGATTTTCGAATAGAAGTTTGAAAGCTAAAATCCGAAACAGGTACCTACTCGTTTCTTCATTGAGGTACAGGTCGTAGTAATTACGGTGAAACTGCTCTTCTTGTCTTTTTGAAAACCCCGACTGTCCCATGTTGTAGCTAGCAGCCACTGCGGTCCAGTCTCCAAATTTTTTGTGTGCTTTTTTTAAGTATGCAGCGGCAGCCAGAGTAGACTGCTCCAAATGATAGCGTTCGTCTACCGATTCGGTGATTTCCAACCCATATTCCTTGCCCGTTTCTTCCAAAATTTGCCAATACCCTTTAGCCCCAGCAGCCGAGCTTGCATTGAGCAAGCCACTTTCAGCAATGGCAAGGTACTTAAAGTCATCGGGCACGCCCTGTTTTTGAAGCAGGCGCTCGATTTCTGGGAGGTATTTTTTACTTCGCTTGAATAACAAGATGAGGTTGGACTCCCAATAGGCATTCACATAGAGCTCCCGCTCAAGTCGCTCCACAACATCTGCTTGCTCTAGGGGCACCTTTTCTCCCGCAAAAGATAGTTCTGCAGGTAACTCAAACAGCGCTACCGAATCTTTCTGCCCTCGTGAAAAAGAAGTAACCCCCAGCTTTTCCCCCATCTGGGTCTTACCAAAAACAGCAAAAAGTGCCAACCCCAAGCTAAGGAATAACAGGAAGTAGATGAGGCTGAGATGAACTTTAGTCACGACTGAGTTAATTGCTAAAGGGTGAAAAACATAAATCTTCTACTGTGTTGTTTACTTGAGCATCTCCAAAATTTCCTCTATAAATTCCCTAGAATTGGAGAGTCGAGGCACTTTATACTGCCCTCCAAGCTTCCCTTTTTTGGCCAGCCAAGACTCAAAAAGGCCTATTGGAGCAGCATGGAGCTGGAGTCGTTCCAAGGCTAGATTTTTGTGCCTTTTTGCATCGTAGTCTGAGTTGATCTCCCGCAAATGCTGGTCTAATTTATCTGCAAAGTCTTCTAAATCTGAGGGCAGGCTTTTGAATTCCACCACCCATTCATGCGCGCCTTTAGATTGACTGTCCTCAAAGTAGATGGGCGCTGCTGTAAAATTGGTGAGTGTGGCCCCCGTTTGTGCACAGGCATAGGAAATGGCAGCCTCAGCATTTTCCACAATTACTTCTTCTCCAAAGGCATTGATAAAATGCTTCGTTCTGCCAGAGACCCGAAACCGGTAGGGAAGGATACTGGTAAATTTGACGGTATCACCGATTTTATAGCGCCATAGCCCTCCGTTTGTGGAAATCAACAAAGCATAATTTTTTCCTATTTCTACCCCTTCTAGTGAAATCACGCGAGGGTTTTCCTTTTCCAAGTCTTCGGTAGGGATAAACTCGTAAAAAATTCCATAATCCAGCAAAAGCAAGAGCTCATCCGAATCTGCCTGATCCTGCATCCCAAAAAATCCCTCCGAAGCATTGTAGGTTTCCATGTACCGCATTTTATCGGAAGGGATCAACTCCTTGAACAAATTTCGATAGGGTCCAAAAGCCACCGCCCCATGAAAAAACACTTCCAAGTTGGGCCATACCTCAAGGATATGGGAGGCCTTTTTGATTTCTAAAATCCGTTGCAACAAGACTATGGTCCAAGTGGGGACACCTGCAATGGAAGTCACATTTTCATCCATGGTCTCCCGAGCCATGCGCTCAATCTTCGCCTCCCAGTCCGACATCAAAGCTGTCTCCAAAGAAGGGGTGCGTACAAACTGTGCCCATATCGGGAGATTGTGCATGATCACAGCTGACACATCTCCAGCACGAGCAATTCCTTTGGAATGCAGCGGCTTTTTCTCGAGTGCTCCCCCTACAGACAAGCTTTTTCCAGTAAATAATCTGGTGTCAGGGAAATTGTTCACATAAATTGAGACCATGTCCTTTCCCCCTTTGAAATGACACTCTTCTAAACTTTCATCAGATACTGGAATGTATTTGCTACGTCCTGCAGTGGTTCCAGAGGATTTGGCAAACCACTGAATGGCTGAAGGCCAAAACACCTGCTGCTGCCCCTTAATGTTCTTCTCCAAAAAGGGAGTGAAGGATTCGTAATCAAAAAGGGGTACACGCTTGGCAAAGTTTTCGTAGGATTTAATCTTCTCAAAATGATAAGACTTACCAATCTCAGTATCCCTCGCTGCTTCTAGCAGTTCAACTAGTGTGGCTCGCTGCACCAAATGAGGCTCTTGCTTAAACTTTTCGATTTGACCTAGTCGGCTTTTAAAAATCCAGGTCATGAAACTGTTGAGCACTTCCATTTAAGAAAAAGTTTTTCGTTTCAATTCAAATTGGGTTCCAAGATATACCCTACGCACTTGTTCATCAGCAGCTAGCTCCTCCGCAGTTCCCGCCTTCAATAACCGCCCTTCAAACATCAAGTACGCTCGGTCTGTGATCGAAAGCGTTTCGTTCACGTTGTGGTCAGTGATTAAAATGCCAATGTTTTTGGTCTTTAGCTTGGCTACGATGGTTTGGATTTCCTCCACAGCAATGGGATCAACGCCTGCAAATGGCTCATCCAAAAGCACAAATTTAGGGTCTACGGCCAAGGCTCTAGCGATTTCAGTACGTCGACGCTCACCTCCTGAAAGGACCATGCCTAGATTTTTTCGTACATGGGTCAAGCTGAACTCTTCAAGCAAACTTTCCATTTTTTCCTTCTGCTGCACCTTGGTAAGTGTCGTCATCTCCAATACAGCCAAGATATTTTCTTCTACCGATAGCTTTCGAAAAACAGAAGCCTCCTGAGCTAAATAGCCGATGCCCATCTTGGCCCTCATGTACATGGGTAGTCCAGTGATGTCTTGTTCTTCCAAAAATATCTTCCCAGAATTGGGCTTAATCAACCCAACAATCATGTAGAATGAGGTAGTCTTTCCCGCTCCATTTGGTCCCAAAAGCCCAACAATCTCCCCTTGGGAAACCTGTACGGAAATGTCATTGACCACAGATCGGCCTTTGTATATTTTTAGGAGGTGCTCAGCTCGAAGAATCATGTCAGTCAAATTTGATGTCTTTCACGTAGAGTTGCAAACTGCTTTTGTTACGAAAGAAATTTTCGCGCATTTCCACTACAAGATCAAACCTCATTTTTCCCCGGAGCATATTTACTGTGGTGAGGTCGGGATCTTTGGCTCGGTCAGCCATTCCAAAGCCCAAACACACAGGTGTGGTCAACTGCCCGTCCTGCATAATTTTAATCCGTAGGTGTTTGTCTTTTAATACCGTCACCTCCTCGGCATACACATTTTGAATTTGAAAAATGGGTTCTGAGTTGCCCGGTCCAAAAGGAGCCATCTGCTTGATGATGTTGTAAAACTTGTAATTGATCTGATCCAAAAGCAAAATATCATCGATTTCAATGACAGGCTTAAGGTGCGTGGATTTTATTCGGCTGCGCACCACCTCCTCAAACTTTTTTTGAAAGGCGGGAACATTTTTAACATCCAAGGTGAGGCCTGCTGCATACTTATGTCCACCAAACTGATCCAAAAGATCTGCACATTCAGCAATTGCTTCGTAAATATCAAAATCAACTACGGAACGTGCGCTCCCGGTAGCCTTGTTGTTGGACTCTGTCAAAATAATCGTTGGGCGGTAATACTTTTCAATGCAGCGGCTAGCTACAATGCCAATGACACCTTTGTGCCAATCCTGCTTGAATAGCACGGTAGAATTCCACTGCGCTCCATCCTCTTGAAGCGCCAGCATTTCAAAGGCCTCCTTGGTGATGTGTTCATCAAAATTGCGCCGTGTAGCATTTACCTCGTCCACAAGTTTGGCTCGCTCGATGGCCTCATCCAAATTCGGGGCAATCAGTAACTCTACCGATGCTTTGGCATGTTCTAGGCGGCCAGAAGCATTGATTCTAGGACCAATCTTGAAGACGATATCTGAAATTTGGATATCCTTTTCAATTTTTGAAAGTAGTATCAAGGCTTTTAGCCCTGGCCTCGGAGTATTGTTGATTCGATCTAAGCCGTAATAGGCCAAAATTCGATTTTCTCCTGTGATGGGAACAATGTCTGCCGCGATGCTCACCACCACCAGGTCCAAGTAAGAGTAAAGGCTAGCCTCTTCAAATTGCTGGGCTTTGGCATACGCTTGAATTAACTTGAAGCCCACTCCGCATCCACTCAGTTCCTTGTACGGATACTTACAATCCTTCCTTTTTGGATCCAGCACCGCCACCGCCTTTGGCAGTTCATCCCCGGGAGTATGGTGGTCACAAATGATGAAGTCCACACCAAGCACAGAAGCCAATTCCACTTTATCCATGGATTTGATGCCACAGTCTAAAGCGATGATTAGTGAGAAGCCAGATTCGGCAGCATAGCGAACACCCCGTTCGGAGATTCCGTAGCCTTCCTTGTAGCGATCAGGAATGTAAAAATCTACATGGGGGTAAAACCCTTTTAAAAATTCATACATCAAGGCCACCGCTGTAGTTCCATCTACATCGTAATCCCCATATACCAAGATGTGCTCGTCGTTTTTTACCGCCTTAGCTATTCGAAGCACTGCAGCGTCCATGTCTTTCATCAAGAAAGGATCGTGCAACAGGTTTAGGCTTGGCCGAAAGTAGTCTTTGGCTTGATCAAAATTTTCCACGCCTCTATTGATCAACATGGTAGCAAGGATAGCATTCACATTGATGTCCTTGCTTAACTTGTCAACCGCGGCTTGCGCTATTTTTGGCTTTTGTTTCCAGACGTACTCCATAGGGTAATATTACAAGTATTTAAGAAGCAAAACCCAAATTCTTGGGCCTAGACCTTTCTTAGTACCGAGAATCGCTCAAAAAGGTTCTAAAAATTAATCCTTCCGTGTCGCTCGAGACGCCCACCAAAGACTTACAGGGAATACCAAGGCCCTTAACTTCAGCACATTCTTTTGACTGAAGGTGAGCTGGGTATTCTGGTGTATTTTTTTGTACCATCGCGCCGCAGCCCATCCATGCCCCAAGACGGCCAACAGCAATAGGGAATACAAAATTAGTTCTGCCATCTTAATTTTTTTGAAGGCACAAAGCCGCCCAATTGTCTTTGGTGGTTTGCATGGTTAAACTAAGTCCCTGCGTCGAAGCTGCCTGCACCAGGTCTGCTATGTCTTCAGCATAAAATCCGCTCAAAAGCAGCAGCCCTTGATCCGTAAGCAAACCTGCATAGATTTCTAGCTCATCGAGCAATACATTCTTATTGATGTTTGCCAAAATAAGCGCATAGGGACCACTGGGCTGCACCTCACGGATGGTACCCAAACCCATGCGAGTAGTCACTCCATTCAAATCAAAATTTTCATTGCCATTGTCCACACACCAGGAATCGATATCGAATGCATCCACTTGCTTGGCGCCGAGCAAATGGGCCATAATCGCCAATATGCCAGTTCCTGAGCCTACATCCAACACCCGCTTGCCTAAGTGATCTATTTTACCTTGCATGGAAAGCAGCTGAAAGGTGGTGGCATGGTGTCCCGTTCCAAATGACATTTTGGGGTTGATTACAATTTCATACTGGAAGCCTGGTTGAGGGGCGTGGAAGGAGGCCCGCACATACACTAGCTGATCTACTTCGATTGGGTCGTAGTTTTTTTCCCACTCCTCATTCCAATTCACTTTGGGCATGATACCTTCCACCAAGGTAAGTGCTGCAGGCTCGCGGTAAGTGGCGATGACTTTGTCAAAAGAATCTCTGGCAAATTGGTCTTGCGGCACATAGGCTTCAAAGCCAGTTTCTGTTTCCAAGAAGGAATCAAAGCCGACTGCTGCCAATTCAGCAATCAGGATTTCCCGGTAATCCACCAGGCAGGTAATGCTCACTTGTACGTAGTCCATGAATACAATGAATAGGCTCCAATTCCCAGTATTTGGGAAAGGCTGTTATCTAAACCCCGAAGCTGCAGGGCTTGATTTAGAAGGATTTTACAATTTCAATAAAGTCACGGGATTTGAGGGAAGCCCCTCCAATCAATCCACCGTCCACATCAAGCTTGCCAAAGAGTTCTTTTGCATTTCCTGGATTGGCGGATCCTCCGTACAAAATTGATGTTTGTGCAGCAATCTCCTTCCCATACTTGCTGGCCAGATGGGCTCTCAGGGCTGCGTGCATTTCTTGGGCCTGTTCAGCAGATGCCGTCTTGCCCGTACCTATCGCCCAGATGGGCTCGTAGGCAATCACCACTTTGGAAAATTCTTCTGGAGCTAGGTGAAACAAACTTGCAGTCAGCTGTGCTTTTACAGTCTCTTCATGGGTACCTGCCTCACGGATTTCCAAGGATTCTCCACAACAAAAAATTGGGGTAAGACGATGCGCCAAGGCTTGATTGACCTTGGTAGCTAGAAGGGTATTGTCCTCCTTGAAATATTCTCGGCGCTCGGAATGGCCCAAAATCACATAGGATACTCCAAAAGAAGCCAAGATTTTGGCGGATACCTCTCCAGTGAAGGCTCCCCCCTCTTTGTCAGAGCAGTTTTGTGCTCCCACAAAAATTCCAGCCGTATCGCCTACCAATCTCTTGACTGGATACAAGTGTGGGAATGGAGGATTGAGGATGACCAGTACATCCTTGATGGCCTCATCTTTGTACATATTGACAAGCTCACTAGTGAGTTGCTGTCCCTCCTCAAAGCTAAGGTTCATCTTCCAGTTGCCTGCTACTATTTTCTTTCTCATGTGTAGAATCTCTTTTTTTAGGTTTGAAAAAACTTGAGCGAAAGGTAATTTGCTTCAAAATTACCAAAAATGTCCAGTTGGGGAAGAAATAAGGGAGAGCAGCTACCAAAAAAGAATTGGAGTCTGGAAGAGGCAAGGGGCAAATTGGAAACCTATTGCTCCTACCAGGAACGCTGTGTCTGGGAATTGCGGCGAAAACTTTTCGAAAAAGGTATTCAAGGCCCCGCTACAGAAACCATTCTAGCTGAATTGGCTGCTACTGGATTTGTAGATGAAGAGCGCTTTGCGAGATCTTATGCCCGAGGGAAATTTCGGATTAAAAAATGGGGGAAAGGGAAAATAAGTCGGGAGCTGAAACTTAGAGAAATCAGTTCAGCTCTCATTCAACTGGGCTTATCAGAAATTGATGGAGCCGAGTACTTTGGTACCCTCGAGCGAGAAGCAGAAAAAAAGTGGGAAAAAACCAAAGAAAAAGAAGCTTACAAAAAAAAATACCTGGTTACGCAGTACCTGATGAGTAAAGGTTTCGAACAAGACCTCATTCAAGAGGTCTTATCCGCCTTAGTTTCTAATGAGAACAGGTAAGGGATTACCAGCTTCCTCCAGCACCTCCCCCACCAAAGGAGCCACCACCGAAGCCACCAAAGGAACCGCCACCTGAAGAAAAATCTCCAAAAGAGCCGCCGCTGCTTCCTCGACCACTTCCACCTAGCACATTTGCCAAAAGAAGAGTTGTCCAAAAATCAATCCCTCCACCTCTACCACCCATGTGGTTGTTGTTATCTTTCCGGTTTTTGATGATCGGCAAGACCACGAAAATAAAAATAAAGAAGAGGATAAATAAAATACCCAAAATAGGATTGTCTTCCCCATCCGACATCAACTCATCAGCTTGGTACTCGCCAGAGGCTAGCTTAAAGATCATGGTAGTGGCCTCATCCAAACCTAGGTAGTAGGCCTCCGTTTTAAAATTGGGAAGAATCAAATTGTTGACGATGCGCTTGGCCAAGGCATCGGGTATAGCTCCTTCCATCCCTCTTCCTGTAGCTATAAAGACTTTCCGGTCATTCATCGCTGCCAAAATGAGGATGCCATTGTCTTTGCCTTTGCCTCCAATACCCCATTGCTCTCCCAATTGGAATGCATAATCAGAAATCTCGTAGACCCCCACAGATGCTAGGAGGACGATAGATACCTGTGTGGAGGTGCTGTCCGAATAGGCAAGCAGCTTTTGTTCAAGTTGATCCACTTCGGCAGCACTTAGCGTTCCCGTAAAATCATTGACTAGACGAGGAGGATTGGGGGCTGCAGGAAAGTCCTGTGCAAATACAAGGCCTTGCAGAAGAAATAGGGCGAGAATAAGTACTAGCTTACTTGCCAAAAGATACCTCATTGGATAGTTCGTTTTGGTCATCTTGGTGATCGTATGGAAAATGAGTTTTCAACTGATCCCCAGCATGGTGAATGCCTTCAATAAGTCCTTCTGTAAACCTGCCCTGCCGAAAATGACTCGCCATTAGGTCTTTGGTGCTCTCCCAGAAGTCTGCAGGCACCACTGAATTGATGCCTGCATCTCCTAAAATTGCAAATTTGTGATCTTCTACGGCTAAGTATATCAGAACACCATTTCTATCTTTGGTTTGATACATTTTGAGCGTCTCAAAAACCTTCGCTGCACGGTCCAGAACAGAGCCCTTGCATCGGCTTTCGATATGCACTTGAATCTCTCCAGAGGTTTGAATTTCTGCTGCTTTAATTGCGGCAATAAGTTCAGCTTTCTGCCCTGGAGAAAATAGTTTGGAGGCCATGCGATTAGAATTGAACTGTTGGAGCTTTGTCCGCACCTGCAACTGCCTCAAAATATCCTTTTGCCGCGAAACCATACAAACCGGCAAAAAGATTATTCGGGAAAATTCTCAAAGCAGAATTATAGCCCTTCACAGATTCGTTGAAATTTCTTCGTGCTACAGCGATTCTATTTTCAGTACCCTCTAGTTGTGCCTGAAGCTCCAAGAAGTTTTGATTCGCCTTTAGGTCTGGGTATTTTTCAACAGTCACAAGCAAGCGGCTCAATGCGCCAGAAAGTTGATCCTGTGCTTGTTGAAATTCAGCAAGCTTTTCTGGAGTCAAGTTAGTAGGGTCAATTTGTACAGATGTAGCCTTAGAGCGAGCTTCCACCACGCCAGTCAGCGTTTCCTGCTCAAATTCTGCATAGCCTTTGACGGTGCTGACTAAGTTGGGGATCAAGTCAGTTCTTCTCTGGTATTGTGTTTGCACCTCAGCCCATTCGCCATTGATCCCTTCTTCTAGCTGCACAAATTGGTTGTAGGTCCCTACTGCCTTGGAATAGATTAATATGCCTAGCAGGGCAAGCATCGCTACGGGAATTAAGATTTTTTTCATGTTGTTTATTGGTTAAATCGAAGAGTTACACGGAATTTTTAGTAGTTCGTTGTGTTAAACTACAAAGTTATCCAAATTTTATTTGCTTACAGAAAAATCAAATTTGCTTTTTCAGTTGCAACCTTACCTTTAGGTCAATGTATTCTGTAGAATCTAAAGAAGTATAGCGCCTCAAATCAAGCTCTACAATTCTGTCTGGCTCGGAACGGAGTAATTTCACCAGCTGTTCCAATTCCCAAATCAGAATAGGTGCCGAATCGATGCGTAAGATTTCATCAAAGGGGAGTATCCCTGCCAGATGAGCTGGGGAACCTTCACGCACATCCCCGATGTACCACCGCTTTTCCTTAGTTAGCCTTTTTTTGACCACCATGCCACTCATATCAAACTCGAAGGGATGGTAAAAAGTCGCGCCAGGCTTCACATAAACCCTATTCCTTGGGTAGTCCAGAATGAGTTTGGTTTTCCCCAGTACCTCAGCTCCTAGACTCCCTTGCCTTCCACTGGCCTGAATAAGCGCACTGATAGTGCTGGGCTCGGGATAGGAGGTAATTACCTGCTGGAAAAATAAACCCCGCATCGAGAGGCGTTTTACTCTACCCAATTCACCATAAAGCACCCCACCAAGCGATTGCCCAAGCTGCGTTTCAATCCGTTGCTTGGGAAGTTTTATCTCAGCAGAAGTTTCTTTGTTGAGCAAAAGCCCATGATTTGCCCCCGTATCCACCAGCACCTTTGCCTGAATAGTGGTCCCTTCCATCTGGTGTACCTTCACGTTGACGTAGGCCTTGCCATCTTCCAATTGCAACGGTAGTCTTCGATAAAATGGCGATTTCCAAGCCAGGCCCTCTGGTTGATAAAAGGTGAGGAGGGCTTGATCGTAATCGATTTTTACCGCATTGTATTTAAAAAATTCATGACCCAGAATCCCAAAGACTGGAATACCGATTACCGACTCCAGCTCCAAAAAATCTTCTTCCAAAACCAGTAAATTCTGGAACCTACCTTCTACTTCCCCCAAACCGAGCGAATTGGTTGGGGAGACACGGGCCCAAACAGTCGTACTCCCATCGGCCCCCACCATGCCTATACGTCGCGAATAGGTCAATCCCATGGAATCTCCCATGGATTTACTGAAAAGAATGTTGGCCCTTACCCCTGTGTCTAATAAGAAGTAAAGCGGAGGATTGTCATTAATCGATACGGGTAGGAGAATCAAACTATTGGATGCTAAAAAAGGTACCTTCACCTTTTTTTGGTCTCCAGCAATAAAAAATCCAGGTACCTGCGCACGCAAAGTGAGCACCGTGATTAAAAGCACAAACAAAAACAGGGATCTCAGCCTCATCTCCTTCACAAATCTATTGCTTTAAGGTACGAAATTTTTACCCCTAGGTTCAAACAAAATCCAAGAATTCTAAGAATGCACTGTCCTACTGCTACACCAGGCAAGGACGAACTCTCTTCTTTCCTTGCCAATGCTTCAAGAAAAGTAGCTATTTATCCCTCAACCCTCTCAAAGATGGCCGATACCGCATTAATTGAAAAAGCAAAAAAGATTTTTGAACACTTCCTCCTTCGGCAAGGAAGTAGAAAGACGCCTGAGCGGTATTCCG
>SXYU01000246.1 GCA_005788235.1 Cytophagales bacterium
CGTACAGGATTCGGTAGGATTTAGCAAAGATTCCTTGGTTTGGGCTAAGTTTCCTAACTCAGAACGCAAACCAGAGAAACTCAGCATAGAAGTTAATTCTGGAAAAAGTTTTTACCAGAACCTTGACATAAAGTTGACCTTCAACAAACCAATTGCTAGCATCCGGCTAGATTCACTTCGCCTGCAGGCAGATAGTGTTTTTATACCTATTCAAAAGGATATGCTTCGTTTTGCAGACTCAAGTATGCGGGATGTATTGCAAATACAGGTTTTTCTTCCCGATTCCATAGACAGCGACCTGGTCACTTTAATAGCTGCTGATTCTACCTTTCAGGATATTGAAGGGGTAATCAACGAAAAGCCTTTACAGGCCAACTATAAAAAATTAGAACGAAAAGATTTGGCAGATGGGATCAGTGGGAAGATCATCGGGGCTGAAGCTCCTCTTATTGTTCAATTAGTCAATGGGAAAAAAGAAGTCACATACGAGTTAATTCTTCCAAAAGAAAACAGCTTTGCATTTAACCTTTTGGAGCCAGGTACCTATACTTTACGCGTAATTGAGGATAGAGATCAGAATGGAATTTGGGATCCATCGAATTACCAGATGCGCAGGTCGGCAGAACGAATCTTTTATTATGAAGGAGAGGATAGCACTAGAGATCTAGTAATACGAGGAGGATGGACTGTTGAAGATCTAATAATTCGAGCAACAAATACAACTAGCTTGAAAAAAACAGTAAGAAATTAAGTGGATAACCCTAAAAATTTAAGTGGAAAAGGCTATTAAAACTTTTTAATTTATAGCACTTATCCACCCGAAAAATCAAAATTTAATTTTAATTGATCCAAGTGGAGACAAGTACTCATTTATACACCTTTTAGAAGCATCTTGTCCACAAGCTTTTATTCACTGTTTGAAAGAATCTAATTATCCACACCAATTGGATATTTTAATTAAGATATTGGTTATCTAAGAGTTAAATAAATATACTAAGTGGATAACCCGCCTAACAGAAGATAATAAAGCTGTTGAAACTGTGTCTAACTTTAAAGACTAAGATTGTCCACATATCCACAGACTTAATAACTATTATATTTTTTTAATTAAATAATTTAATACAACTACAATAGATAAAAAGCTGTGGATATCCTATTCTTGTGAAATGACTAATCATTTATTAATATTATAAAATCAATCCACCCAAACTAACCTAGGACATGGAACTCACCCGTCTATTTGACCTTATTCCCTATCAAATTGAAAAATACAACAAAGACATTGCTTTTGGACGCAAAGAAGAAGGGGTTTGGAAAACCTATTCTTCAAAAGAGGCGCAAAGCATTATCGATGAGTTGAGTTTAGGTTTTTTAGCTCAGGGAATTCAACCGGGGGAAAAAGTGGCACTTATCTCTGAAAATCGTCCTGAATGGAATTTCATTGATTTGGCTTTGCAGCAAATTGGGGTGATCTCAGTTCCCATGTATCCAACGATTACTGTAGCTGATTATGGCTATATTTTTGATCATGCCGAAGTAAAAATAATTTTTGCAGGAGATCAAACGATCTATAACAAAGCGGTACAAGCGGGAAAGGGTCGAACTATTTATTCCTTTGATCGATTGTCTGGAGTGGCCCATTGGACAGAACTACAGGCACAAGGAAAGTCTGGTGATCATGCAGCATTGACTGGATATAAAGCCAATGTAACCCCTGAAGATTTATTCACCATTATCTATACCTCAGGTACTACAGGTAAGCCGAAAGGAGTGATGTTGACACATGCCAATGTGCTCTCCAATTTGATGTCAGTATCGCATATTATGTCTCCACCTTTGGGGACATCTAAGGTCTTGAGTTTCCTTCCGCTCTGCCATATTTTCGAGCGAACTGCTTCTTTCTGTTTTGTGTATATGGGCTATTCAATCTATTATGCTGAAAACTTGGAAACTATAGGAGATAATCTCAAAGAAGTCCAGCCGCATCTCTTCAACACGGTACCACGCTTGCTAGAAAAAGTATACGATAAAATAGTAGCAAAGGGCTATGAACTAACGGGAGTCAAGAAAAAGCTATTTTTCTGGGCTTTGGAATTAGGCCTCAGAAATGATCCTGCTGCAGATATGGGAGGTTGGTATGATTTCCAGTTGAAGATTGCCAACAAACTGATTTTTTCGAAGTGGAGAGAAGCCTTGGGTGGAAATGTTATGCAGATTAATTCGGGCGCATCTGCCTTACAGCCTCGACTTGCTCGGGTGTTCTGGGCGGCAGGAATAAAGGTTTGTGAAGGATATGGGTTGACAGAAACCTCACCGGTAGTAACTGCCTCCATTGGAACCCGTGAGGAAATCAAAATAGGCTATGTAGGTAAGATTGTAAAAGATGTGGAAGTAAAAATAGCCGGAGATGGAGAAATCTTAGTCAAGGGACCAAATATAATGCAAGGCTACTACAAAGAGCCGGAGATGACTGCTGAGGTAATCAAAGACGGTTGGTTCCATACTGGAGACATTGGTATCCTAGAAGGACAATATTTGAAAATTACGGACCGTAAGAAAGAAATGTTCAAGACTTCTGGGGGTAAGTACATTGCCCCACAAGCGATGGAAAATAAGTTTAAGGAATCACCGATTATCGAACAATTGATTGTAGTCGGCGCTGATCGTAACTATCCGGCAGCCCTGATTGTGCCTAGTTTTGATGGATTAAAAGAGTTCTGCAAGCGAAGTGATATTTCCTATACTACAGATGCGGAGATGATTCAGAACGAACAAGTTCAAGAAAAGTATATAAGTGACGTGGCGAAGTTTAATGAGCTTTTTGGAAATTGGGAGCAAATCAAACGATTTGAACTTCTGGACACCCCATGGGGAATTGAGACCGGGGAGTTGACGCCTACTATGAAGTTGAAAAGGAAAGTAATCATGGAGAAGTATGCGGATCGAGTAGAGGCCTTGTATACGAAATGAGTACAATTGACCAGGTACAAAGTACCAAGCAAGAGTTCACATTTAGACTTGAATTCTGCAGACCGATCTACTGTAGGAAAGTATTTCAAAAGAAAAACCACATAGAAGGCACATAGTTCAAACCTGTGTGCCTTCTATGTGTTTTTTTAACTTTTCTTACAAGTAATCTATCTAAAACCATAGGATGCTTGCTGCAGGCCTACGGAAGGAAGGTATATCATACGGTGTTTCATACTTGGTTCCTAGTACGTGGTAATTTGTACAAACCTCTTTGCACAATTTTTAAAAATTAGTATGCATGCATACAAAATTTTTTTAATTTAGGCCCGCTATTCAAGTGCGTAAAGGCCTATGAAAAAGGAAGAAACAGTTGATTATCCCATTAAAAGTGCTTGGCATGCCATTTCAAGGATGTACAATCAGCAGGCCGCGGAGGAGGATTTTACCACCGCCATTGGTTTTGTGTTGATCAACATCAACTCCAAGGAGGGGACTCCTGCTACCAAAATAGCCCCCCTGATTGGTTTGGAGACCCGTAGCCTCACCCGCATGTTGAAGACCATGGAGGAGAAGGGACTGATTTACAAAAAGGCGGACCCGGTAGACAAGCGTTCCGTACGCATGTTTCTCACAGAGGAAGGGAAACGTAAAAAAGAAATCTCCATTCAAAGTGTCATGCGATTCAATCAACAGGTTCGTGCAGCATTAACAGAGCAAGAGCTGGCCAGTTTTTTCGGAGTCATCTCAAAAATTCAAAAAGTTATTGATCAAATTCAAACCAAAGAAGCCCTTTCCGGATTTAGTGAACAAGAAACCCACAGTAACGCATTCTAATAAAATATACCATGAATAGAACCATTAAAAAAGTAGCCATTTTGGGCTCGGGGGTAATGGGATCCAGAATTGCCTGCCACTTCGCCAACATTGGTGTGCAGGTACTTTTGCTGGACATTGTCCCGTTTGAACTCAATGAGGAGGAACAAAAGAAGGGGTTGACGAAGGAGTCTCCGCTTGTTCGCAACCGAATCGTGACCACTGCACTCCAAAATACGCTTAAATCCAACCCTTCGGCGATTTACGAGAAATCGAATGCAGCCCGAATTACGACTGGAAATTTTGACGACGATCTACCTAAAATTAAGGACTACGACTGGGTCATTGAGGTGGTTGTGGAGCGCTTGGATATTAAGCAACAGCTATTTGAAAAGGTAGAAAAATACAGAAAGCCAGGAACGTTGATTACATCCAACACCTCGGGTATTCCCATGCACCTCATGTCAGAAGGCCGTTCTGAAGATTTCCAGTCCCACTTTGCAGGCACGCACTTTTTCAATCCTCCTCGCTATCTGAAGCTATTGGAAATCATTCCTGGTCCAAAAACCAACCCTGAATTGATTGACTTTTTGATGGCCTATGGAGATCGGTACTTAGGCAAGGAAACAGTTCTTTGTAAGGATAGCCCGGCGTTTATTGCCAACCGCATCGGAGTTTATGCCATCATTTCTGGCATGCATGCCATTGAAAAAATGGGTTTTGGTGTTTCCGAAGTAGACAAGCTTACCGGTCCAGTGATCGGCCGGGCCAAGTCTGCCACTTTCCGCACCATGGATGTAGTCGGCCTAGACACCACCGTCAATGTTTCCAACAACCTGTACAAGGCCCTTCCACACGACGAATCTAGGGACAAGTTTATCCTACCAAAGATTGTGGAAGTGCTCTACAACAACAAATGGTTTGGAGATAAGACGGGTCAAGGTTATTTTAAAATGACCCGACATCCCGACGGGCGCAAGGAATTGCAGGAGCTGGATCTCAAAACATTTACCTACAAGGATGTTGAAAAGCCGAAGTTCAAAGCACTAGAAGCAGCCAAAGAAGTGGACGACTTGAAAAAGCGCTTGCGTCTTTTGGTTAACTTTGAAGATCGAGCAGGGGAGTTTTACCGGGCCTCTTTTTACGATTTGTTTAAGTATTGTTCCCATCGTATTCCGGAGATCTCTGACGAGCTCTACCGCATAGATCAAGCGGTATGTGCTGGCTTTGGTTGGGAGCTTGGGCCTTTCGAAACCTGGGATGCGCTAGGCGTTAAAGAGACCGTTGCCAAGATGGAAGCTGCTGGTGAAAAGGCAGCTGCCTGGGTGCACGAACTCCTTGCTGCAGGGCATGTGTCCTTCTACAAGATTGTCAACGGTAAAAAAACCTACTACGACATTCCCTCCAAGACTTACAAAGAGGTTCCTGGAATGGAGGAGTTTGTTATCCTGGATACACTCAAGTCGGCAGGCAAGAAAGTCTGGGGCAATGCAGGAGCTACGGTAGTGGATCTTGGAGACGAGGTGATCGGCCTAGAGTTCCATACCAAAATGAATGCCATGGGCGCAGAAGTCATTGAGGGCATCAACACCGCAATAGGCATGGCAGAAAAATCTTACAAAGGTCTAGTAATTGGCAACGAAGGAGGCAATTTCTCTGCGGGCGCCAACCTAGCCATGCTCTTTATGTTTGCTGGAGACGAGGAGTTTGACGAAATCAACTTGATGATCGCCCAGTTCCAAAATACCATGATGCGTGCACGTTTTTCTTCAGTGCCAGTAGTGGTGGCGCCGCACAACATGGCGCTAGGTGGTGGATGCGAATTGTCCCTTCATGCCGATCACATTCAGGCACATGCCGAGCTCTACATGGGCTTGGTGGAAGTGGGTGTAGGCTTGATTCCTGCCGGTGGCGGAACCAAGGAGATGACGCTACGATTTTCCAATGGCATCATTGGTGGTGATGTGGAGCTCAACCAGCTCCAGGAGTACTTCATGAATATTGCTACGGCCAAGGTGTCTACTTCAGCCGAAGAGGCTC
>SXYU01000247.1 GCA_005788235.1 Cytophagales bacterium
GAAACAGGCGTCTATTCCTGCAAGGGCTGTGGTAGTCCTATTTTCCACTCCGACTTCAAATACGACAGTGGCTGCGGATGGCCTAGCTTTACCCATCCCATCAAGCCCGAGGCCATAGAAGTGCACATGGACTACAGTCACTTGATGATCCGCGAGGAAATTCTCTGCGCTTCCTGTGGAGGCCATCTTGGTCATCGCTTCCCAGATGGTCCGTCGGACAAAGGCGGCATTCGCTATTGCATCAATTCGGTGAGTATGGAGTTTGGAAAATAGTACAATAAACATTGTACAATGTACCAAGTACAATGTACAAAGTAGGAAATAAGGAATTGTACAAAGTACCAGGTACAATGTACAAAGTAGGAAAAACGAATAAAATAAATTTCGAACGCTGAATGTCAAATTTCGAACGAAGAAGAAAAACATCCTATTACCCGAATTCCATACTTGCCTACCTACCGCAGGCAGGGTACTTTGTACTTGGATCTTGGCACAACCTTCTTGATACTTGATACTAGCTACTTGATACTTTTTCCTAACAACTTGCATTTTCCCAATACCACCCTATATTTGCTCTCGAAATGAAAAACACAGCAGCAAGTCTTATTTTTTCTTTGCCAGCACAGGTGCACCACCTGCTGCATCATTTCCATCATTCCTCTTGAGAGGATAGATACTACACCCACCCCGGTGAGGCTGATGATAGGGATTCGGCCATTCACCCACCCTTCAATCAAATTCGAATTCATTCAAATTTCCAAATGGAACAGATTTTGCGTATTGCCGTTCAAAAAAGCGGTAGACTCTCCGATGACTCACTTAGCCTAATCAAGGAATGTGGCATCAAATTTTATAACGGCACGGGCAAGCTCAAGTCCAGCTCCACCAATTTCCCCGTTGAGTTTCTATTTCTCCGTGACGACGATATCCCTGGCTATGTAGCCGATGGAGTGGCAGATTTAGGGATTGTGGGACAAAATGAGGTAACTGAAAAAGGTAAAGAGGTACTGGTGCTCAAGAAACTAGGCTTTTCCAAGTGCCGCCTTTCCCTCGCTATTCCCAAGGGTACTCCCTATGAGGGGCTCCACTATTTTGAAGGGAAAAGCATTGCCACCTCCTATCCTAAGGTTCTGAAAAACTACCTACAAACGAAGCAAATCAAGGCCGAAATCCACGAAATCAGTGGCTCGGTAGAAATCGCACCCAGCATCGGCCTGGCTGAAGGAATTTGCGATATCGTTAGCTCGGGATCGACCCTCATGATGAATGGACTCAAAGAAGTAGAGGAAGTATTCACCTCAGAAGCTGTCCTGATTAGCAACCCCCAATTGAGTGAATGGAAAAAAAGCATTGTCGACAAGCTACTCTTTCGTATCAATGCTGTACAAACAGGCAAAAGCCACAAATACGTACTCATGAACGTGCCCAATAGTGCGCTGCCCAAGATTATCTCTCTAATACCTGGCATGCGGAGTCCTACCATATTACCGCTAGCAGAGGAAGGCTGGTCATCCGTACACTCCGTACTCAGTGAAGATCAATTCTGGGAAAATATGGACGAACTGCGCGCTGCAGGAGCGGAAGGAATCCTCGTGGTTTCCATAGAGAAGATGGTTATTTGAAATATTCTAAACCTCAACCGATGAAAATCCTCCTCAACCCCAGTCCAGAAAAGTGGCAAAAGCAGCTGGCCCGACCAGAAATGCAAACCAAAAAAATTAAGAAAATCATCAAGCCCATCTTTAAGAAGGTGGCTCAAACTGGAGATAAGGCTCTTCGGATGTTTGCCCAAGAATTCGACCATGTTCAGCTGGACTCCTTGCTTGCTAGTCAAGAAGAAATACAAGCTGCAGCGGCCCAACTCAGTCCCAAACTCATCGAGGCGATTGCATTAGCCAAATCCAATATTGAAAAATTCCATGCAGCTCAAGCGACGCCTGACCTGGTGATGGAAGTGATGCCTGGAATCATTTGCAGCAGAAAGAGTGTTCCCATCCAACGCGTAGGCTTGTACATCCCTGGAGGTACTGCCCCCCTATTCAGTACGGTGCTCATGCTGGGCGTCCCTGCTGCCCTTGCTGGCTGCGCTGAGGTAGTGCTCTGCACCCCTCCCAACCGAGAAGGCAACATTCATCCGGCCATTCTCTACACCGCACAACTCGTAGGGATTTCTAAAATTATCAAAGTAGGAGGAGCGCAAGCAATCGCTGCGCTCACCTTTGGAACCGAATCCGTACCTCAAGTGGATAAGATATTTGGTCCTGGCAACCAGTACGTGACCGCTGCCAAGCAAATGGCTACCAAGTACGGCGTGGCCATAGATATGCCCGCAGGCCCTTCCGAAGTGCTGGTTTATTCAGACGAGACGGCCATCCCCGCCTTCGTCGCCGCTGACCTACTCTCCCAAGCCGAGCATGGGGTGGATTCACAAGTGGTACTGGTAAGTCCTTCTGAGAATTTTTCCAAAAAAGTAGTGGCAGAGATCAGCCTACAATTGAAAAGCCTTTCTCGCAAGGAAATTGCTACCAAAGCCCTTGCCAACTCCTTTGCTGTAATCTTGGAAAATCAATCCACTGCCATCGCGCTGATCAACGAATACGCACCTGAACACCTCATCCTTGCAGTAAAAAATGAGGAGAAAATTGCAAACCAAATCCACTCGGCAGGTTCGGTATTTTTGGGTAACTTCAGTCCAGAGGCAGCAGGAGACTATGCCTCCGGTACCAATCATACCCTACCTACCTCTGGCTATGCCCGCAACTACAGTGGTGTTTCGCTGGATAGCTTTGTGAAAAAGATTACCTACCAGAAAATTACAGCCAAAGGTCTTCAAGCCCTTGGCCCTGCAGTAGAGATCATGGCCGCCAACGAGCAGTTGGACGCCCACAAAAATGCCATCACCCTACGCCTCAATTACCTCAAAACGAATAAAAAATGAAGGTTGACCTAGCTACTCTCCTCCGTCCTCACCTCCTCAAGCTAAAGCCTTACACCTCTGCACGGGACGAATACAGCGGTTCGGAAGGAGTGTTTTTGGATGCGAACGAAAACCCTTTTGGGTCCATCACCGAGGCAGACCACAACCGCTACCCGGATCCCTACCAATCTGCCTTGAAAGTAGAGATTGCCAATATCAAAGGGTGCGAGCCTTCCCAGATCTTCTTGGGCAATGGATCAGATGAGGCCATTGACCTGCTGTTTCGTGCCTTTTGCAACCCAGGCAAGGACAATGTGATTCTACTTCCTCCCACCTACGGCATGTACGGCGTGAGCGCCTCAATCAACGGAGTGGAAGTTCGGAATGTCCCCCTGACCACTAACTTCCAGTTGCAGCCAGATAAAATCCTCGCCGCAGCGGATGCCCAGTCCAAAATTCTGTTTATCTGCTCCCCTAACAATCCATCCGGAAATAAGGTGAAGCGGGAAGACATCCATTTTCTTCTAGATCACTTTCCAGGGATTGTGGTCGTGGACGAAGCCTACATCGATTTTAGCTCGGAGCCAAGCTTGATTCAGGTGCTGGAGCAGTACCCCAACTTGCTGGTCATGCAAACCTTCTCCAAGGCCTGGGGATTGGCATCTCTTCGGCTGGGAATGGCGTTTGCTAGTCCAGAACTGATCGCAATCCTCAATCAGATCAAACCTCCTTACAACATTTCAGGCTTGACACAAGAAACCGTTCTGGCAGGTCTGAAAAATAAGGTAAAGGTGAAGGAGCTCATCGAAAAGATTCTAGAAGAACGTAGCTACTTA
>SXYU01000248.1 GCA_005788235.1 Cytophagales bacterium
CGCAACTTGTATTCCGAAAAAGAGGCTAGCTCCTCGCGAACCAAGACATCCAAGGACAGCTTAAAGTAATCGGCAAAAAGGAGCAGCACCTCCAAGGGAGGGGTGATGTTCCGCTCGTACCCTGCAAGCTTGGATCGAGAAACGCCCAAGGCCTGAGCGAGTGTTTCCTGGGTCAAACCCTTCTTTTTTCGGAGAAATTTTAAGTTAGTATGGATGCTCATTGCCTCAAATTGTAAAATTCTTGAAATACAGTAGAAATAAACTGGAAATAAACCCCGCAAGCGGACCTATTTCTCTTTCTCCCCGACAACTTTCGTCTCTAAACGATTCAAAGATATTAATTTTGTTTAATTTATAAACATTAAAATGTTTAAATTATTAACAATTATGATGGAAGAAAAGCGAAGTATTGTACACCTAGATCTGGACACCTTTTTTGTATCTGTAGAGCGGCTTTTTGACGACCGACTCAAGGGAAAACCCATCCTCATTGGAGGGTCAAGCGACCGAGGTGTCGTCGCCTCTTGCAGTTACGAAGCCCGGAGATTTGGCGTGCACTCCGCCATGCCCATGCGTACCGCTAAGCAACTCTGTCCCGAAGCAATTGTCGTACGCGGAGATTTTGAAAAATACAGCCAAAAATCTCAAGAAATCACCGAGATCATCCGAGAAGGGGTCCCACTTTTTGAAAAAGCCTCCATCGATGAATTTTACATCGATCTCACCGGCATGGACCGCTTCTTTGGCTGCTTCAAACTAGCCCATGAGCTCCGGCAACGCATCATCCAAGAGAGCGGGCTCAACATCTCCATGGGACTCTCCCAAAATAAAACCGTCTCCAAAATTGCCACCGGAGAAGCCAAGCCCAACAATGAAAAACAAATTCCTCTAGGTGAGGAGAAATCTTTCCTCTCCCCGCTATCCGTACAGAAAATTCCCATGATTGGAGAAAAAACCTCCCAGACACTCTACAACATGGGTGTCAAAAAAGTGCATACCCTGCAGCAGATGCCTGCCCAACTCCTAGAAGCCACCTTTGGAAAAAATGGCAAGCTGATCTGGGAAAAAGCCAATGGCATTGACCTCAGCCCGGTAGTCCCCTACTCCGAGGCAAAGTCCATCTCCTCCGAACATACCTTTGATGTGGATACCATTGATACCCAACTACTAGAAGCCACATTGATTGCCATGACGGAGCAACTCTCCTCCAAACTCCGCCAAAAGGGACAACTCACGGCCTGCATCACGGTGAAAATTCGCTACTCTGACTTTGAAACCCACAGCATACAGCAGCGCATTCCCTACAGCTCAGCAGACCATAACCTACTCCCCTTGGTCAAGAAGCTCTTCCAAAAACTCTACAGCCGACGCCTACTCATCCGCTTGGTGGGGATACGCTTCAGCAACCTAGTCCATGGCAATTACCAAATCCAGCTCTTTGAAGATAGCCAACAGCAAATCAACCTCTACCAAGCCCTTGATAAGTTAAACGTTAAATATGGAGAAAAAACCGTCTGCCGAGCAGTAGCCATGGGAGTAGGTAGAAGGCGGTTCAATCCCTTCAATGGATTAGAAAATTGACTAGTAGAACCAATCGCATCAAATTAGATGGAAGAAGAAAAGTAAAGTTTTCAAAAACCTCCTTAATTTAACTTTACATTCCATACCCTAGTATCCATGTCTGCCTACCTATTTACTACCCCACGCCTAGGATTTCGCCGCTGGCAAGCAAGTGACTTGGAAGCATTTACAGCCATCAATTCGGATCCCGTGGTGATGCACTTTTTCCAACGGCCCCTTACAAAAGAGGATACCTTGGCCATGATGGAGCGGATGGAGTGCCTATACGAAGAAAAAGAATTCTGCTATTTTGCAGTGGATATCCTAGAAAGCCGAGCTCTTTTGGGTACAATTGGTCTAGGATGGAAAACCTTTGAGGCTGACTTCACCCCTACCGTAGATCTAGGCTACCGCATCGGCAAGACCTGGTGGAATCAAGGCTTTAGCACCGAAGGAGCCGCCGCCTGCCTAGATTATGCACGGCAACTCCAAATTCCGAAAGTGGTATCCATGGCTTCCATCGGAAACCTTGCCTCCATCCAAATCATGAAAAAAATTGGCATGCAGTATTGGAAAGATTTTGACCATTCCGAACTCCAGGAACACCCAGAGATCCAACGCTGTAGTCTGTATCACATCAAACTTTAAGTACAGCCCCTGCCCGTTCCTTCATAACTACCCAAAACACATGCCCTACTTTAGCGAACAACATTTCCAAAACCTAGGTCCTTTGGATAGCCTACAGGGAGAATATGAGGCCTGCACCTTTTCAACCTGCAACTTTGCAGGCCTTTCACTTCAGGAAGCGAGCTTTGAAAATTGCAGTTTTGAGGACTGCGACTTGAGCAATATCAAGGTAGCCAAAGTAAATTTCCAGAATGTACGATTTGTACGATGTAAAATGCTGGGGATTGCTTTTACCACAGCAAATCCTTTTTTGCTGGAGCTTCATCTAGCCCACTGCAGCCTCGACTACTGCAATTTTTACAAGCTCTCGCTGAAAAAATCGACTTTCCACCACTGTAGATTACGGGAAGTAGATTTTTCGCAGGCAAATCTTAGTGAGGCAAGTTTTATAGGATCGGACCTCCTCAGCGCAGTATTTGACCAAACGCACCTTGAGAAGGCCGACTTTAGAGATGCCTTCCACTACCGCATCGCTCCAGAAAATAATTTTCTGAAAGGAGCACGATTTGACTTGTCCGGTTTGCCTGGACTACTCACCTCCTACGAAATCCGAGTCGATTAACCCTGTATTAATCCTACTTTTTGAAATAGCTATCTCGGATGGCCTTGAATTCAGAACCTTCCTTCCACCCGGGCCATTTAGTTGAGTTGGCTAAATTCCGACCTACTAGATACAGCAACTGCACATCGTCCACAGCTCCCTCCAGATTCCATCGCTTTGGATCGTATGCATCCGCTGGCTTATGGTAGTACTGGGCCACATATTCCTCCTGAACCTGCTTGCCATACTCCTTTCCCTTCTCCACATGGTCGATTCCTGTCCCAATATATAGAGCTGGAATTCCAATTTTGGCAAAATTGAAATGATCAGATCGGAAATAGTAACCCACTACCGGATTGGGTTCAGGAGCAGCATACCGTCCTAATTTTTTGAGTTCCTCATCCAATAAATCCTCCATTTCGGATTGACCTACTCCAATAACAGAGACATCTTTCATTTTTCCATAGGGATTCACACCATCCATGTTGATGTTCGCCACGGTCTTTTCCTTGGGATAGATGGGGTTCTTCGCATAATACGCCGAGCCCCACAAACCTTGTTCCTCTGCTGTCACCGACAAAAACACTACCGTTCGATCAGGCTGCTCGTCAGTCTTGAATGCTTTCGCCAAAGCCAACAGGGCAGCTGTCCCGGAGGCATTATCCAGTGCTCCATTGTAAATGCTATCACCCGTTTCATCAGGTTTACCTATGCCGATATGATCCCAGTGAGCCGTGTAAATAATCACTTCCTCAGGAGCTGTTTTTCCAGTGACTTTGGCAATTACATTTTTGGTCACATTATAGGTAGGCTTCACAGCAAGGCTGGTGGTGAGCGTCATGCCAGTTGAAAATCCTTGAAAATCGGCCTTTCTGGCATTTTGCAAG
>SXYU01000249.1 GCA_005788235.1 Cytophagales bacterium
CAAGCGTGGATCTTCTTTTCGCAAACGAAGAGGAAGCCATGTTGTATACAGGCAAAAGTACCCTGGCTGAAGCGCGTGAAGAAATGAAAAAGGCAGCCAAGCATTTTGTGATTACGTTGGGAAAAAATGGAGCCATGATTTGCGATGGGGATACCTTTATCGATATCGAACCTTATCCTACTCAAGCCATAGATAGCAATGGCGCTGGGGACATGTTTGCCGGCGCATTCTTGTATGGCATCACCAATGGCCATTCCTATGCAGCGAGTGGGAAGCTAGCATCCATGGCCAGTTCACGCATTGTGAGCCAGTTTGGGCCAAGATTGAAGTGGCATGAGGCAAAAGAGATTTTGACTCGATTAACCCCTTAAAAGTTAAGCAGCAATCCCAATTAAGTTGTTCGAATTCGCAAATTTAAGTGTCCGAATTGCAACAGGTTACGAGTAGTTTCATCCAATTTGCTGGCCAAAAGCAGGGTTTGCTTTTGGCACCATCTTGGTTGCTGTATAAAAAAAGTAGTCCTATTCTTCTAAAATGTAACCCAGTAACGCTTTCTGAAAAAAGGACTTATGTTTGTCTAAACCAATTCAAGATCAACTCCGTACTTAGTTCAATACCTTTTTTTAACCAACCTCTAGTAACATGAAAAAAATAATTCTTTTGAGCCTCCTTTTGGGATGGATCATCCTTCCTCTGGCTGCTCAGACTAAAATCGAATTCAAGGAGTTTACCTTGGACAACGGACTTCATGTGATCATGCACCAGGACAATACCACGCCTATTGTGGTCACTTCCGTGCTGTACCACGTAGGTTCCAAGAATGAGAATCCTGAGCGCACGGGATTTGCGCACTTTTTTGAGCACCTGATGTTTGAAGGTTCTGAAAATATTGACCGTGGTCAGTACATGAACATTATCCAAAGCAGAGGTGGTACGCTCAATGCCTACACTTCCAACGACATCACTTACTACTACGAGTTGCTTCCTTCCAATGAGTTGGATTTGGCCTTGTACATGGAAAGTGAGCGCATGCTGCACTCCAAGGTGGACTTGACCGGTGTAGAGACTCAGCGTGAAGTAGTGAAGGAAGAGCGCAGACAGCGTTACGAAAACCAGCCTTACGGCACCATCCTACCTGAGACACTTAAAAGAGCGTATTCGACTCACCCGTATCAGTGGGCTCCGATCGGTTCCATGGACCACTTGAATGCGGCTACCATCGAAGAGTTTCAGCAGTTCTACAAGGATTTTTATGTGCCAAATAACGCCACTTTGACAATCGCCGGTGATCTAGACTATGCGACTACAGAAGCATTGGTACGCAAGTACTTCTCAGAAATCCCGAAGGGCACCAAGCCTGTTTACCGTCCAAAAATCACCGAACCGAAGAAAACAGCTGAGGTTCGTGACATAATTTACGACAACATTCAGATTCCAGCAGTAATTCAGGCCTACAATTTGCCTGCAAGAAATCACCCAGATAGCTATGCCCTATCCATGCTGTCTACCTACTTGACTGGTGGCAAATCTTCTTTGATGACCAAGGAGCTAGTGGATAAGCAGCAAAAAGCATTAGTGGTTGCAGCCATTCCGCTTGAATTGGAAGATGGAGGCGTGTTTTTGATGTATGGTATTGCCAACATGGGCGTAGATCCAAAAGATCTTGAGACCGAAGTGGACAAATTGATCAAGCAAGTTCAGGATCAAGGCATCAGCGAGGAGGAGTTTACCAAGTTGAAAAACATCATGGAAAACAACATTGTGAGTGGGAACTCCACCGTAGAAGGTATTGCTGAGAACTTGGCAGAAGCGAAGGTGATTTTTGGCAATACCAACTATGTCAACCAAGTGATGGATGCCTATTCCAAAGTAACAAAAGAAGATATTCAGCGGGTAGCCAAAACCTACATGGACCTTACTGGACGCGTAGTATTGTACTATTTGCCGAAATCAGCAAAGCCAGTATCTGAATAATTCGTTGACTAAACGTATCGAAAAGACATGAAAAAATTTGCATTAGGAATATTAGTTATGCTACTGGCCACGGGGATCACCTTTGCACAGGTAGATCGGAGTAAGTTGCCAGCTTCTGGCCCAGCTCCTGAAATCAAGATCGGAGAGGCGGAAAACTTCACCCTCGCCAATGGATTGAAAGTGTTTGTGGTGAAAAACACCAAACTCCCACGCGTATCCTTCACCCTGGTATTGGAGAGAGACCCGATTCTAGAAGGAGACAAAGCGGGACTTACCACCTTTATCGGGGACATGATGATGGGAGGTACTAAAAATAGAACCAAAGATCAGTTGGATCAAGAGATTGACTTTATTGGAGCAAGCCTTAGTGCTTCTGCCACTTCTGTATCTGCTTCTTCCTTGAAAAAACACCAAGGAAAAGTGCTGGAATTGATGGCGGATTTGCTCTTCAATCCGGTTTTTCCTCAGCCGGAATTGGATAAATTGAAAAAGCAGTCTTTAACTGGTCTCGCTACTACCAAAGACGATCCACAGGCGATTTCTTCGCGACTTTCTCGCGCGGTGCTTTATGGAAAAAACCACCCCTATGGAGAGTCTCAAACGGAGCAAACTACCAAGAACATCACTTTGGATGATGTGAAGGCCTACTACCAAACCTATTTCAAACCAAATATTGCCTATTTGGC
>SXYU01000250.1 GCA_005788235.1 Cytophagales bacterium
TTATCTTCTTCCATGGCATAGGATACTGGAAGAATCACCCACAAGACGATGTAGGCCACCACTGCAAGTCCTGCAAATCCAATGTTGAAATCGACCCAACCAAAGGGATTGAAATCAGAGAGGTCGAAGTTGATGTTTCCGCTAAATAGCAGAAGAATGGCAATCAATCGGATCCAAAGTACGTCAATGGCAAAGTAGTGCGCGATTCCAGCGCACACTCCACCCAGTATTTTCTTGTGCTCCATCCGCATAAGCTTTTTGTAGCCCCCTTCCCCCGTGTTGGGTGGAGTGACATACTTGTAGAAGTCATCTCTCGCAGGATCTTCAGCTTCTTCCACTTCAACCTTTTCATCCAATGAACTGAAGTCCGCAATGGTTCCCATTTTTTCGATGAGTCGAGTGACATTCTCGGCCGTGATGACCTGGTTATTGTTTTTCAAATAGGAGAGAAAAATTTCCGCAATGCGATTTTCGATATCTGAAATGATTTCTTTACTGTCTGAGTATCCAGAAAAATGGCTGTTGATACTTTCGAGGTAATTTTTGAGGGTGTCGTATCCATCTTCTTCGATATGGAATAAAATACCGCTGATGTTGATGCTAAGTGTCTTTTTCATGAGTTTTCCGAAAGAGAAGGGATTTTCTTTTTAGTGATTTGACTAATGGATTGAACTAATCCTTTCCAGGTGGAAGCGAGGTTTTTCAAGGCAGCGTGGCCTTCCTCCGTGATGGAATAATATTTTCTAGGAGGACCTGCATCGGATTCTACCCAGCGGTAGCTGACGAGTGCTGCGGATTTGAGACGGTTGAGCAGGGGATAAAGGGTGCCTTCTACGACGATCATCTCGGCTTGGGTAAGCTCATAGATAAGATCGGAGGTGTAGATTTCCCCTCTCGAAATAATGTGCAATACGCAGTACTCGAGGAGTCCTTTGCGCATTTGTACTTGGGTGTTGCTTAGATTCATACTAGTGGTCAATAGTCCTTGCATCGGAAGGCAATGGTTTATACCCAGCCAACTCTAAGAAAAAGTAGTACCAAATTTTAAGTAGAGTACCTTGTATAACCTAATTCTAGGTTTTCAAGAAGAAAAAAATTGACACATTAAATCTAAAACATTGATTACTAACTGTTTTTAAGGTATTTTCAATCATTGGAAATAAATAAAATTTCCGACACTTTTTTTTTGACTTTTGCTTTTCTGATTGCTTGTTCAACTTTGAAACAGAAGAGTGCCCGAAAATGTACATTTTTTTGAGTTCGAGTTCTCTGTTGTGTTGAAGTTCATTTAGGTGAGCTGTGTTCTGTGGGCAGTCGTCTGTCGACAATTATCCGCGGAAATTCAAGTATGCTTTAAGCTAATGGCATGATTGCGGATAATCCTATTCTATTTTTTTAATCCTGAGGTCCCCTCAAATTCCCCATTTTTCCATGAGAAACTCCTTGGTTCTACTACTTTTTGGCTTCAGCCTTTCCAATTTTTCCTTGGCTCAAGATTCGCCTTGGTTTAGGTATGACCTGACCTACTACAAAATTCAGACGGCTACTGAAGGAATCTATCGCATTCCTGCTCGCTGCTTGACCGTTCTGGGTATTCCCCTCAAAAGAATAGATTCCCGCTACTTGAGGCTCTACCATCGAGGAAAAGAAGTAGGCATTTGGGTACAGGGTGTGCAAGATGGTCGGCTTGATTCGGAGGATTACCTCGAGTTTTTAGGGGTAAAAAATGAGGAATGGTCTAATTCTGGGATTGCAATTCCAAATCCCTATGTCAATACCTACTCTGACACGACGGCCTTTTTCTTGGCTTATACCCCCGGGGAGCAGGGAAAGCGAATGGCCTCACCTGGGGTTCATCTCTCGGGTTCGGATCAGTTGGATGTAGCCCAAGTCCAGGTCTTTGCGGAGGAGTATGCCTTAGGAAAAATGGCCCGCTGGGGGCTGCGCTCTTCCACTCGGAAGGAGGGGCAGGGCTGGATGAGTTCGGTGATTGCGCCTGACCTGAACCTGGAGTTTCTACTGGATTCTGCATTTGCAAAAGTGGATTCCCAATCTATTTCCTTGAAACTTGCTTGGGTGGGGCGCTCTCCGCAGGAGCATGTACCCATACTTTGGCTGGGTACCTCTTCCCAAGTCATTCGGGCCCTTCCGAGCCCTCAATTTTCTGGATTTGAATCGTTCCGACAATCCCTGGTACTTAAGCAAGAGGATTTTCAAGAAGGGAAGCTCAAGCTTCATTTGGCAGTAGATCCCGCTCGAAAGGGAGATTATTTTTCACTGGCTTTTGCCCAAATTACCTACTTGCTTCCCCAAGCAGCAGCTAGGAATGCAGTCGGTCCAGTGCGGTTTACGGTGGAAGTGCTGCAACCGGTCCGCTTTCGGGATTACCGAAGTCTGCCAGCAAATTACCTCTTGGTCGGGCATCAGCAATTGCAGAAGCCAAGCCTCCAGCATGCCAATGCCCTTGATGCCTATGCCAGCTACCGCGCCTCTCCTGCAGGTGGCAACTTCGATACCTTGGTGCTGCGAATAGAGGAATTATACGATCAATTTGCCTTTGGGGAGCGGACTCCTTGGGCATTGACCGCGTTTTTAAAGTTCTATTGGCCAATCCATCATCCCCAATACTTGTTGCTAACTGGCCGATCGGTCGTACCCTTTGCGCAAGCATGGGTAGATCATGCGTCCGTCTTCTATCGAAACGCTCCTCAAGCCTTTGATTTGCAAGACTTGGTTCCAACTGCAGGTTTCCCGCCCTCCGATGCCTACTTTGTAAGGGGGCTCCAGCCAGGGGAACCTGAATTGTCGGCAATGGCGGTAGGGCGTATTCCTGCCAAGACCTCCCAGGATCTTTCCAATTACTTGAATAAAGTGATCGAAAAGGAACGTGTGCTGGTTTCCGGTCACAATAGGATCCTCCATCTCATTGGAGGGATGAACCCTGCGGAGCTGGCTCGGCACAGCAGCTTTATGGAAGTTTTTGCTGCGCTAGCAAAAAGCGGTTTGCCTGAAGTGGAGGTGATTACCTACAGGAAGCAGGGGGAAGCCGAGGTGGAACGGGTGGATTTGGGGAAGGAGATCAACGCTGGCCTTGTGCTGCTGACCTACTTTGGACATGGATCCTTGGGGTACAACGAACTGGATTTTGGTTATGTGTCCGATAGCACCTTGAGCTATGCCAATGCGGGGAAGTACCCCTTGCTTTTAATCAATGGCTGTGAATACGGGAATGCTTTTGGTCCAAGCTACAGTCAAGGGGAGGATTGGCTGCTGACGCCAAACAAAGGAGCGATTGCGGTGCTTTCCAATTCTTCCTTGGGGGTGGATCTGCTGCTCAAACGCTACACCGAAATCTGGTACAAGCACCTGTTTGCAGGTGCACCTACGGCTGATCCACTCCATCTTGGGGATATCCTGCTGCGCACTGAGCGGGAGTTTTTGTTTCGCTATGGGCTCAGTTCGGAGCATGAAGCATTTCTATCCCAGCAAGTGCTTTTGGGGGATCCAGCGCTATGCATTTTGCCTCCTTTTTTGAGGTAATTCAATTTCAAAGAAAATGATTATCCGCAATCTCACCAGTGACCTAAGATTTGTTTGAATTACTGCGGATAATTGTCGATAGGCCGCGGCCTACAGGCAGTCCACAGCTCACCTAAATGAACTTCAAGCCTTATTTTTCTCTCGTTACTGGTAACAAAGCGGATAATCAGATCCAAGAAAACAAAAAGGTAGGTGTTGCAATCCAGAGTAGCTTTTTTTGGATTGGATTTTACCAGGCTTCTTGCCCAAAAGTCAGCAGGTTGTGGTCTAGATCCAAGATCGAAAATTCACGCTGCCCCCAGGGTTTGGTTACCAGGGGGCCATTCGGATGGATTGCCACTTTTCGATCCAAAAAGTACTGGTAGAGGTCTTCAATCGCATCTGTCCTGAGGTAGATCTGCCCATAGTTTTGCAGTGGATCTAGTCCCGGGAAAAGGAAAAAATGGAGTTCTACCGCATCTTTTTCAACCATCAGGTATTCCGGATAGCCTGGGAAGCCTAACCGTTGAAAACCGAGTTTGTCCAGATAAAAGGCTTGGGTAATGGCTTTGTTGCGCATGGGCAACTTGGGGTGGATGGATGTGATCATGCTGCTGTGGAATGGATACCTGTGGAGAAAATTTTGACTATCGTCAGGCTTCGATTTTCTGCTTATTCCAAAAATACCAAATTCCCCAAACGCTCCCAACAAGAAGGAGTCCAAGGATCAGCCAATCCTGCGGATCTTTTAAGGAGGATTGAGCGTCCAAAAAAGAGGATGCTGCCCTACCCGAAGCGAAGGCGAGGATAGTTCGTGGCAGCATGCCTGGCAGTCCAAAGCAAATGATTTTTGTAAGGGGAATTCCCAAGGAGGCAAATAAGAAATTAGAAATCGCGAAGGGAATCACCGGGCTGATTCGTACAAAAAACACAAGCCCTGCCGGATGTTCGATTCGTTTTTCGATTTCCTCCTTCAAACTTGGATGCCGTGCATACAGGATCGTTCTGAAGTCTGCATTGAGCCACTTGCCCAGGGTATAGCCAAGGACATTTGCGAGGAGGTAGGCGATGACCAGATGGGGAAAAATGGCCCATCCCCAAAAGAAGCCAGAGGCAAGCGCAGTAAATGTGGTGGGGAGAAAGGCTAGCCCAACTAGGAGGGCGAGGATCAGGGTGAGGAGGACGTGTTCCCAAACTCCCGTCACCGTAAGCTGCTCCAGTTGCTGGTACTGTGTGCTAAGCAAAAGCGAACCCAGGAGAGGGACAATGCTTACCCAGATCCAGCCTAGTGTGGTGCTAGGATGGCTGCGGAAGTAGCTGCCCAAGTCCTTGAATATGCTGTCCTTTTTTGTCATCTTTGACTCGCTTTTGAAGTAA
This sequence comes from Cytophagales bacterium, assembly GCA_005788235.1. Lineage (GTDB taxonomy): Bacteria > Bacteroidota > Bacteroidia > Cytophagales > Cyclobacteriaceae > Algoriphagus. Next base: position 4,897 of record SXYU01000250.1, read on the forward strand.
AAGCAAGCAAGTTTAGCACCTAGTATTGGAATTGCGCGCATTTATCCAAAATAGGTTTTGAATTCTATGTAAACCCATCCTACTTAAATTCACTTTAGATGAAATTTGGTACCAAAGCAATTCACGCGGGCGTAGCCCCAGATCCTTCTACAGGAGCCATCATGACTCCGATCTTTCAGACCTCTACCTACGTTCAAAAATCCCCTGGAGACCACCTCGGTTACGAATATAGCCGTACGCACAATCCCACCCGAACCGCCTTGCAGCAAAGCTTGGCGGCATTGGAAAATGGCAAACATGGCATTTGCTTTTCCTCTGGCTTGGGTGCTATTGATTCAGTGGTAAAGCTGTTCAACCCAGGTGATGAGATTATTTCCACTAACGATCTTTATGGTGGGACCTACCGCTTGTTTACCAAGGTATTCGAGCGCTACGGCATCAAATTTCATTTTGTGTCTATGGCAGATCCCGAGGCACTTTCTTCGCTAGTCAACGAACGGACCAAGCTAGTTTGGGTGGAGACGCCTACCAATCCAATGATGAATATCATCGACCTGAAAGCCATGGCGGCCTTTTCGAAGAAGCACGGTTTGCTCCTGGCGGTGGACAATACGTTTGCCTCTCCGTACTTGCAAAACCCCCTAGATCTAGGGGCAGACATTGTGATGCACTCCGTGACCAAGTACCTGGGAGGCCACTCCGATGTGGTGATGGGAGCGCTGGTGGTAAATGACGATGAGCTCGCTTCGCGCCTCGTCTTCTTGCAAAATGCCTGCGGGGCTACTCCTGGGCCTCAGGATTGTTTTTTGGTACTTCGTGGAATCAAAACCCTTCACCTTCGTATGGAGCGTCACTGCCAAAATGGGAAAGTTATAGCAGAATTTTTACGAAATCATCCCAAGGTAGCAAAGGTCTATTGGCCGGGATTTGAGGATCACCCTAACCATCATGTGGCCAAGAGTCAGATGCGTGATTTTGGAGGCATGATTTCCTTCACCTTAGTGGGAAATAAGCTGTCGGATGCGAATGTAGTGATGGAAAATTTTCACCTCTTTGCCTTGGCAGAATCCTTGGGAGGAGTAGAATCTCTTTGTGGTCACCCTGCTACCATGACCCATGCCTCCATCCCAAAGGAGGAGCGTGAAAAGGTAGGCTTGGTAGATTCCTTGATCCGACTCAGTGTAGGGGTAGAGGATGTAGAAGATCTCAAAAAAGACCTGGCGGATGCACTTTCGAAAATTTAGATGTAATGATCCGCAGTTAAATTCTTGTTTGATAAAATCGCCAGGATCGGATTATTGCTAGCTGTCCACAGTCGATAAACCACAGTTAGTTGTAGTCTGCATACAAAAACATAATGAATTTTAGATTGTAAATCCTGTCATACAACGAACCGGCTGTCTCCGGTGGACTGTTGGCAGTTTGACCGCTTGATTCACGCTCATTTTGAACTACTGAGATCATTTCGGATAAGTTTTCTCTCGATTTAACCTCCTACTTTCCGAAGTAGGCTAATTGCTTGTTTTTCTAAGGTTGAGCTGAGTGCTTTCTTCTCTTCCTTTAGTTCCTTCACCCAGTCCAGGTATTTTTTGGAAACACCTTCCTGTTGCCCGATAAAGTGTGTCAGGCTTTGCAGGTTGAGGTGGTTGGCATACCAAGGTTTCAAGCCATTTTTTAGGCGTTCCAATTCCTCGTGAATTTGAGGAAGGTAAATCGGATTGAGACCTAGGTAAATCAGTAAATTTTCCAAAATGATTACCCTTCGCAGTCCTTCAAAAAGATCTCGGTAGCCCTGGGTTGAAATGGGAGAACTTACTTCCTTGCTGAGGAAACTGAGTTCTTCTTGAACCAATTGATGAATGGAGGTGGTGAGCACCAAGGGCTTGATGCCTTTACTTGCTTCATGTGCTTTTTCGAGGTACTCCTCCCATATTTTTAGGGAACTTCCTACCATTAGGTCAAAAGCCTCTTTTTGCATCCCTCTTTTCTGTTCGTTCAAATAGGTTTTGAAGCTCTCAAAGGTGAGCGATAAATTTTTTTCACGCTCTTTCAGTCCTTTTTCCACGAGCTTGAGGTGATGGATTTTTTTTAAGGACTTCTTTAGGGTTTTCAGTGGAAAAAATAAGGAATAGCCGAGGTGTTTTTGTTCAAAGTGAATCTTCTCCAGTAGCTCAGAATAGAGCTCTAAAAACTCCAATTGTTCCAAAAGGGCAATGGCCTTTGCAGACTTGATTTCCTTTCCAAGTTCTAAAAAAAGGGCTTTTGCTTGTTGGTGTTGGTGTGAGAAGAGCTGAAATACAGGGGATTTCATTCTGTTTGTGCTTAGGAAATTTTGACCAAGGTAGCACCATAGCCCCATTGGTCCTTCTGCGTGTCTTGAAAGTAGGAAATATTTCCAAGTTGACTCAATCGCTTGTGAATTTCTTTTCGAAGTACGCCATTTCCAATGCCGTGGATAAAGGTGATCTGGTCCATTCCTGCGGCAATGGCTTGATTGAGGTTTTTCTCAAAA
>SXYU01000251.1 GCA_005788235.1 Cytophagales bacterium
CCGGTATTGGCTTTGGGCGATCCGCAAGGAGATAGTTCGGAGATCCTCAGCCAAGCAGGTGCTGGGGCAGTGCTATCCCATGGAGATCAGTCGTCGATGCGTCAAGCACTTCGAAGACTTTATCAAACTGCAGGTGCACAGCAAGCCTTAGGTTCATTGGAAGCCTATTCCAGAAAAACCGGAAGCAAACAAGTAGCTGAGCTGTTGAACAGGGTAATATGACAAAATAGTATAATGTACCCTGCCTGCGGCAGGCAGGCAAGTACCAAGATTCTTTAATAGCGTTATTCCAGTCCCATTACGAATCCCTACTTCGACATTCAGAGTTCAGCGTTCGGCGTTCGACATTAGAAAAAAGTATCAAGTGCTGGGAGGCAAGAAACAAGAGCCAAGAAATTAGATAAAATTGTGCCAGGTAGTTAATTATTAACACTTGACATATTTACTAATTTATTTCACGAAGCGCAGCGGAGTCTATTTCTATCTTATTTCCATTGTAAATCCAGTACTTTGTACTTGGTACCTGGTACATTGTACTTTTCGACATTCAGAGTTCAGCATCCAGCGTTCGACATTTGTTTTCAATTCGTATTTCCTACTTTATACAATCCAAGATACCAAGTCCGTATAACTAACTAATTTTTTTTATACTTTTCGGAATGTCAGATCCTTCCTCCCTTCTATTTGTCGCAGCCACACTTTGTTTGGCAGTCTTTTTTGCAAATTGGCTCACCCGATTTTCATGGGGCAATTCGGTAGGTACTCCCATTTTTGCGATTTTGATTTGCGCGGTACTGGCTAATATAGGATTGATTCCAAGCGCCATGGAAGGGCATCCCATCTACGATGGTGTGTTCACCTACATTGCCCCCTTGGGTATATTTATTGCCTTGCTCGAAGTAGATCTCAAAAGCTTGAAAAAAGCGGGGCTTCCACTTTTGCTCCTATTTTTGCTGGGTTCTTTGGCTACCGTCATCGGCGTTCTCACCGCCTGGGTCCTCGTTCAACCTGCAGACGCGATTGGTCCACTGGCTCCAGCAGTGGCGGGTATGTATACTGGAACCTACATCGGTGGGTCAATCAACTTTAATGCTATTGCTTTGCATTACAAGGTCAATGAAGCTGGAAGCTTGTTTGCAGCAACTACCGTGGTGGATAATTTGGTGGGTACACCTTGGATCATTGCTACTTTGATCTTGCCCAAATACTTGCAAAAACTCTTTCCTCGGGAAAAAAATAAAACTGCAGTCAGAGGTGAAAAATCCCTACCGCAGGAATCTATCTCTATAAGTTCCATTTCTTCCTTGCTGGCATTGGCCTTGTTGGGGATGGCGGTGAGTAAGGCAGTGGTCACTTGGTTTCCGCAGGTACCCGAAATCCTGGTGCTTACTTCCCTAGCCTTGGTTCTTGCTCAATTTACAGCAGTGCAGCAGCTACGCGGCAAACATACCTTAGGCTACTTCTTAATCCTCTTATTTTTGGCTGTGGTTGGCACTCTGTGTGATTTGGGAGCTTTGGTGGAGGTAGGAGACTTGGCCTTTACCTTGATTCTGTTTGTGACTATTTTAATTCTGGTTCATGGATTAGTGGTATTTGGTGTTGGGGCCCTTTTCAAAATGGATTGGGATATGATTGCCGTGGCTTCGCAAGCGAATATAGGTGGAACTACCACTGCTTTGGCTTCTGCAGAGAGTTTGCAACGCCCCGATCTATTGATTCCTGGCATTCTTGTAGGAAGTTTGGGAAATGCCATTGGAACGTACATTGGATTTGCTGTTGCAAGCGGCTTGTTTTAACTTAGACGAACCCAAATTCACCACCCAACCTAAATTTTATGCAATCCAGTGTTTTAACCGAGCTTTTCTTACCTTTTTCGCTAGCTGTCATCATGTTTGGCATGGGGCTAAGTTTACGTGTAGAAGATTTCAAGCGAATTTTGATTTATCCAAAGGCGGTAGGGATTGGGTTGCTCAATCAGTTAATCCTCTTGCCAGTGCTCGCTTTTGGAATTGCGAAAGCTTTCCAGCTGCCTCCTGAATTGGCTGTAGGACTGATGATTCTGGCAGTTTGCCCTGGTGGAGCCACCTCCAATTTGATCACCCATCTTGCCAAGGGAGATACAGCACTTTCCATTACGCTTACGGCATGTTCTTCGGTGATCACCGTATTTACCATTCCTTTCTTAGTCAATTACTCAATTGGGTACTTTATTCCAGGTGGGGAGGAACAGCAATTGGAAGTTGTGGGCACGGTCGTTTCCGTCCTTTTCATTACGCTAATCCCCGTAGCTTTGGGGATGATTACCCTTGCCAAAGCACCGACGTTGGCCCAAAAATGGGATCAGCCTTTTCGAAAAATCTCCACCGTTTTTTTCGTTATTATTGTGGTGGCGGCAATTCTAAAAGAAAGGGAAAATTTGGTGCAATACTTTATTGAAGCTGGCCCCGCTGCCTTGGCTTTGAATTTGAGTACGCTAGTGGTAAGCTTTGCAACGGCCAAATGGACAAGGTTACCTTTCCGTCAGGGATTGACGATTGCCATCGAATCGGGTATTCAGAACGGTACCTTGGGAATTACCATTGCGGCCACACTTTTGGTAAACTCGGTGATGTCCATTCCATCTGCCATTTATAGCTTGATCATGTTTGGAACAGCCGCATTGGTGATCCTTTGGGGAAATAAGGTGGCTTCAGCGAGCAAAGCATCCACCTGATTGGAACGAATGAAATTAATTTTGTTTCTTTTATGGAGTCTGTTTTTGCTTGGTTTTCAAGAAAAACTCCTTGCCCAAAGCTATTTTGACGAGCGAGGCAAACGAATCCTTTATATTGAATACGAGGAAAAAATCCTAAGCGGTCCCTATTTTGGAGTTCCAGGAAAGCAACCAGGAGAGATGAGGCTCGTGCATCGAATGCCTGTAGGGCTCACCGATGCGCGCCTATTCTATGAGAAGCTGGGAAAAATGGATGCCTTTAAGGCTGGCCAGCCTTTGGTAGTGATTTTTTACCCCGGCAAAGACGAATGCAATTCTGCTAAAAACACCTCGGACCCAAAAACGCTCAAAAGCGATCAGCTCGCTGTACTTAGGTTTGTCAAAAAACATGGTGCTGCTGCACCTGCATACCTCTACCATCAGCCCCATGGCTTGGAAAAATATGAGGGAATTCAGGAATGGATTCCTGATCCTGAAGGAATCTTTAGCCAACATTTCTTTTCGTTCCCTTATCCCTGCAGAAGTTTCGTTGTGATCAGTCCAAAAGGAAATTACCGAGCTATTCTAGGAGAATTCCCTATTTCACAGATCGACGTGGCACTTAAAAAACTGTAACTTGACCTCTTCAAAACCAAAGGTAAGTTTGAGAAAGGCAGCGTTTAGCGATCTTTCTGAGTTGCTAGAAATCGCCCAAAAGTCTTTTGTGCAGGCATTTACGGAAGGAAATAAACCTGAGAATGTACAGGCCTATCTCTCCCAAACCTTCACTCCCGTTCAATTAGAAAAAGAGTGGAGAGATCCTGCTTCTACCTTTCTTATCGCCATTCTTGAGGGGAAGATGGTAGGCTATACCAAGGTAAACTTGGCAGCAGCCCAAAGTGATATTCAAGATCCAGAGAGTCTCGAGGTGGCCAGGTTGTATACCTTGGAGGAAGTGTGGGGAAAGGGTGTAGGGCAATTTCTTTTGGAGGCAGCTATTGAATTTGCAAAAGAAAAAGGGAAGACCTATGTCTGGCTAGGAGTCTGGGAGCACAATGCCCGCGCCATTCGATTTTACAAGAAAAATGGATTTAAGGCCTTTGGAAACCATCCCTTCCCTTTTGGGGATGAGGTTCAAAACGATTGGCTGATGCGGGTGGAGCTTTAAAGCAGCCGATCTCCCAATGCCTACATCTTGCAGGGGAATTTGAGTCTTCCTATTTTTAAATAAAAAAATGATGCGCTCTTTTCTAGTTTTGGTTCTACTGCTGTCTGTTTGGACTGCAGCTTTTTCTCAGAAAAAAGAGCCCATTCTGATTTTGATCTCCCTAGATGGCTTTCGCCACGATTATGTGGAGCGCTTTCAGCCGGAAAACTTAAGCCGATTTATTGCAGAGGGAACGGCTGCCAAAGGGCTCATTCCTTCATTTCCAACCAAAACTTTTCCCAATCATTACACGATTGCCACAGGAATGCTTCCCGAGCACCACGGCTTGGTGGACAATGCCTTCTACGAGCCAGCTAAGAATCAAGTCTACACCATGGGCAATCGGGATATTGTACAGGATGGCTATTGGTATGGGGGCACACCGATCTGGGTGCTTGCGGAGCAA
>SXYU01000252.1 GCA_005788235.1 Cytophagales bacterium
CAAAACTTCGGCATTCAAGGCACTTGCCAAGATCGCGGCAGTGTAATCGGAACCAGAGCGACCCAAAGTGGTCGTTTCCCCTTTGGCGGTTGAAGCTATAAAGCCGGTTACCACTTTAATTCCTTCGCGCTTTGCAAAGTAGTTCTGGATTTGAGCATGGGTACTGATTTCCTCTACGCGCGCCTGCCCAAAGCGATCGTCCGTACGGATAATTTCTCGGGCATCCACAAAACAAGTGGGGATTCCCTGTGCTGCCAATGCTTCTGCCAGAATGTAGGTGCTCAAGCGTTCGCCAAAGCTTGCTACATAATCTAGAGTTCGCAAAGATTGTTCCTTAATCAGGTAGATCCCGTGGTAGAGATCATCCAACTCGTGGAAGCGTTGCCGAATGAATGCATCCACTTTTTCTCTTTTTTCTTTCCCTAGTAGGGAATTGGCCATCCCCAAGTGCCTTTCCTCTAGTGCAAATAATGCTTCCTTATAACTCAAGTTACCTGATTTAGCCAGGTTTGCCATTCCAAAAAGTTGCTCCGTCACACCTCCAAAGGCAGAGAAGACCACTACCAATTCCGAATCTTGGAGTTGGTTTTGAATGATCTGAAAAACTTGCTGAATGTTGCTGGAGTTTTCTACGGAGGAACCTCCAAATTTGATGACTTTCATAACGAAATGGCTAGAAAAAGGCTGGGGCGGATCCAAGATCCAAAAAGAACTAAAAATCTACCCCTGCATGGGCTTTAACTTCTACCAAAACTGCCCTTTCCAATCCTTTCCAGAAAAAGAAAAAGCAATCCAAGGAACGATTTGCGCAGGTAACCTGAAGCCTAAGTAGGAAAATGGAAAAATCATTAGTGAAACAATTGACTTTCAATTTTACTAGAAAAAAATAGAATTGTCAATAAAAATGAAATGAAAGCCTGTTTTTATTACAAATAGCTTACTGTTATATTCTTAAAATTGAATATTTAGAAATCAATTTTGGAAAATGAAAAGCTGGGACAGCCTAGGGTTTCCCTGTTTAATGAATTTCGGTGATGGTCTGTGGCTTTCCTCTAAACTGAATGGCTTCCTTCTTTTTCTTGCCTACCAATAAGTCTCCAAGTGGAGAATTTTTGCTAAGTAAAAACACTTGCTTATCGGCCACTTTCACCTGTCCTATACTTACTGCAAGCAGAAACCAATCCGTCCCCAGTTGCACAAGAGCCCCTTCTTGGACAGTTGGTGGCGTATCTTTAATAGCTTGCAGGCGATACAACTCCTCCAGATCTAGCTTACTTTGTTTGATTTGTTTTTCCAAGGAATTGAGATCCTGTGTCATCGTCTCTCGGCTCGTCTCGTACTTATCACCGGCGCTATTCTTCTCTTCTTCGAGGATGCTCTCAATGATATTTTTGCGCTCCTCTGCAAGAAGCTTTTCTTTTTGTTTTAGCTGGTTGATAGCAGTCTGGTAGACCGCACTTTTAAATTCATTCATACAAGTTACTCTTCACAAGGTTCTTTTCTTCGCGTATCGATGATGTAGACGATTTTCCATCCCGAGGCCATTTTTACTAACTGGAAAGAATTCACTCCACAGTGGGAAAAGGTGTCGTTGACATAAAAACGGTAGGGAGTCCAAGCCGATGCCATAGCCCCATCTACTCGGATTTGGTAGGATAGGATCCGTTCGTCCAGGGTAGTTCCCTCTGGCGTAGTGGTGATTCTTTTTACAAAATCTGCAACAGCATTACTTCCTATTGTGGTTCCCTCAGGCTTCTGTTGCACCGTTTGCATCAGGCCTTCTGTGAAAAAGGCATCTGCTACCATCTTGGCATTTTTTTGTCTCATTCCATCAAAAAGCGAGCGAATCACCGCTTCCACTTCCTGCTCGGCAGTTTGTGCCGCTGCAGGAAAGCAGGCTAGATTAGCTATAAATAAAACAAGTAGGCCAATTTTTTTCATTGATTTAAACTCCTCCATACAGCGTAAAGGTCATGTTTCTTAAGGCTGGGGTATTCAAGGCATAGTGCATTGCTTCTGCAATATCGGAAGGATTCACCCATTTAGAAAAATCTGCTAAAGGCATGGCTGCTCGATTGCTTGGACTATCCAAAATACTAGGCACAAATACATGGGTCTGAATATCCGTTCCTTTTACTTCTTCTGCCACAAGTGCTGCATATCCACTGACCAATTGCTTGCTTAACGCATAGGCTACCGCATCCTTCGCCTCTTTGGGTTCTACTGCAGTACGTGCGCCTACAAAAAATAAAGCGCCTCGTTTCTGCTTAATTAGGAGTGGCAAAAAGGCATTGGCTACTGTAAATGCACTAAAAAAATTGAACTGTATCATTCGGGTCAATTCCTGTTGACTGGTAGAATTCAGGTTGCCAGAGGCATATCCTCCCACCAGCATCGCAATCGCTTCTAGGTCCCCAAATTGCTCTTCGTATTCTTTAATAAAATCAGCTACTGCTCGTTCGTCGGTCACATCGACATCGTAGGTAACATCCGCCTCCTTGGCCTGCTCGTTTGCCTCAGGCCTTACCAAGGCAATGACATAGTATCCTTCTCGTTTAAATTTTTCTACAACAGCAGCGCCTAAGGTGCCTGCAGCGCCAGTAATTAGAATATTTCTGCTCATCAGTCCGTCAAATCCTTCCTATATTTGCTAAAATAGGGTTAATTTTTCGATTGAATCATGAATCATCTCAAAAGCAGTATCCGGATTAAAGAAAATGTACGCAAAACCTACTTTGCGGTTAAGCTTATTCTCCTCATTATTCTAGAGATTTTCTATGCTGGAGACACCGTAGTTGCTCCAATTTTAGAAAAATACGAAATATTAAATCATATCATCCGAGCACTAATTTTTCTCCTGAGTGCCAACTTGATATTTTCATTAGGGAGAATTGTTACGCTTCGGATTTACCTGCAACAACGGGAGGAAACCAAGGTACAGCCCAACTTTATGCTTGGGATTGATCGAATAGAGTTTTTACTCAACTTGATTGCTGTGCTTATCTCCCTGATGCTTGCTTTTGGAATTCAGCCCTTGGAATTTTTGACCAGCATCACCATTGTAGCTGCGGCCTTAGCCTTGCTTACCAAGGACTACATCACCAATATTGTGAATGGATTGATTATGATGTTTTCGGACCAACTTGAAATCGGAGACAAAATTCAAATCGGAAGACATACCGGCTTTATTCGAGACATTACCTTAATCAACATGGTCTTGAAAAACGATTCGGGGGAAATCATTTTGATTCCAAATACCATGGCCTTGGCTGAAGATGTGGTCAATTTTTCCAAAAACAATACCCACCAAGTCATCTTTGATGCAGAGATCACCTCAAAAAATGAAATCCATCTCAGTCAACTTGAGGATTCACTCCAGGTGATTTTAGGCCAATATCCGGAGGTGATCATCAAAGAAGGTGCCCAGCTAAATATTTTGGAGCGCAAAACTGAAAACCTATTGATCCGCTACCAGTTTCCAATCAAATCGGGAGAGAAACCCACAGAGATTTTAGTAAAAAAATCCCTAAATCAAGCCTTTATCGACTGGAATTATGCCCTTAGACAAGCCGAATTACTTTGAGCTCGTTTACCAAGTGGTAGGAGAAATTCCTAAGGGTCGTGTCACGAGTTATGGAGCCATCGCCCATTACCTAGGGCTCAAATCGGGGGCCCGGATGGTGGGCTACGCAATGAATGCAGTCCATACCTTCTCAGAGGTACCCGCCCACCGCGTGGTCAACAGGCAGGGCCTATTGACGGGTAAACACCACTTTGCTACCCCTACCCGCATGGAAGAATTGCTTCTTGCCGATGGAGTCAAGGTAGTGAACGATCAAGTGCAGGACTTCCCTGCTCGATTTTGGGACCCAGAAATAGAATTAGGAGTCTAGGTTTTTTTACGCAGCAGGTAAAGCCCAAGAAACATCAGCGCCCCATTGAGAATGAGCGCTTCAAAGCCAAAGGTATAACCCCAAAGCCATTCTTGCGAATTGGAAGTAATCAAAAATGTCAGGGAAGGAGCAAGCACTGCCAAACCAGGAACCCAGTTGTCTTTTACCTGATGCTTGGTAAATAAGCCAAACCCAAAGAGGCCCAAGAGCGGCCCATAGGTATAGCCTGCTAGGATAAATACCGAATTAATCACGCTTTGGTCGTTGAGCCAATAGAAGGCTAAAATCAACAAAAACATCAGAAACGTGAAGCCAACATGCACAAGCTTGCGGATGAATACTCGTCGTTCTGGGGTATAATTCCGTTCGATCTGAAGAAAGTCATAGCAAAACGAGGTAGTGAGTGCTGTAAGCGTTGAATCTACACTGGAATAGGCTGCCGCCACAATCCCAAGTACAAAGACAATTCCTGCAAATGCAGAGAAATGCTCAGTAGCCAACAGCGGGAATAAACCATCTGTCTTGGAAGGGATGGCAATACCCTTGGTTTCGGCATACAAGTACAGCATCACTCCTAACGATAGAAACAGCAGGTTGACCACTACCAAAATCACGGTAAACCAAAACATATTTTTTTGTGCATCGCCCAAGGTCCGGCATGTGAGGTTTTTTTGCATCATGTCCTGATCCAGCCCCGTCATCACGATGGTAATAAATGCTCCTGAAATAAATTGCTTGAAAAAATTGGTGCCCGCCTTCCAGTCCCAGTTGAAGATTGTCGAACGCTCATCCTCACTTATCCTGCTGATGTAGTCGCCCAAACTTTTCAGTTCCAACTCAGATCCGATCAGCCACATCGTAATCAGGACCGAAGCGAGCATAAACGTCGTCTGAAAAGTATCCGTCCAGACTACTGTCTTTATTCCTCCTCGATAGGTATACAGCCATATCAGGCCCACCGTAATCAACACCGACACCCAAAAAGGAATGCCTAATGCATCAAATAAAATCAGCTGAAGGACACTAGCTACCAGGTACAGGCGAAGCGAGGATCCCAATGATCTAGAAAGAATAAAGAAAAAAGCTCCAGTTTTATAGGACCAAAAACCAAACCGCTCTTCGAGGTAGCTGTAGATGGATACCAAATTTAAGCGGTAGTAGAGCGGCAATAAGACCTTGGCAATGGTAAAGTAACCGAGGGTGTAGCCCAAAACAACTTGGAAGTAATAGAAGTTAGAATTACCAACCTCCCCAGGAACAGAGATAAAGGTGACGCCAGAAAGTGACGCCCCAATCATTCCAAAGGAAACTAAAAACCAGTGCGAGTTGCGATCCCCTGTAAAGAAGGTGTCTCCAGTCAACTTGCGAGTGGTCCACCAAGAAATTAAAAAAAGAAAAATAAAATAAATTGAAATTACTAGTAAAACGAGTTGCGGATTCATATTGTAAGCGTCAGTTGCTCGCTAAGTTGCCCATTATTCTTAATTTTGCAAAATGAACTACTTCAGCACGCCCCTTCCCTATCAAGAAGAAGTTGAGGTCCTCCTCGAGGATCTCGTCGACCAGGAAGCGTTAGACCTGGTTGTATTCAATGACGATGTAAATACGTTTGAGCATGTTACTGCGGTACTTATGAAAGTATGTAAGCATAGCCATGAGCAAGCGGAGCAGTGTACCTTGATCATCCATTATAAGGGGAAATGTGCTGTAAAGAAAGGAACGAGGCCAGAACTCAAACCACTTTGTGAGGCCATTTTGGATGAAGGCATTCAGGCTGCAATTCTTTAAAAATAAATCAAGTGAACTTCCCCTCTAAATTAATTGAAGACGCAGTCACGGAAATCTCCAGGCTTCCAGGCATTGGCAAAAAAACTGCACTTCGGTTGGCTCTGCATTTGCTCAAGCAGCATGAAGCGCATACGGAGGCCTTATCCCTAGCTTTGACGCGCATGCGTGCAGAGGTATCCTATTGCAAAACCTGTCATGCATTGGCAGATGAGGAGCTTTGCTCAACTTGTCAAAGTCACAGAAGAGACCGATCCATAGTCTGTGTAGTAGAGGATATTGGAGATGTACTCGCTATCGAGAATACGAATCAGTACCAGGGAGTCTACCATGTCCTCGGCGGTGTCATCTCCCCCATGCAGGGTATTGGGCCAGAGGAATTGACCTGTGAAAGTTTGGCTACTCGAGTCAAACGAGGGGAAATCAAGGAAATAATTTTGGCTCTATCAGCGACCATGGAGGGGGATACCACCTCTTTTTATCTGGGAAAAATCTTGACCCCACTCGGCGTAAAAATCACCAGCATTGCCCGTGGTATTCCTGTCGGTGGAGAACTTGAGTTTACAGATGAAGTCACGCTCGGCCGCAGTATCCTTACCCGAATAAATTATTCGCAGGAGTAAAGAAATCCTTTGGAAGGAAACTTGGAGAATCTATATTTGCAAACTCTTTAGGGGGATTAGCTCAGCTGGATAGCTTGCCCCGCAGAATTGCGGAGAGCATCCCGCAGCATTGCGGGAGGGTCATCGGTTCGAATCTTAGAAGTATAAATGGGGGATTAGCTCAGCTGGCTAGAGCACTACGCTGGCAGTGTAGGGGTCATCGGTTCGAATCCGTTATCCTCCACAGGGCCCCACAGCATTGCGGGGCCCTTTTTTTGTCTTGTAAAGTTATCCTTGTGGATTTCTAGATAACTGGGGATTAGCTCAGTTGGCTAGTTTGCCCCGTAGAAATACGGGGAAGGAAGAATCCAGTAAAAAATAGAATGTCCCTCATTCAATCAATTCCTTAAAAAAAATTGCCTTATTCCAAATTGGAGCTTATATTTTCCATTAGAAAAAATAAACCCAAAGGATCCAGAACCTACGGTCTTTCTGAGTTCCTTTTTTAATGCTTTATGAAATTAAAATTCATTTTTTTCTTCCTTACCTTGTTTCTCTGCTTGAACTCCCTCGCTGCTGATCCGGAATTTTATCGGCTGAAGGTCACTACGAAAAGGTGGGAAATAGCAGAAAGATCCTCCTTTTTAGAAGGAAAAGTAAGTAAGAAAATTTTAAGCCAGTTAGATAGCATTTATAAAAACCTTCCAACTGGCTACGATTTAAATTACAATCCCTCCAGCCAGACTTTAACCGTTTTTGTACACTGCTCCTTTGATTTTTATTCCATCCAAGATGGCCAGTTAGTTAAAGAGTACCAATATGCAAATAGAGGCTATACTTGTGGATCTTATTTTTTTGTAAAAAACAACACCTACTATCTTCTAGGTGGAAGGGGGTTTTGGAATTACCATTCAGATTTAATGAAATTTGATACCCTAAATGGATCCTGGGAATTCATACAAGCAGCACAGCAACCCTTAGACTATTGGCCGAACGGAACTTACCAAACTTCAAAAGGGATAATGGCCTGGTTGGGAGAATACACGAATCCTCGCATTCCAAGATTAGAGAAAGAAGCCAATGGTTTTTTTCTGGATTTGGAAAAAAAATCCTGGCATCCGATAAAAATCGACATCAAAGAATTTGACTTTGCTCAAATCGCGCATACAAACGAAAGCCATTTGTATGAAACAGAAGATTATGCATTTAGTGTGACTACTACCCAATTGCCAAACCTAGGTTGGTATATCTGGATCATCATAGAAAAAGAAACAGGTAAACTATTTTTTTACGAGGGAAGTAAACATACCCAAATGTTCAATTCTCCCTACTATGAATTCATTGGAAACAAAATTCATTATTTCGGTTACTCCATTACCAACATGATGGAAGGCAAGGAAGCGATGATTGACTTGGATATCATTCGAAGCCAATCCCGTGAAATTGGGCAGGTAATCGTACTTGATACTCCAAATAAAACTAGTAACGCCTCGCTTTTATCGGTACTCCCTTGGATAGGCTTTCCTGTAGTATTTCTACTTGCCCTTTGGCTAGGTATACAGGTTCAAAAAAGAAAAAATAAAGCAGACCAATCATCCCTAGATTCCGATACAGAAACGGAAGGAGAACACGAATCTGAAGAGGAAAACGCAGAAATCCTTCAGCAGCTACTACGCCATAATGGCAAAAAATTGTGTATAGATGAGTTTGATACCGTCTTGGGCATTCATGTGATTACCAACTTTGACTCCAAACGAATCAAACGTTCGCGACTCATCAAATCAATCAACAAAAAACACGAGGAGAAAAATGGCTTCCCGCTAATTACACGAATCAAAAGTTCAGAAGACAAACGCTTCATCTTCTATAAGATTACCTTTGAAAATGGGAACTAAGGAATCAAATCGTCGACAGACGACAGACCACGGTCTGCAGGCTGTCCACGGTCCACAGCTCACTTACTTGAACTTCAAAACTTATTTTCTTTCGGTATTGGTGACAAAGCGGATAATCAGACCACCTTTTATGGGATAATTCAATCCCTAAATAATCCAGTCGCAAAATCATACCCCTACTTTACTTCCTCTGAAAGTACGCTTACTTTAGATCTATGAAAAACCAACTTTGGGCTCTAGTTCTAATCTTCTTTGTATCCAGCTGTGCCTGTGCCCCCGAAGAAATCGCTGAATTTGCCTTTAATGGCATGGAAGGCCTTTTAGGAGATGGATTCCTGCCTTCTGAAGAACTTCGAGCGCTAGGAAAATTTGAAGGGGTCAGCGTCAACCTATCCTCTTCGTCTCAAGATGGGGTTCAAGAGTCCACCATTTTTCTAAAGCTACAAAATGGGGATCCAAAAATCATGGCCGAGCAGCGGGAGCTCTTAGCCCGCAACTGTGCCGAACTCTACCTTCGAGACTTTGAAAATGCAGCGGATTACAAGAAGATCACGATACAATTCGTGCAAACCGATTCCTACAACCCGGCAAATGTATCCTTAGAAGAATACACCTTCGATACCCAGGATTTTTAAATCTCAAGCGAAGGAGATTCCCTAGATTTGTGATTAGCCCCATTCCAAACTCCTCCATCCAATCATCCATGATTTTTAAAGCCATTTGCTCTGATATTGACGGCACCCTCCTCAACTCAGAGCGCTCGCTTTCCCCAAACCTAATCTCAATTGTCTCCTCGATCTCAGCAGAGATCCCATTTTTTCTTGCAAGTGCTCGCATGCCTGCAGCCATGCGACACCTACTTCTTGACCTGAACCGCCCCAAGGAACCCCTCATCGCCTACAACGGTGCATTGGTTTTGGACGCGGAAGGGAAAGAACTCGAATCCATCCACATTCCTATCCACTTAGTAAAAGAGATTGTCCTTCTGGCTAATGATCATTCACTTCATTTGAGCTTACTTTATGGAGAACAATGGCATACCCTGAATGAAGATTATTTTGCGCTACGCGAAATTGAAAACACTAAAGTTGTCCCCTCCTGGACTGACCCATTGGTAGTTATCGAACGATGGAAAGCGGACAATCACGGTGCCCACAAGGTGATGTGCATGGGAGATGCTGTAAAAATCGATCTGGTCTACCAAACCCTAAATAAAAGGCTGGGTACGGAATTGCACCTCTACCGATCCAAAGATACCTACCTGGAAATTGCGCCCAAACCGATCTCCAAAGCCACAGGCTTGAAAACTATTCTTGAGCATGGATATTCCATAGAAATGAACGAGGTAGTTGCCTTCGGCGATGGCTACAACGACATCGACCTACTTCAGCAAGTGGGCTGGGGCGTGGCGGTAGAAAATGCTTTCCCAGAAGTAAAGGCAGTGGCCAATGAGATCACCAAGCACCACAAGGAAGATGGCGTTGCAAGCACCTTGGCCCGCATCTTCCTAGACAAAAAATAATATGATTATCCGCAATAATGCCAGAAGCTCAGCATGCCTATTTATAACTGCGGATAATTGTCAACAGTCCACGGTCAGCGGACCACAGCTTACCTAATTGAACCTCAAACCTTATTTTCTTTGGTTAGTGGTGAAAAAGAGGATAATCATAAAAAATAAATGTTGAGGTTCATTAAAACCTGCTGTGGTCTGTGGACAGTCAATCGTCGACACCCTTTATTCAATTCCCTTGTCCCGCATTTTGACAAACTCATCAAATCGTCGGAAAATGGCTACCGTAAATCCGAACAACATCACAATCGTTCCAATCCAAAGCACATTGATGTAAGGCTTGACAATAGCTTTCATGACCACATAGTCTTTCTGGTACTGATTGACCTTGAAGACAAACTTATTTTGGTCTGGTAGAATGTTTTCCATGCTGATTTTAATTCCCAATTCAGAATCAACCACGGGAAGTTTACCAACCTGATTGTCACGAATGATAAAGGTAGGCTCGAGCAATTTTTCAACATCGTAATCCAGCACACGGATTTTAGCCTTCACAGCCACATCCCCCTCTTTCAAGGTATAGCCATCGATTTCTTTGAGCACTTCGGCCCCATCGAAATACGCCACAAAGTCGGAAACATGAAACTGCTCCCCAGGAGCCACCTCATAGATTTCATCTTCTTTCCACTCTGGATCTGCGAAATCATTCATCGCTGCCACATAGGTGTACAAATCCTTGTTCAGGTAAATTTTGGAATCTGGAGACGAAATCAAACCTCCCATTCCTTCGTTGAACTGGGACATAGGCGAAAGCGAAAACTGCAAAGCCTCGTTCTGTAGGTAATCAATTTTGAAGTAATCATTCTCCTCCAAAACAAGCATTACCGTATCTCCTTTTTTGAAGTAGGCTTTGTAATCTTCCAAGGCTATCGCTTCATTCACCTCACCCGTAGCAGCCAAAATTTTGGCCGGCACATATTCGGGAATCCCCACTGCTTTCTTTTGTCTACCACGGTAGATCACCGTGTAGTCCTTCATCTGAGTAGGCTTGTTGATCCAAAGCAAGACGTGCTCCTTGTTCATTTCATCCTCCCAACTGTTGCTGTAGGTCAGTCCCGACATGTTCATGGAGATAACTTCCGAATAGCCAGAGCTAAACATGATGCCGATCAAAATCATCCCCAAGCCAATGTGTGCCAGCGAACCACCCGCAAGTTTGAAGGTCGACTTTTTAAGTAGCTTGACTAAAATAAATCCATTGGCTACGATGGTAAACATCCCTGTTAATACAATAATGATGTATTTCCAATCGTACACCTTCGCCAAAACAATCACGACTGTGGAAAGGATGATCGAGACCACATAGGGAACTACGAGCGATTCTCCCAAGGTTTTTCTATCGATTTTTTGCCACCAGAAAAACTGCCCTACGGAAGTCAATAAGGCCAATACTACCGCAAACCACAATTGAAATTTGGTGTAAAAACCAATTTGATCTGCTGGTGGAGCCATGTTAGATATCCCTCCAAAACTTTCCACCAAAGCATTCCAAGCAGGAATTGAAGTAGGCAATATCACTTGAAAGGACATCAATCCTAGTGTCATCGCACCTAAGAAAATCCAAAACTCACGGGAATAGACCGATGCCTCTCGTTCGGATGTAGGCAAGTGCTTCCAAGTGCGAGCTGCAAGGAAAATGGCTACTCCCATAAAAAATAGCAAGTAGATCAGCAGCTGTCCAGAAAGACCTAAATCGGTAAAAGAGTGCACCGAAGCATCCCCTAGGACCCCCGAGCGAACCAAGAAGGTAGCGTACAACACTAAGATAAAACTGAGTATCACCAAGACAATGGAGGTCTTCAAGGCAGTGGCACTCTTCTTAAACGTAATCATGGTATGAATAGACGCCACCAAAATCAGCCAGGGTACATACACTGCATTTTCCACTGGATCCCAGTTCCAATATCCCCCAAAATTCAAAGTGACATAGGCCCAATAAGCACCCATGATAATTCCCATCCCCAAAATCATGGCCGAGAAAATCGCCCATGGCAAGGCTGGACGGATCCATTCTGCATACTTTTTGGTGACTAGACCACCAATTAAAAAGGCAAAGGGAACCAGGGTAGAAGCATAGCCCAAAAACAAGGTGGGTGGGTGAATCACCATCCAAATGTTCTGCAAGAGCGGATTGAGACCCGTTCCGTCTTCCGGTACAAAGTCTGGATTTAAATCAAAAATCGGTGCTTGGGTAGCGTCTCGAAGTAAGATAAAAGGGGAACTTCCAATCTTCAGATCTCCAACCACTACCCCCAAGATCATGGAGATCAGGAAGGCCTGTACCAAAGAAAAGACCACCATCACAGGGGCTTCCCAGAACTTGTTGGTGTGTACTAAGATCAAGCCCAGCACTACATTCCAAAATGCCCAAAGGATAAATGCCCCTTCCTGCCCTTCCCAGAAACTGGAAATCATGTAATGGACTGGTAGCGCCTTGGAGCTGTGCGAGTAGGCGTAAAAATACTCGTAGCGTTGATTGTAGATGATTTCAAACAAGGATACGGCGATTAAGCTGGTCGATAGCGCATGAATGTAAAAACTCACGCGACTAAACCTTTGCCAACTGGCTTTTTCCAGTTCGTTGGCACTAAAGTATTGACTGTACGCAAAAGCAGTAACCAAGGCACTCACGAAGGCCACCAAGGTAGTCAGGTGACCAAAATTGCCCACAAAGGTATTTATCATAGGGTTTTACTTGGAGTAGAATTTACCATCAGATGCCTGCAGCTTGCACGTCTGTTTCTTGGTACTTGGAAGGACACTTCATGAGGATCTTGTCTGCCACAAAGATTTCTGGATCTCTGTAGCTCCCAATCACCACTACTTGCTCAGATCGATGAAAATCAGCTGGCACCGGCTGGTTGTAAAATACCTTTTGCTCAGTGCCTTCGTTGTCTACCAAGAAAAAAGTAAAGGAAGTTTTATCCTCCCGAACCTCTATTCCTGTGACTTCACCTACGGCATCTTTTTTTAATTTGCCCACCACATGGATGGCCTTATCCTCCCCATCCTGCTTCATCTCTAAGGCAGTGGTGAAACTCTCGTAGCTACTCGCATCTCCAATCGAGCTAAGAATGATTGCAATGGCTACAGCAATAATTCCTAAGGCAATTAAATGTCCCTTCTTCATGCCAAATCCCTATTTAGTTTGTCCTACTTTTTCCAACTTGGAAACCCTACGATCTGTTTGAATCAGATAGAGTAACAAGCCGATGAAAATCAACACAATGATTCCCACCAACACATATATTTTCCCTTCACTTCTCATGACATCCGCCATCTCTACTTCATTGTTGCTGTAATCAGCAGCAGTAACGGCGATTTTCTCTTGAGCCTGTGCGGCAAAAGAAAAAATTACCAACAGGAATACAACTATTTTTTTCATCGATTAATCATTTACAAGATTTTCCTCCAGTTCTCGCTCTAGCCTACGGATACGAACACGAACAGTGGCGATCCAAGTTCCCAAAAGTGTCCAAGCGATAATCGCTGGATAAAAAACAAGTCGGAGTTTGGAGTCCAAATCGTAGGCATTGAAGCCTGGATTGCCCCCATTTCCAGGGTGCAAACTATCCGTAAGTCTAGGCAATACAAAGATTAAGGGAATGAAGGCAGCGAAAGCAAAAAGATTGTACACCGCAGCAATTCTCCCGCGCTGCTGAGCATCTGAAAGGCTGCCTCTCAAAATTAAATAGGCAAAGTACATCAATAAACCGATAGCAGAAGCATTCTGCTTGGGATCACCACTCCAATAATCTCCCCAAGTAAATTTGGCCCATAGCATGCCCGTAGCGATACCCAGTACGCCAAACAAAATCGCCGCATTGGTAAACTCCAAAGCCATATCATCGTGCTTCAAATCATTACTCCTCAAATACTTCACACTATGCCACGCCGCCACGACAAGCATTAAAATCATCCCAAACCACATGGTCACATGAAAATGGAGCGCACGGATAGTCTCATTCAAGATTGGGAGCCGAGGAGCCTCCAGTAGCAAGCCGCCAACGAGTGTGTACAACAAAAGCCCTACAGTCAGAAATTTCCACCAAGATTGGCGCATAGGAAGGTTTAGAATTTTCCCTACAAAAATAAGGGATATGTTCTTGAATCCCCTTCTTTTTCCAAGAAAAGGAAGAAGGAAACTCGCAATTTAAACAGATTGCATCGCCCCATTAATTTTGAGTACCATCCCCCATTCCTTTCTGCTTTCCCAAATTCAATTCCTACCTTTGGGCCGTGGAACTTCAGAAAAAAGACATCCGTAAATTAACCTTGCCCGAACTTGAAGAGTTCTTTCTAGCCCAGGGGGAGAAAAAGTTCCGCGCCAAGCAAGTCTATGAATGGCTTTGGCATAAGTCGCTGAAAAATTTCGATGAGATGAGCAACATCTCACTTTCCACTCGCGAGCTACTCAAAACTCACTTTACCATCAACCATATCCGTGTGGACCTGATGCAGCACAGCAGCGACGGCACCATCAAAAATGCAGTCAAACTCTTCGATGACAAAATTGTAGAGTCCGTACTAATCCCAACCACCAAGCGGATTACCGCCTGCATATCTTCGCAAGTAGGATGCAGCTTGGATTGCAACTTTTGTGCAACGGCGCGATTGAAGCGCATGCGAAACCTGAATTCTGATGAAATTTATGACCAGGTAGTTGCCATCAAAGACGAGGCGGAAAACTATTTTCAGCGACCTCTAACCAACATTGTCTTTATGGGCATGGGAGAGCCCTTGCTCAACTACGCCAATGTGATCGATGCCATCGATAAAATCACCTCCCCGGAAGGCTTGGGTATGGCTCCCCGGAGAATCACACTTTCCACCGTGGGTATTCCCAAGATGATCCGAAAAATGGCCGAGGATGAGGTAAAATTTAACCTGGCCATCTCCCTCCATTCTGCAATCAACGAGACCCGTTCCCGGCTGATGCCCATCAACGAGGTAAACCCCTTGGAAGACCTAGCTGAAGCCTTATCCTTTTGGTACGCCCGCACCAAACGAAAAGTCACCTATGAATACGTCATCTGGGAAGGAATCAACGACGACGAGCGGCATGCCAAAGCCCTAGCCAAATTTTGTAAAATCATTCCTTCCAAGGTGAATCTCATTCAATACAACCCCATCGATGAGGGAGAATTCAGACAGGCATCACAAGAGGCTGTGGACATGTACCTCCGCCTACTTGAAGGTCAAGGCATCATCGCCAAGGTGCGCAAGTCGAGAGGTCAAGATATCGACGCCGCCTTCGGGCAGCTTGCCAATAAAAACGAAGTAGCCCAACTTCAACCCTCGGATACTAACGCTTGAGGCAACCCTAATCTACCAAAATCGGTATACAACCCTATACCATTCTAATTTTTCAATGAGAGCCATTCAATCCCTACTTTTTTCCCTGAGTCTTCTGATTTTTTCGGTTCCTACCCTAGCTCAAGA
>SXYU01000030.1 GCA_005788235.1 Cytophagales bacterium
AATTCTTGTCATTCCTCGCAATTACCACATCACCTTGCCCAATTAGGAAAGTAAAACCAAAATATTCTGATTATCCTCTTTTTCACTACTAACGGGAGAAAAAAAGGTTTGAGGTTCAATAAGATGAGCTGTCGACCGTGGACTGTTAGCCGTTGACAAATTTAAATAGGCATGTTGAGCCACCTGCTTGATTGCGGATAATCATCTAAAATATTTACGTCTTGCTGGAGGATTCTTTGTGGTAAGGGCATGAAATTTCTAATGCTAGTTATACTTTTGTGTATGATGAATTGGGAGAATTTACTTGCCTTTGGGCGTTTTGGAGAACAAGGAAAAACGACTGGATCCGACTCGGCACGATCTGAGTTTGAAGTGGACTACGACCGAATTATTTTTTCATCTCCCTTTCGAAACCTTCAGGATAAAACCCAGGTTTTTCCTCTTCCAGAGCAAGCTTTTGTACATACTCGATTGACACATAGTTTGGAAGTGTCTTCGGTGGGGAGGTCCTTGGGTAAGGCCGCAGGAGAAATTTTACTCGAAAAATACCCCAAACTAGCTTCCAAAGGAATCACAGCTGCAGGGATTGGATCCATTGTAGCAGCGGCGGCGCTGACACATGATATTGGGAACCCTCCCTTTGGACATGCGGGTGAGGAGGCAATTTCTGATTTCTTCAGACTCCACCCCTCCGGGAAGGCTTGGATGCAGCATGTCCGCAGGGATCAGTGGGTGGACCTTACCAATTTTGAAGGCAACGCACAGGGGTTTCGTATGCTGGTATCGAAGCAGTATGGGTTAAAGTTGACCTATGCCACCTTAGCTGCATTCACGAAATATCCCCGTCCTAGTCTCATTGCACATCGGGATGTTGCCCGAAAGAGTCAAAAAAAGTATGGTTTTTTTATCAATCAGCTCCAAGATTTTGAGCTGATGGCTCAGGAATTGGGACTTGAGAAAGTTGGAGCGGAATGCTGGGCTCGTCATCCCCTCGCCTTCCTAGTGGAGGCGGCAGATGACATCTGTTACAGCATCATTGACCTAGAGGACGGCTGTACCCTGGGCCTAATTTCTTTTGAGGATACTTTAGCCCTCTTAAAACCTATTTTGGGCACTAAATTTGATCCAGTAAAACTAAAAGACAGGACCCAAACGCAAAATCTTGGAGCCCTCCGAGCCCTGGTTATAGGTCAGTTGATTCGCGAATGTGTAGAGGCCTTTGCGACCTATGAAGATGGCATGCGCAAAGGAAATTTTGATAAAGCATTGACGGACATGATTCCCTCTGCCAAGGCCTTGGCAGAAATTTCCCAGCGCTCGGTTCGTCAAATCTACCGTTCCCAAGTGGTGCTAGAAAAGGAGGCAATCGGCTTTCAGGTTTTGGATGGCTTGTTATCGGCATTTAGCCAAGCCCTTTATCACCACTGTTATGCGGCTGAACTTTCCTCAGGGCAGGACAAAAGTTTGCTCCGTCTCCTTCCAGAGGATTTTCCACTAAAAGGCTTTGGGACCGAATCGAATCCTTACCCCTTGCTTCGTTCCCTAGTGGATTTTATCTCAGGGATGACGGATAAGTATGCGCTCAATCTGTACCGAAGGGTAAAGGGGATTTCACTTCCAGGAACTTGATCGGGATTGGCGGAGAGCTAGCTTACTGTCCCTCCACTCAGGAATCAACCCCAATCCACCACCTGATCTTCCAAGTAGTGGGGGTACAATTTGCGGTGTTGTTTTTTTACTTCCTGAATGAGTCCTTCACGAAATCCTTCTACATTTTTTCCCTGTGAGGCAGACATAAATATGGGAGTAATTCCATTTTTCTTTTCGAAGGCTTCTGAGAGTGCCTTGAAATCCAGGTAACGGCTCTCTTGAAATTCGTGCTCACTAATTTGCAACATCTCCTCTTCGGAAGGCGTCTGCTGCACTAAATCTACCTTATTGAAGACGAGTAAGACTGGCTTATCTCCCGCTTTAATTTCTTGTAGGGTATGTGTGACTACCTCGATATGATCCTCAAAGGCATGGTGAGAGAGATCCACCACATGCACCAAGAGGTCTGCTTCTCGGATTTCATCCAAGGTAGATTTGAAAGATTCAATGAGGTGGGTGGGTAGTTTGCGGATAAAGCCGACGGTATCAGAGAGCAGGAAGGGGATGTTTTCCAGGACCACCTTCCGTACGGTAGCATCTACAGTAGCAAAAAGTTTGTTTTCGGCAAGGATATCTGTTTTGGTGATCAGGTTCATCAAGGTGGACTTGCCCACATTCGTGTAGCCTACCAAGGCTACGCGCACAATTCCCTTTCTGCTTTTGCGTTGGGTCAGGCCTTGTTTTTCTATTTCTTCCAACTTATCCTTGAGTAAGGATATTTTTGTGCGAATGTCCCGTTTGTCAGTTTCAATTTCTTTTTCCCCAGATCCCCCTCGTGTACCAGTCCCCCCACGTTGCCGCTCCAAGTGGGTCCACATGCGGGTCAATCGAGGCAATAGGTATTGAAATCGAGCAAGTTCCACCTGGGTTTTGGCTTGTGCAGACTGTGCTCGCTTTAAGAAAATATCAAGGATCAGTAGGGAACGGTCGTAGATTTTTACTTTGAGTTCGTTCTCCAAATTGCGCATTTGAGAAGGACTCAAGTCATCGTCAAAGATGACCATGTCCACTCCAAAGTGTTCTACATAGGTTTGGATTTCCTCCAGCTTCCCTTTACCCACAAAGGTGCGGATGTCGGGTTTTTCCATTTTTTGTTTGAACTGGTATACGGTCTTAGCTCCAAGGGTCTCGGCCAAGAAGGCCAGTTCATCCAAATGCTCCTCTACCTCTTGGTCGGGTTGGTGTTGCCGTACCAAGGATACCAGCACGGCAGTTTCCTGACGGGGAGCAGTGTCGTGTAGTTTTTGGAGTTTACGTGAAAATTTACTCATGGACTAGAAATCAGCTAAAAGTTGAGAGGGGACTTTACCCAAAGGAACAGGCTTTAAAAGCTTGCTTGAGCGATTACCTCCTCAAATTTGGGCATAATTCCTTAGATTAGATTAGGATACTCTCTTGGGGAGTGGTTATTTTGCGGTCGAAAGCAAAAATTAACCCGCCCAATGGCAGAAATAAAGCAAACTTCCCTACCTGGTGTACTCGAGATTTTTCCACGCGTTTTCCCAGATAGTAGGGGTTATTTTTTTGAATCCTTTCGCCAGGATTGGTTGGCCAAAATGGGCGTTCAGGAATCCTGGGTTCAGGACAACCAGTCTTTTTCTCAAAAGGGAACCGTGAGAGGCCTCCATTTCCAGCGCGGAGCACATGCTCAGGCCAAGTTGGTGCGGGTCATTGCTGGGAAAGTGCTGGATGTAGCTGTGGATTTGAGAAAAGGATCCCCCACATTTGGGCAGGCGTATTCGACTATTTTGGACACTGAGAAAAATAACCTCCTTTACATTCCTGCAGGTTTTGGCCATGGATTTTCGGTCTTGGAAGACGCTGTATTTGTGTACAAGTGCTCCAAGTATTACCACAAGGATTCCGAAGGAGGAGTACTATGGTCTGATCCTGCCCTGGGCATTGACTGGCAGGTAGCCGAGCCAATCGTATCCGAGAAAGACCAGAACCTTCCTACACTGGCGGAGTTTGTAGACGCTTTTCAAGGAGGATTTTAAATTCGCAAGACTTAACTAGGTCTAGAGAAACTGACAATGAACATTCTGATCACGGGAGTAACGGGACTATTTGGAAGTGAGTTGGCACGAGAATTCAGCGCGCTTGGAAGTATTCATGGCTTGAGGCGTGCTAGCTCTGATCTCAGAGGGGTGGACCTGGAAGGACTGGATATCCATTGGCATGATGGAGACCTGTTGGATTTTACTTCGGTATTGGAAGCTGTGGAGGGGATGGATATTGCCATCCATGCGGCAGGAAAAGTTTCCTTTTCAGCCCAAGACGAGCGGGCACTTTTTCAAGTAAATCATCAAGGAACAATTAATGTGGTAAATGCGCTCCTAGCAGCAGGTGTGCCCAAATTGGTATACATCAGTTCCGTTGCTACCTTAGGGCAGGTTTCTGACCAAGAATACTACGATGAAAATTCTGCCTGGGTAGATGTTCCGGGCCATACACCCTACGCCTTGTCTAAATATAGGGCAGAGTTGGAAGTTTGGCGTGGAGAGCAAGAGGGATTGGAGGTTTTGGTTGTCAACCCGGCTGTGATTTTAGGCAAGCTTGCATACGAGCGAAGTAGTGGCAGCTTGTATCAGGTGGTTGTTAAGGGGGCTGCTTTTTTCCCTGCTGGCAATCTCAATTACATTGATGTACGGGATGCTGCGGAGATTACGCGTGCCTTGGTTGAAAAAAATGCTTGGGGAGAACGATTTGTGTTGTCCAAGGAGAGCATGTCCTACGAAAAGTTTTTTCAGCTAGCTACCCAGATTTTAGGAGGAACTCCACCCACAAAAAGGTTGCCCAATTGGATTATTTCTTGGGGATTCCCTATTCTAAAGGGACTTTCTTGGCTGCTTGGAAAGAAGCTGCCATTGACAGCACAAGTGGCTAAAAATGCGCAGCGCAAAACCCAGTTTAGCAATCAAAAGGTGCGGCGCTTCCTTAACTTTCGTTACCGTGAGTTGCAGGATACCTTGGAATGGGCAAAAGCAGGCCGATAAAACTTATTTTCTATCTTCAGCGTTGAGGAGCATAATGATTTTAAAAAAATTCAATTAAAGATGATTTTAAAATCACTAAAAAATCACACTCGAATTTTTAGAAAACCAAAAATTTGGTAACTTAAATGAATCTTAGCACTATCGAATGACTGGAGATCACGACCACGACTGGGAAGAAGACAAAAAGCTCGTCGAGCGATTTGAAGATTCACTGAAGTCCAACATGGACCTGTATTTCGAAGAAGAGGAATTGGAGGATATCATCCGATTTTACTTTGATCAACAAAAATTCTTAAAGGCGCTTCGTGCCTCAGAGTATGCGTTGGAGAAATTTCCTTTCTCTGTAGAAATCCGTCTCCAGAAAGCACAATGCCTTATTTTTAACGATGAACTGGATGAGGGCTTGGAGATTTTGGAGCAGCTCAACAATCTTTCCCCAAACAATGAGGATATCGTTTTGGCCTTGGCCAATGCTCAGATTCTGGCTGGCAACTTTCAGGAAGGCATAGATTTATTGGAAAATTACCTGCCCATGGCAGAGGATAAGGCAGAGGTGTTTTACGCTTTAGGCAATCTTTTTCGAGCCAAAGGAGACAACACCAAAGCAAGTTTTTACTTTAAGGAGGCAGTCAAAAAACGAATCAATCACGAGGATGCCCTTTTTCAGCTAGCCATGATCACCGAAGAGGAGGGATCCTTTGATGAGATTTTGGACTTTTACCAAGAATTTATTGATCAAGACCCCTATTCTGCTGGTGCTTGGTATAATTTGGGCGTGGTGTACAATCGCTTGGGGAGATTTGAGGATGCAATTAAGGCTTACGAATATGCCCTATTGATTGACGATGCCTTTGCTTCGGCACATTTTAATATGGGGAATTCACTGATGAATATCCTAAATTTTGAAGGAGCCTTAGAAGCGTACCAAAATACCATCAATTGCGAAGGTGCCAATGCGGAGAATTGCTGCTACATGGGTGCTGCCTACGAAAAGCTGGGCAAGATTGATGAGGCATTTACCTACTTTAAAAAATCGGCCAAGCTGGATGAGGAGTACGATGATGCCTGGTTTGGGTTAGGGATGTGCATGTTAAAGAAAGAAAAGTACTTTGAGGCCATACACTATTTTAAGAAAGCCATTCACCTCAACAAGGACAATGCAAATTATTGGGTAGGATTGGCAGATGCCGAGTTCAACTTGGGCAACATGCAGGCGAGTTCTGATGCCTACGAGGAAGCCATCAATTTGGAGCCTGGAATCATGGAGGCCTATGTCAACTTATCCATTATTTATTTTGAGCAAAATAGATTTGAGGAGTCCATTGATGTGATTCGCGAAGGAATTGAAGAATTGCCAGAGGAGGCCGAGCTCTACTACCGTCTGGTAGTCTACCTCATCAAAACTGGGAAATACAAGGAAGCCTTCACATATTTAGAAAATGCATTAACTTTGGACTTTGACAGGCATGTATTGCTGTATGAGTTGATTCCAGAATTGATAAAACAAAAGGCTGTCTACAAAATCATTGCCCAGTTTCGGGACCAAAATCCCAGCTCAAAACCTTAAAACCTCGCAAATGAATTACGTGCTGAAGAATCTCCCTGTACGGACTGAAAAGCCTCGTAATACGGGATTTACCATGGCCATGGACAAAGGACTTAGCTTACGGGAAACAGAAGATTTTGTAGACAGCTGTGCGGATTATGTAGACATTGTAAAGTTTGGATGGGCCACCTCTTATCTGACCAAGCAACTAAAAGAAAAAATTGCGGTCTATCAATCCGCTGGAATCCCCGTTTACTTTGGGGGGACCCTTTTTGAAGCCTTTATCGTTCGGGGTCAGTTTGACGATTACCGTAAAGTACTGGATACCTTTGGCCTCCGCTATGCGGAAGTATCCGACGGCTCCATCTCCCTCAATCATGACAAAAAATGTGAATACATCCAGACCCTTTCCAAACAAGTCACGGTGCTTTCTGAAGTAGGATCCAAGGATGCTGCTAAGATCATCCCTCCCTACAAGTGGATCGAGCAAATGCAAACCGAGCTAAGTGCAGGAGCATGGAAAGTGATTGGTGAAGCCCGGGAAGGCGGAAATGTGGGCCTCTTCCGAGATTCTGGAGAAGTACGTCAAGGTCTTGTAGAGGAAATTTTAACCCAAGTTCCTGAAGAAAAAATAATCTGGGAAGCCCCTCAAAAGTCCCAGCAAGTATGGTTTATCAAGCTGCTGGGAGCTAATGTGAACTTGGGCAACATCAGTCCTGCTGAAGTAATTCCCTTGGAAACCATTCGATTGGGTCTTCGTGGTGATACCTTTGATCATTTCCTGGGAGAAATCAAATTGTAATTAATTTGGCTGAAAGTAACCTCTTTCAGCCTTTCTTTTTCAATATGGAAACAGTTAAAAAATACGGTTTAACCTATCTTAAAGGCATAGCCATGGGGGCTGCAGATATCGTTCCGGGCGTTTCTGGAGGATCCATTGCACTTATTGCGGGGATTTATCAGGAGCTCTTGGATAGCATCAATGGCTTTAATTTGGACAACTTGTTGTTGCTAAAATCCTTCCGAATCAAGGAATTCTATCTCCGTGTCAATGGCAATTTCCTGTTGAGTCTTCTGACAGGGATCATGACCAGTATCTTTACACTTTCTGGCCTGATTACCTACTTGATGGAGGAGCACCCCATTCCGCTTTGGTCCTTTTTCTCTGGCCTGATTTTGATCTCTGCCTTTCTGATTTTAAAAGAAATAAAGAAATGGAACCTTGGTGTTGTATTAGCAATTGCAGCGGGAACAGCCTTTGCTTGGTGGGTGACCAATTTGC
>SXYU01000253.1 GCA_005788235.1 Cytophagales bacterium
ATTCAAGGTCTCTAAAATAGGCCGTAACATCTTTATTGGTGACAACTTTTCGATCAAAGACTAAATCATCTTCGACTTGAACCTTCCCATTTTGAAAAATTTTCAGGTAGCTCTCACGGATGATTACATCCTTATCTCGAGCAGAGGTTTGAGAATTACCAACTGTATTGAGCAAGAATTCCAAAAAACGAATCTGATCCTCCACTTTAGATGATAGTTCAGTTAGTTGTTCTGCAGAATACCCCTTAATGGTTTGTCCTTGAACAGCGAAGGATAAACAAAAAAAGAAAAACAGAAAAGTATACCTACTAATCCTGATCATAGATGTACCTCAATAAAGTCTCCTTATCACCTGGGCCTAATCGCATCAAATTGGAAATCAACCATCCTGTATTGAATCCTGGTCTATTGAATTGATTTACCTCAAAATACCATCCTCCAATCTGAAAAAAATGAAATTTAACTCCATTAACTGTTTCAAAACGCAGGTTATCCTGCTTCATCTCAAAAAGGAATATCGCTAAATAATCTAGCGTATAGGAGGTTGGGGTAAATGATTCTGGGTTTTCTGAGTCTTGAAATGCTCTCCTCATATTCATGAATCCGAGCTCATGACTGAGCGGGTGAAGAAAATCTTTAGCAGATCCAACAGGCTTATTAAATAAGTTTTTGAAAGGCTCAAAGATTACTTGATCAATGACCCATTCGTAACCTAAGCCCTCAGGCTGAATCTTCATTATAAAGGTTAAGTCTTCTTTTTTACCCTTATACCAAAAAACTGCATCTACTTCAGCAATCCAGCCAGGTTTGTGAAAAACTAGAAATTGAGGATAGTTTGGAGAAAGAGTATTGGAAATGAATTCAGATTTCAACTCGGAACTAATGTCAGAAGATTGATTATCAAAAAGTATGGAAACAAATCCCTTTCTCAACTTTTCATTTTGGTAAAGGGAATCTCCAGGATAAAAGCGCTTCGTTCCATCTATGGATTCCTCCCCGTTGAACCTCCTAAAAAATTGATTCATTTGTTTGGTAGAGGCGGCAAATCTACCATCATCTTTTATTGTCCCGGGGCTGCCTAAGCCTTGCCCCGAGACAATAGAGATGTAGGAAATAAAAATAGCAAAAATCAGTATGATTTTTCTCATGCGGAAGTTTCAGTCACTCGAATGTCGCCAAGCATTACGTCCCAAAATTCAATGGTACGGCCAGCAATTTGAGTTTGCTTCTTCTCTACATAAATGGTGATATCCTTTTTGGTCGTGTCCTTGTAATTCATGCCTGTTTCAATAGATGTACCCTCAAAACGCTGGTAGACAGTTATTACACCCACATATCTACCGTCAGGCTGTCTCTCTAAATCAGAAACATACTGGATGTCGTACCAAGTAATATTAACCTTATCGTAATTCAAGGCCATCAATCGCTCAAAGTATCTTCTCACTTTGTAGTAGGCGATCTCTTTTGTGTTAATCGAAGAAACTCCCATTTCTGCACCAGTTGCAAAAAGCTCCTCAGCTCTATCCATTACACGGTTTGCCTCAGAAAATTGAGTTTCTTTATTTCCGATGATGGAAATGTATTTCGATAGGTCTTTTACTTTTTCTAATGCAAGGGAGTCAATTGCTTGCTTTCTTTTTGGGCTAATATTGTCTTGAGCAAATGCTACAGTCATTGTAGCAAGAAATAGCCCTAGGATCAAAATACCTGTATTTTTCATATATACTATAGTTTCGGGGATAGATTATTTTCTTTTAAGTTCCAATTCAGTCACTTTACCCCCTGCCATTCGAATATCAGAGATGTAATTCAAGTTTTTCTTGGTGTCTTTCAAGTATTCTAAATACTTTTTGATGGTGGTCGGCTCATCGTAATCTTTAACTCCACCTTCTTCATGGATAACAATCAAAATCGGGATCTCTGGGTTTGAAAACATCGCCAAAACTTCCTGAATAGACTGATTAGCGGAAGTGGCATTGCTAGATGAGGCGATGGAAGCAAATTGACTTTCAAGCTTTTCAACTGCAACTTCCTCTGCCGAACGAACCACCGGAGCAGGGGCTGGAGTTGGCTTTACCACTTCCTCTTTTACAACAGGTGCTGGAGCTGGCTCCACAGCTTTCTTTTTGCTTTTACAGGCACCCATAGCCAAAAGGACTACTACTGCCATCAACATGGTTTTCCTCAAGGAAATTGCGAACGTTGGATGTTTCATCATAAGTTTAGGTTATTGATTTTATTTATAAGATCAATTTCAGATCTTTAACTACTGCAAATTAAATAAAACATTGTAAAGATTTGAACTACTTGCTTCTGTAGATAATTTTTTTTTCATAGGACTATAATTAAATTAACGAGATGACTCCCATGAATACTTGTAATATACCAACGATCAGCTAACAAACTACATAAATTTCGAGCAATTAGAAGGTAATTTACACTTACAATCGAGCATCCACTACAGATCGATCCAACACTCCTTTGACATCATAAATAACCTGATTGAGGTTTTTTCGTAGCGGCATGGTAGCAAAAGCATCGTGCGAAACAGCCAAAACTATTGCAGCATAGTTTGAAATATCAGGAAGTACATTACCAACTTGAATTTTAATACCATACTCTTCCTCCACCTCTTGAGCATTAGCCAAAGGATCATATACGTCTACGCCCATATCGAAGGTTCGCAATTCATGGTAAATATCAATAACTCGCGTATTCCTCACATCAGGACAGTTTTCTTTGAAGGTAAATCCTAAAATCAAAACCTTTGCATCCAAGACTTTGATGTCCTTACGCATCATCAACTTGATGATTTCAGTAGCGACAAACTTTCCCATGCTGTCATTAACCCTCCTTCCAGCAAGAATTATTTCGGGGTGATATCCTACCTCCTGCGCCTTTTGAGCCAAATAAAAAGGATCTACTCCGATGCAATGTCCGCCAACCAATCCCGGCTTGAATTTTAGAAAATTCCACTTTGTGCCAGCAGCTTCCAAAACTTCTTGAGTATCGATACCCAACAGATTGAAAATTTTAGCAAGCTCATTTACAAAGGCGATATTGATATCACGCTGTGAGTTCTCAATTACTTTTGAGGCCTCTGCGACCTTGATTGATGAAGCTTTGTAAGTTCCTGCAGTAATGATGCTGCGGTATAAGGAATCAACAAAGTCCGCAATTTCTGGAGTGCTGCCAGAGGTGACTTTAACAATCTGTGCCACTGTATGCACCTTGTCTCCTGGATTGATACGCTCTGGAGAATAGCCTGCATAAAAATCAACATTCAATTTTAATCCAGAAACCTTCTCCAATACAGGCACACAATCATCCTCAGTTACTCCCGGATATACAGTAGATTCATAGATAACCACATCCCCTTTTTTCAAATATTGCCCAATGTTTTCTGAAGCCTTCAACATCGGAATAAGAATTGGGCGGTTGTGCTTGTCTGTTGGCGTGGGAACCGTCACAATAAATACGGTACAGTCGCTCAAGTCCTTGGAATCAAAACTTGGAAATAAGCCTTTTTGACCTACTTGAGGATTGGACAGGAGCAAAACAGATGAAAGGGATGCATCAGCAATCTCTAGGGTCGCATCATGACCTGAAACCAACTCTCCTACTCGCTTTTGATTAATGTCAAATCCAACAACCGGGTATTTCTTTGAAAATTCTACTGCTAAAGGAAGGCCAACATAGCCTAAGCCTATCACAGCAATCTTTATTTCATTTATTGGCTTCACAATCAATTTCAATTAGTCAATTAAAGGTACTCTAGTAATCCTTGTTTTTAGATTTCAAGAAAGAATTACTTTTTTCAAAGGGCTAGCAATCCAGTTCATCCCTGGCATTTCTACCTATGAAGTAGTTTTTCCTATCCCATGAAATCTAAATCCTATCTTTTCCATTCGAGCAGCATTCAAGATGTTTCTACCATCAAATACAGTGGCTGGCTGCTTCATATTTGAATGTATCTGCTCCCAGTCGAGTACCACAAATTCATCCCACTCGGTTAGAATGGCAACTGCCACAGCATCCTTACATGCCTCATAAGCTGAATCAACAACCTGCACCAGATTCCTGTTTTCTTCACTTGAACGGGTCTCTAGGAAGTCCAGGTCCGCATAAATTTTTTCTTTGGATACCTTTGGATCGTAAACCACCACAGAAGCACATTCATCCAAAAGGTGATCCGCCACATAAATAGCTGCAGACTCACGAGTATCGTTGGTATCCTTTTTGAAGGCCCAACCTAAAAATGCAATTTTCTTTCCATTAACCGTATTGTACAGGCTTTTGATGATTTGCTTCGCAAATCTTGCCTTTTGATGGTCGTTAATCTTGATTACCTGCTCCCAATAATCCGCCACAGCATGCAACTGATAACTCCTGCAGATGTAAACCAAATTAAGAATGTCTTTCTTGAAACACGATCCACCAAACCCTACAGATGCTTTTAAAAATTTTGAACCTATGCGAGAATCCATCCCAATGGCTTTGGATACATCATCCACATCTGCTCCTGTAGCTTCACAGAGCTCTGAAATGGAGTTAATGGAAGAGACACGCTGCGCTAAAAACGCATTTGCTGTGAGCTTGCTGAGTTCAGAAGACCAAAGGTTTGTCGTCAAAATCTTTTCCTCGGGAACCCAAGAACCATAAATCGATGCCAAAGCTTGAATTGCTTCTTTACCTGCTGCACTTTGATCTCCTCCAATCAATACCCGCTCCGGATTTAATAGGTCTTGTACTGCGGTCCCCTCGGCTAAAAATTCAGGATTGGAAAGCACTTGGAAAGGAACTTCAGACTGAGAATTATGCAAAATATCTTTAATTGCCTGAGCGGTGCGAACAGGTAAAGTAGATTTCTCAACCACAATTTTGAAAGAGGTAGCTACCGTGGCGATCTGCCGTGCACATAGCTCAACCCACTTCAAATCAGCAGCCATACC
Source organism: Cytophagales bacterium (assembly GCA_005788235.1). Taxonomy (GTDB): domain Bacteria; phylum Bacteroidota; class Bacteroidia; order Cytophagales; family Cyclobacteriaceae; genus Algoriphagus. Next base: position 4,953 of record SXYU01000253.1, read on the forward strand.
CTTGCCTTCCCCATACGTTTTGGTTGGGGTATTGACTGAAATAAAAATCATGTCTGCCTCCTCAATCCCCTGCTCAACCTCTTTAGAAAAAAACAAATTTCTCCCTCTGGCTTCGGCGACAACATCAGCCAACCCAGGTTCGTAGATTGGTAAAAAACTTAAATCAGGGTGATTCCAAGCATCAATTCGAGCAGCATTGGCATCTACCACCACTACACGAATGTCTGGGCATTTGAGTGCCAAAACAGCCATCGTAGGTCCTCCAACATAGCCTGCTCCGATGCAACAGATCGTTTTAATTTTTCTCATTGTTTGCTTAACTCGAGTCAATTAAAAAAATAAAGCAGCCTAAAAACTGGCCACCTAAAATTTCATCCTGTAAATAACGGAAGGAATTGCTGTTTTTTAGTAGAAATGGCTACAAATTGTAGGTATTAAATCCAAAATAAAACAGCATTAATCCGATTATTTCCCAGTGCCTCCAAAATTCCAGCAAGAAATTATTGCCTTTAATCCCCAATTTTTTATAAATTTAATAAATAACACCTAAACCCATGACCTACTCAAGCCTTATTCGAGGGCTTATTTGGATTTTGAGCATCGTATCCTTTTGGAGTTGCTCAGAAAAATCTGCTACCCCTCCTGAATTACTGGATGGAGAACAGCTCAGTTATAACTTCCATATTCGCCCAATCCTATCAGACAAGTGCTTTTCTTGCCATGGTCCAGATGCCAATAAGCGAGAAGCAAGCCTCAGACTAGATACGGAGGAAGGTGCTTTTGCAGCCTTAAAAGAAAGTCCTGGAAAGTTTGCTCTCGTATCAGGAAAACCACTCAGCTCAGAAGTTTACCACCGCATCACAAGCACTGATGCGAGCTTAGTAATGCCTCCTCCTGAATCAAACCTTAGTCTTACGGATTCCGAAATTCAGTTGATCACCCGCTGGATCGAACAAGGTGCTGCTTATGAACCGCATTGGGCTTTTACCCGAGTAGAAAAACCCAAAGTACCCGCCTCCACCTGGGGATATAACGAAATTGATCGATTTGTCGCAACAAAAATCAAATCAAAAGGGCTAGAGCCCAACCCAGAAGCCAGCTCATTCGAACTGATCAAACGTGCTAGCTTAGATCTCACAGGACTCCCTCCTTCCCTTGAACTTCTGGAGAAATTCGCAGGTTTCAAAGGGGGAAATACTTACGATAAATTACTAGATCAACTGCTGAATAGCTCCGCTTACGGAGAGAAAATGGCAATTCTTTGGTTGGATATCTCTCGCTACTCCGATAGTTATGGATACCAAGACGATAACATACGAAGCCAATGGCCTTACCGTGATTGGGTGATTCATGCTTTCAATAAGAATTTACCTTACGATAAATTCTTGACTTGGCAGCTAGCGGGTGACCTACTACCCAATCCAACCAAAGAGCAAATCTTGGCAACTGCCTTTAATAGAAATCACAAATACACAGAAGAAGGCGGCATCATTGAAGAAGAGTACCGTGTGGAGTATGTGTTGGATAAAACCAACACCTTCAGCAAAGGTATCATCGGCATCACGATGGAATGTGCCCAATGCCATGACCATAAATACGACCCGGTATCTCAAAAGGAGTATTACCAGCTCTACGCATTCTTTAATAACTCCCAAGAAAAAGGCTTTGAAGGGGACGTGAGCGTTTCCAAACCAGCAAAAACGCCTATTCTTTGGGTAGAACGAAATGATTTGGATGGCATCCTAAGCTTTATCAATCATCAAGACACGAGCAAACTGAGTATTTCTGTGATGGGAGAATTGGAAGAGAAAAGAACTACATACATTCTCAATAGAGGGGCATACGATGCTCCAACACTACCTGTAGAAGCTTCTACTCCTACTTCCATCTTGTCATTTCCTGCTTCCTTTGAAAAAAATCGACTTGGACTTGCCAAGTGGACCACGCACCGAGACAATCCACTTACAGCACGCGTATTTGTCAACCTAATCTGGCAAGAAATTTTTGGAAGAGGAATTGTCAAATCTGCGGGTGATTTTGGGATGCAGGGTGATCTTCCTACACATCCTGAACTACTAAATTGGCTAGCAGCAGATTTTATGGAGCAAGGCTGGAATATGAAAGCCCTTCTTAAAAAAATCTTACTTTCTGCGACTTACAGACAATCAGCAAGTATTTCCTCCAAGCATTTGGAGATTGATCCTGACAACTTGTATTTGGCCCGAGCTCCACGAATTCGACTTCCTGCTGAAAATATTCAAGACCTCGTACTTGCTTCAAGCGGATTATTGGTCGGAGAGATCGGAGGGCCAAGTGTCAAGCCCTACCAGCCCTCGGGGCTTTGGGAAGCTGCTACTTCTGGTCGTGGTGTGCTCGCCAACTACCAACAAGATACCGGCAATAAATTGTACCGTAGAGGGATTTACAACTTCATCAAATTAACTGTTCCACCACCAAAAGCGATCATCTTCGACTCTAGTAACCGAGATCGATGTGAGGTCAATCGAAATCGAACCAATACCCCTCTACAAGCACTCGCCATGATGAATGATCCTATGGTTTTGGAAGCTGCTCGGGTATTGGCTACCCGACTTTCCGAAAAATTCACCCAATCGGATCAAGCCATAAGCGAAGCATTCAAACGAATTGTGTGTAGAGAACTGAAAATAGAAGAAAAAAAATTGCTCCAAAATTACTACGACACAGAGCTTAAACATTTCCAAACAAATCTAAAGGATGCAGCAGCCATTTTGGATGTTGGGGAATATCCCATGCAACATCGCGCCATCACCCCACAAAATGCAGCACTAATGCAGGTGATTATCAGCCTCTATAATTTGGAAGAAACCATTACTAAAAGTTGATATGGAAAAAGAATTTTTAGAACAAGGACTCAACCATAACCGAAGGAAATTTCTTTCCCGCTTGAGCCTGGGCTTAGGTAGTGCCGCACTAGGTTCTTTGTTGATTCCAGACCTATTTTCTGGAAAAAATGAAACTGAAGAATCCTTAATGCGGGCATTGCCCCATTTTGCTCCTAAAGCGAAGCGCATTATTTACCTTTTTCAAAATGGCGCTCCTTCCCAATTGGAAACTTTTGATTACAAGCCACAACTGATAAAAAGTTTTGGACAGGAACTTCCGGAATCCATTCGCATGGGACAGCGTCTCACAGGTATGACTGCTGGTCAAAGCTCCTTTCCTTTGGTGGGTTCCTACTTTGATTTCAACCAATACGGTCAAAGTAGAGCCTGGATTTCCTCCCTCTTCCCACACATCTCATCAGTGGTTGATGATTTGTGTATTATCAAATCCATGCATACCGAAGCGATCAACCATGATCCTGCACTTACTTTTTTTCAAACTGGCGCCCAAGTAGGTAATCGCCCTAGCATGGGATCTTGGCTGAGCTATGGGTTAGGAAGCGAAAATGAAAATCTTCCTGCCTTCTGTGTACTTCTCAGCCGAGGCAAAGGAAATGGACAAGGGGTATATTCAAAATTATGGTCAAGCGGCTTCTTGGATGCAAGGCACCAGGGGGTACAATTCTCGAGTTCAGAAGACCCTGTCCTCTATCTCTCCGATGCTGAAGGCATGAGTAAGGACCAACGTAGAAGGATGCTGGATCAGCTAGCCGCCATGAATGAACTCAGCTACCAGGAGTTTAATGACCCTCAGATCACCACCAAGGTTCAGCAATACGAGATGGCTTTCCGCATGCAAACTGCCGTTCCAGAAATTACCGATGTAAGCAAAGAACCAGATGCTGTAGTCAAGCTATATGGACCAGATTGTCTTGTGCCAGGAACCTATGCTGCCAATTGCCTTTTAGCACGAAAACTTTCTGAAAATGGAGTTCGGTTTGTTCAGCTCTATCACCAAGGTTGGGATACGCATGACAATCTACCTAATCAGATGATCGGCCAAGCCAAAGATGTAGATCAAGCTTCTGCTGCACTGATCACTGATCTAAAGCAACGAGGACTTCTAGATGAAACCTTGGTGATTTGGGGAGGGGAGTTTGGAAGAACGAACTACTGCCAAGGAAAAATCGCTCCCGAAAACTATGGACGCGACCACCACCCACGCGCATTTTCCATATTCATGGCCGGTGGTGGAGTGAAATCTGGAATGGTCTATGGGGAAACGGATGATTTTGGATACAACATTCAAGAAAACCCAGTTCATATCCATGATTTCCAAGCTACAGTCATGCACCTTATGGGCATAGACCATGAAAAACTGATTTACAAGCACTTGGGAAGAAGGTACCGACTTACCGATGTTCATGGCAAAGTAGTATCTGATTTAATTGCCTAAACTCTCATTAAGTTGAATCTCTTGAAGCCTAAAATCTTACTTGAAAATCTCCTCATTTTTTGGTGTGGATTAACTGCTATTCTTCTTGTTGGCGGGGAAAACTTACAACTTCCGACTTGGCTACAAGTAGTGGGAAGGTTGCATCCGCTGCTCCTTCACTTCCCAATTGTCCTCCTGATTTTGGGTGCTTCTTTGCTATGGATTCGAGATCAAAATCGAATGCGCTACTTTACTTGGCTCCTATTGATTGGAGCCAATCTAGCAGGAGCAACAGTGGTAGCTGGACTTTTCCTCGCAACGGAAGATTATTCTGGAGAGGCCATTTCTTGGCATAAATGGACTGCAATAAGCAGCCAAAGTGTAGCAGTAGCACTTTACTTCTTGCGTGATCGTGCGCTATCTATGCTACGCTCCCTATCGCTTAGCCTTGCCCTACTTCTGGTACTTGCAGGCCATTTTGGTGCAGCACTTACCCATGGGGAAGACTTCTTGCTTGCTCCTTTACAGCTAACAAGCGAGCAACCGCTTTCTCTAGCCGACGCAGAGGTTTTCAGAGATCTCGTTCAGCCAATTTTTGAATCAAAATGCATTGCTTGTCACCAGGAAGGAAAAATCAAAGGGGAACTCCGTTTGGATCTGCTTGCTGGCATCCAAAAAGGAGGGAAGTCTGGAGCGCTTTTTGTGGCAGGTAAACCTGAACTTTCCTTGCTTATCCAACGCATCCACCTCCCACTAGAGGAGGAAGATCATATGCCTCCAAAAAATAAGCTTCAGCTTACCGAAGAGGAGCTGGAAATTCTTAATCTTTGGGTGAGCTCTGGAGCAGCCTTTGATCAAAAAGTAATGGATCTCCCCCAGGAGGAACCACTTTTTCAATTGGTAGCATCTCGATTTTCAGCTCAAAAAATCCATGACTTTTCAGCTGCTGACCAAGAGGATATTGCGGAGCTAACCACCTTTTTCAGAAAGGTAAGACCCATTTACCCAGGATCGCCCGCGCTAGAAGTTGCATATTATGGATCCTCCGCTTTTGATGCCAAGGACTTGGCAGAACTCAAGATAATTCAAGACCAAGTAGTCAAACTCAATTTAAGTCGCATGCCACTCCAAGAAGTGGATTTAAATTTACTAGCTGAATTTCAAAATCTTGAATCCCTACACCTCAATTTTACTTCGATCACAGGAAAACAACTCAGGGAACTGGTCAACTTACCTAAACTTGAAGTTCTTGCGATTTCAGGAAATACATTGGATGAAGAAGGAATCAAAGCCTTGGTGAACATGCGGCAGCTAAGGCACCTTTACCTCTGGCAAACAGGACTCAAGGAACAGCAAAAAAATAAATTGACTAAGGCACTACCCACTACCCAAATTGACTTTGGCTATGAGGGTAAAGGAGTAATTTATGCCCTAAATTCCCCAAAAATCAAGTTTGAAAGCACCCTATTTGAGGGAAAAACTGAGGTAACCTTAACACATCCCATTCAATCCGCTGAGATTCGTTACACGCTGAATGGAAGCCTCCCAGATAGTATCAGCAGTCTGGTTTACAAAGAACCCATCGTGCTCAACGCATCTACACCTATCCGAGCGAGAGCCTTTGCTGGAGGTTGGATAGGAAGTACAGATGCTAAAGAGCTGTTGATCAAAAAAGGAATCACAGTAACAACCTTTAATTTGGTTAATCCCCCCAATCCAAAATATGCTGCAAAGGGAGCTGCCAGTTTTTTTGATGGCATAAAGGCAAAAGCCAATCATACCACTGGAGATTGGTTGGGGTTTTCAGAAAAGCCATTGGACCTCACAGTAGCCATTGGATCGGTCCAACCAAAACTTTTGGAAGTAAGTTTTCTCCTGCATGAAGGCGCCTACATTTTTCCTCCACAAACTATTGAGGTATGGATTGGAAATAAAGGAATGTGGAAAAAAGTAAATAGCCCAGCACTAGCTAGTTCAACCAGGGTGGAGGAACCACGATTTGATTTAATATCGATTCCCTTACCTGATGGCCCAATAGATCAAATTCGCTTGAAAGCACAGCCCATTTCCAAATTACCCACTTGGCATCCTGGCGCTGGTGCTAAAGGCTGGGTGTTTGTGGATGAAATTTTACTACACTAACTTCTTTACTTCCCCTTGCCATGGTCGCCACTGCCTACCAAAAATATCAGCTGCTCCTCACTGAAAAAATAAAGAAGGCCTTTCAGCAGGAACGAGAAATTAGGGAAGCAGCTACCCACATTGCAAATGCCTTGAAAAATAAAGGCTGGATTTACGCCTGTGGTACGGGTCATTCGCACATGCTGGCTGAGGAAGTTTTTTATAGAGCTGGCGGCTTTGCCCGAGTTCGTCCACTTTTACTTCCGAAGCTGATGCTTCATGAAAGTGCGACAGGAAGCACAGTGGAGGAGCGAAAAGAGGGCTATGCCCCTCTCCTCTTTCAAGATTATGAGTTAACGGAGAGCGATGTATTGATCATTTCATCAAATTCAGGAAGAAATTCAGTTCCGATTGAATTGGCTAGGTTTGCTCAGGAGAAGGGAGCGAAAGTAATTGTTATAACCAATTTAGCGCATAGCCAATCCGTATCTTCAAGGCATTTCTCTGGACTCAAATTGTACCAACTGGGACATGTGGTCTTGGATAATTTTGGAGAAATTGGAGATACTGCGCTCTACTTAGAAGGCTTAACTACACCGATAGGACCTACTTCTACCGTAATAGGTACTGCAATCCTGCAAGCGCTTTGCATTGAAGCTACTGCGCAGCTACTCGCCCAAGGGATTGTACCAGACATTTTTACAAGTTCCAACTCTGATCAAGGAGCTGCCCACAATGAAGCACTTCTCGAAGCATACAAGCCTTTGGTTAAAATGCTTTAATCAATACCTGAGCTCATTCCACTTTTTCCTGATTGCATAAACAGCTTAAAACGAGGGGTATATCCAGGTCTCACGTAAATTGGTTCTCGGTAAATTGGAGAGGTCGCCGTTGGTTCTTGCCCAGAGTCCGTGTAGCGAATGAGCATTCCTGGAAACCCTGAATTCACCATCACCTGTTCATTCAAAACCAAAACCCCTGGCTTTGGTAGTCTAAATTCAACTCCTCCAAAGATGTGCTCAAGTCGAGGGAGTTCGCGCTGACTCACTAAATTCACAAACTGGTTCCATTCCTTCGTTCTTCCGACCTTCATTTCTTCTTCTGTCGCTTGATTAGACCAGTCAGGATCTCCATTCCAAGCGCGTTCGACATAGCCCAACATTTTGGGGAAAAGGTAATATTCCAGCATTTTGCCACCTTTGATCGTTTCAGTCCAAACTTGTCCAGACACGCCGATAATATTTTGCCTGCCTTCCTCCGTTAATTTAGTAAATCGTTGAGCTGCGTCAGACCAATCCCAAGGCTTCCCATCAATGGTTTGATCATGGGAAAGATAAAGTTTACCAGGAACCGCTTTCCAGGATTGATACAAATCAACTACCCCACTCCAGCTATGTCCTCGCTCATCTGGATCCCATGAATAGGCAAGATCAAAGTAAAAATTTGCACTTGAACAGATGACAACAGGGTAACCGGCATTTGCGAGTTTGTAGGCCATGTCCTCCCCTCCCCATCCTGCTACTGCATTCCAGGCATACAGCTTCCAGTCTAGGTTTGCAAATTTTGGGTTTGGACTTACAGTTGTAGCTGTGTGGGTTTGTCCAATTTCTTCCCACCCGCCCATCTTCCAGCCGTGCTTTTGAAGAATTCCTGCAGTTCGCTCGCGGAAATAATCAATTAAATCCCCCACTTTGAGTTGCGGATTTTTAGCTAAAAAATCGGCGCAAATGGGGGAAGCAGTCCATACACCTTTGGGTACCTCATCTCCTCCACTATGCCAGTTTTTAGTTTCTAAACCCACAGAAGTATACATTTTACCAATTTCAATGACCAGCTTTTCATAAAAATTATAGGTAGATTCTTGGCAAACGCAAACCGTATTGTCTTTGAAATTTTGTGCGGATAAGTAAATGGATTGGTCTGCAGGATCTGCAAGGCGATAGGCTAATGCCTCTTTCAGATTTCCCGCATCTTTGAAGGTTTGAAACCTTTTTTCCATTGCCATTATTGCTGCTCTGGAATGTGCAGGCACTCCAAGTTCCGGGATCACTTCGATATTTCTTTCTTTTGCATATCGTAGAATTTCTTGAAAATCTGCAACAGAATAAAATCCAGTACCTGAAGGGCTGGCATCTGAATTGGCACCTGAAGCATAATATGGCCAAAGGAACTCGGATTCATCAACTGAAAATCCTCTTCGACCTCCAAACTGAGTTAACTCAGGTAGTCCTGGAATTTCTATTCGCCAGCCCTCATCATTCGCCAAATTGAAATGAAAAACATTCAACTTATAAAAGGACATCAGGTCTAATAATTTTAGGACCTGATCCTTGGATTGAAAATTCCGAGCCACATCCAAAAACAAGCCCCTGTAACCGAAAGCTGGCTCGTCTTCAATGGAGACCTGAGGGAGGGTCAGTGAAGATGCCCCTCCCTTCCAAAAAGTTGGATTCAACATCGCCAAGAATGAGTTGGCACCATACAAGGCTCCAATGGATGTAGCGGCTTGAATGAGTACCTGAGTACTTTCAATTTGTAGGGTGTAGCCTTCCTTCGGTAATGATTTGAGCTGTTCAAAACGAATTCGGAGCGGATCTCCCAATTCTCCATCTTTTGGATTGTATCCCTTTCGGAGTGTTTTCTCCAAGTAATCTCTTGTTTTTTCAAATTCTTTGGGTGCATCAAGTTGAATCGAACTAGGGCTCAATTCCAGTGTAGGACCTGTATATTTCCAAGCATTTGGACTAGGAAGATAGGGTGGGATTTCCTTATCTGGCAGCGGGTAAAGTGCACTATTCTCGCTGAAGCGCTGTTTGGAGCTAGTCACTGGAAAAGTAGTTCCTTCAACCATTCTCGCGAGCATAGCTTCCGAGATGACTTCTTTTTGAACTTGAGAGATTTCCTCTATTTTTCCATCTGTGTGGTTGAGGATTAAGCCTTCAGGAGGATAAGAATTTTTTAAAAATGCCCCGCGGCTTTGGTAAGAAAAAGAAAATGATTCCTTGGGCTGAATTGCGGGGGTTTCCCCCTCCCAAACAAAAAAGTCACCTTGCAAATGTTTCAAGTTGAGTTTTGGGTCCAGGGATTGACTACGAATCGCTATAAATATGGTATTAAAATACAACTTCCACCCAGCATCCAATGCTGTAGTTCCTCGATTGGTAAGTGTAAGGGTAGCAGAATGCCGTTCGGGTGAGGTGAATTTATTTTCTTGTAAACTCCAAGTAGCATGTACTTGTGCCCAAGCTATATTAGCCCTTAATCCTATCAAAACCCAGAGGAATAGGGCTTTACAAAATAAATTTCTATTCATGGTTCAGCTACTTTTTTCTTATGATTGAATAAATTTAAGTGTAGTTATTTTTATAAACTTCTAATTTTAAATAAATTAAGAATCAAAAGTTTGTTCACCCAGTACATTAATCCATACTAACCCATGCGTATAGATCAGCAGGCGAACACCCTCAATGGCCGATACTTGGCTTTAGATGTCTTGAGGGGCATGACTTTGGCTTTCATGGTCATTGTCAATACCCCAGGAGATTGGAGCGCACTTTATGCTCCACTCGCACATGCAGAATGGCATGGATTTACACCTACTGACTTGGTATTTCCCACCTTTCTTTTTGTAGTAGGAAACGCAATGAGCTTTGCCCTCAAAAAGATGCAGGACATGCGGCCAGGTGATTTTTACAAAAAAGTACTTACCCGAACAGCCCTTATTTTTGCTATTGGTTGGTTACTAAATGCTTTCCCATTTTACGAACCAAATGATGTAGGACAACTAGCATTTATTGACCTGAGTGAGGTACGACTCTTAGGGGTATTGCAGCGAATCGCTTTAGCCTATTTGGGAGCAGCACTAATTTTGTATTGGGGTGGTATTAAATTAGGATGGCTATTTAGCATCGCCTCTTTACTGCTCTACTGGCCTATCCTTTATTATTTAGGTACTCCGGGCGATCCTTACAGTTTGCAAGGCAATGCTGCCCTTCACCTAGATTTGCTAGTAATTGGTGAAAAACGCATGTACATGGGTGAGGGCATTCCATTTGACCCAGAGGGTATATTGAGCACGCTCACCTCAATAGTCAATGTCATTGCTGGATATTTAACGGGGCGATTCATTCAAAAAAATGGAAATAGCATTCCTGCCATTCGTTTGCTCCTTGTGTTAGGAATTTTATTGATTGGATTGAGTTATTGGTGGGATCCTCTATTTCCAATCAATAAGAAGATTTGGACTAGCCCCTACGTATTACTTACAGTTGGCTGGGAATTAGTACTACTCTCACTTTTGATTTTCATAATTGAGGTTGCTAATTTCTCAAAGTGGACCTATTTCTTTCAGGCCTTTGGCCGTAATCCGCTGATTTTGTACGTCTGTTCAGGAATTGTGATCGCGCTCATCTCTTTTATACCCATGGGAGATAGCAATTTAAAAGATGTAATCTATGAACGAGGGTTTACCAGCTGGATGGAACCTAAAAATGCCTCCTTCCTTTTTGCTATTGCTTACATGCTCTTGATTTGGAGCATCGGATTCCTGATGGATAAAAATAAAATCTACATTAAGGTTTAGCACCTCTTGAGCATTCAATAGTTGGGGTGGGTAAAAGGTTAGCTATCCCTTTTGTTTAACCCTCTGTATTCGAACATTTTGCAATCAGCCTTGAACCCTAAAATATAAAATCACTGGTAACCTTTGGTGATCCGCTGGATATATTTGCCTACGATATCAAACTCTAAGTTGATTTGATCTCCTGCTTTCAGTTCATGGAAATTAGTGAACTCGTAGGTGTAGGGGATAATTGCTACCGAAAATGCTCCAGGAACAGAATTGAAGCAGGTAAGACTCGTTCCATTTAAGGTAATCGATCCTTTTTCTACCGTAACATTCCCCAAAAAAGCATCGTAACTGACATCCACAAGCCAAGAACCATCTTGATCCAAAATCCGCTGAATCGTCCCAATCTGGTCTACATGGCCCTGCACAATATGCCCATCAAAACGACCATTTGCAGCCATACATCGCTCCAAGTTTACCTTTTTACCTACTATCCAAGAGGATAAGTTGGTCTTTTGCAGGGTTTCGTCTACTGCGGTTACCCGGTGGCCACCTGAGATAATTTCAACTACGGTAAGGCAGACTCCATCGTGTGCCAAAGATTGATCCACCTTCAATTCGGAATACAATGGACTAGAAAAATAAAAATGGGTATTCGTACCTTCGGTTTTGATTTGGGTAAGGGTTCCGATAGATTCAATGATTCCGGTGAACATCTGTTGTCTTTTAAATACTATTAGCAATCTATACCAAAAATTGACTTTACGGATTCAAAGTACGGTAATTAATCAATTATCTTCGAGTGCTCAAGTCCAAAATTCATGCTCAAGTTAGAAGATACCTACCTACACAAAGGAAAGCGAAAAGCTCTAGTGTCCGAACTTCGAATTAAGGGTATCCAAAACGAAGCGGTATTGGAAGCAATCAATACACTGCCACGCCACTTTTTTTTTGATACGGCATTGATTTCACATGCGTATGAGGACAAGGCATTTCCTATTGGCGAAGGACAGACCATCTCTCAGCCTTATACGGTCGCTTTTCAATCCTCGCTTCTGGCTGTTTCCCCGGGAGATAAAATACTTGAAATCGGTACAGGATCAGGGTACCAGGCTTGTATTTTGCACTTATTGGGCGCTAAAGTCATTAGCATCGAGTATCAAAAAAAGCTTTTTGATCACACCAGCCGATTTCTGAAGCGATTGGGAATTCAACTTCAACTGTTTTATGGAGACGGCACCGGTGGCGTTCCTACGCTTGCACCCTACGATAAAATCATCGTCACTGCAGGTGCCCCTGTAGTTCCTGATGCCTTAATTCAGCAACTGAAAATTGGCGGAATTTTGGTTATTCCAGTCGGAGACCGTACTAAACAGGCCATGGTAAAAATTACCAAAAAGTCAGCCACAGAAATTCTGCGAGAAGAATTTGAAGGCTTTGCCTTTGTGCCTTTACTCGGAAAAGATGGCTGGAACGCTTAAAATTACTTTGGATCAATCTTTCTCTTTGTCCAAATTAAATTTGGAATTAATTAAAGTATTGATCTCCAACGGAATTTTATTATTATTTTTGAAGTAAATCAGAGATTATGCCTAATCAGAAGTTTGCCAAAGACTCCGTAACCATCATGACGGAGATGGTGCTACCCAATGACACAAACACGCTTCACAACCTCATGGGTGGAAGATTGATGCATTGGATGGATATTGTCGCAGCAATAGCCGCTCAAAAACATAGCAACCGTATCGTAGTCACTGCCTCAGCAGATAACATCTCATTCAAGGAACCCATCAATCTTGGAAATGTAGTTACACTTCGATCACAAGTTACCCGCGCATTTAACTCTTCCATGGAAGTGTTTATTGAGGTCACTGCAGAGGATATTCCCGCTAGCAAAAAAATAATGACCCACCGCGCATTTTTTACTTTTGTGGCAGTGGATCAAAATGGCAAGCCAATTGAAATTCCTCAGGTGGTTCCTGAGACAGCCGAGGAAGTAGAACTCTATGAAGGAGCTTTGAGAAGAAGGCAACTTCGACTAGTTCTTGCACAACGCATGAAGCCAGAGGATGCGGTTGAATTGCGTGCTATTTTCAACTTGGACAAGAAGTAAATCCTCCTTTATTTAATAGGATCTTTCCTTAAATGAATGAATCACTGCCTCTGCAGCGATTCTGCCGGAGGTCATGGCCGCATTGATGGATCCATGAAGCATGTAATCTCCAGCTAAGAATACCTGATCCAAAACCTTGCATTCTGTAAAGGGAATACTAAATTTCAAATCTGCCACTTGAGGCAGAGCATGGTTGATTACAAAGGTTTTGAGAGGCTTAAAAAGGTCCCCTTTGTAACCAGAGATTTCCTCCAGCTCTCCCAGCACAGTTTTGATCAGTTCTTTTTCTGACAAGGGGCTATCCAACACCGTTACAGATAGTAAGGATTTTCCTAATGGGGCATAATCCTTGGATACGTCGTCCATAAAAACCAGGTTGTTAATTACCTTATACCCTGTAAGCAAGCCAATCATGGGTCTAGCTAGAAAGGATTTTGGGGCAGAAAAATAGAGGTTAATCACCTTTCGAGAAGGTGCAAATTGGCCTTGAAGTTGCTTCATCACTTGGTCTGGCTGTACCGCAACAATGATTCGATCCGCTGCGAGCTGTGTTCCATCCGACAAAACTAAATGTGTTGCTTCTACTGAAGATACCGGAGAGTTTAAGCGGATCTCAGTCTTCTTCAGCTGACTTTTGATTAGCTCCGGAATCTGACCCATACCCTTTGCTGGAATTGCGGCATAGCCTTGGGAAAACATTTTAAAGACAAACTCAAACATTCGTGAGCTCGTTTCTAGATTTTTTTCCAAAAATATTCCTCTAAAAAAAGGACTAAAAAAATTGGAGATGATGGCATCCGAAAATCCGTAGTTTTTCAAGTACTGATGTGTGGGCAAAGAGGGTTCATCAAAAATCTCCTCATTGCTCTTCTTCTTCAATTCTTGTGTGAGGGTAAACACTTTGACCTTATCCAAGAAAGTTCCTACTCTTGAAACAGCCATTCCGACTAATTTAAGTGGATTCCTGAGTGGATCTGTCAAAATATATGATTCCTTACCTTCAAAAATGATAGCGCCAGGATCAAAATTTTTAAGCTGCAAGGCAGAAAAATCAAGGTATCTTTTCGCTTCGGGATAAGCAGTATTTAACACCTGAAAACCATGATCCAAGCGGAAGCCATCCACCTCGTCGGTTTTCATTCTTCCGCCTACACGATCTGAAGCCTCCAAAATCACCGGCTCAAAACCTGCTTTTTCGAGTTCTAGGGCTGCAATTAGTCCTGAAAGACCTGCACCTACAATGTAAATTTTCTTTTCACTAATCATTAATTAGACTAATTCAAAGGATTGCAACTTGTTTTTCATTGCACCCGAAATTGATCGAGTAGTTTGTTTATAAAACACAATCCTCCTCAAAGAGTTTAAAATTCACTAGGCAAAAAAGATTTGATAAATGGTCAGGGTTTTAATCAGTGATTGTGGTAAACTAGCGGAATAAATGGGCCTAACTATGAAACTTTTTTTCCTTTCTGCATGTCTCCTCTGCGTTAGCTTCTTTACAGCTTTTGGACAAAATTATTTCCCAGAACCAGGAAATTGGCAAAGTAAGGCCCCAGAAATTTTGGGAATGAACGCATCCAAAATCCAGGAAGCAATCCGATTTGCGATTGCTCATGAAAGCCAGGAAAATCCCAACTTAAAAATAGCTCATTATGAGAGTGCCTTCGGACGGGAACCTTTTGGATTTCCTGTGGGTCCAATGAAGGAACGAGGGCCTGCAACGGGTTTGATTATTTACAAAGGGTTTGTCGTCGGCCAATGGGGCGATCCTGCTCGGGTAGATTTGACTTTTAGTGTCGCAAAGAGCTTCCTTTCTACCACAGCAGGCCTAGCTATTGAAGCGGGATTAATCCTTTCTGAAAAGGATTTGGTATATCCCTATATGGCGCCGATTTATCCCTATGACCCTTTTCGCTTGACAATTAACAAAGCGGATCACTTAAAAGAAGCTGATGTCTTTGACCTATTTGATACCCCCCACAACCGAAAAATTACTTGGGATCACCTCCTAAGACAAACCTCTGATTGGGAAGGTAGTCTTTGGGGTAAACCGGATTGGGGAGACAGACCTGCAGAAGGGGTGAAACAAAAAAGAAGTCGGGATCAACGAGAGCCAGGCAGCAGCTATGAATACAACGATACCCGAGTCAATGTGTTGGCCCTAGCCCTGCTGAATGTATGGAGAAAGCCGCTTCCTCAGGTACTGAAAGAAAAAATTATGGATCCAATCGGTGCCAGCCCCACTTGGAGATGGACTGGATATGAAAACTCATTTGTAGTCTTAGATGGTCAAATTATCCAATCGGTGAGTGGTGGATCGCATTGGGGAGGCGGGATGATGCTCTCCGCCTGGGACCAGGCTCGGTTTGGTTACCTGACGCTTCGAAATGGAAATTGGAAAGGGAAACAGCTAATCCCAACTTCTTGGCTAAACCTATCGAAGACTCCAACTCCTGTGCAGACCGATTATGGATTTATGAATTATTACTTGAATCTGAAACAAAAGCAAATACCTGCTGCTCCCGCGTCAGCTTTTCTCCACCTCGGTGCAGGCTCAAATATAATTTACGTAGACCCAGAAAACGACTTGTTAGTGGTAGCTCGATGGATTCCAAATGGAGATAAAGCCGAATTGATTCGCCTTATTTTAGAGAGTTTACCCAAGCAAAAATAGCTACAGCTCCCGATAGGATACCTGAGGATTCAGGTACATTTCTTGCTCTGCAGGAGAAAGAATGGAGTAACCTAGTTCCAAGGGTGATGGACCGATCCAATTGCTTTTTCGGCCTTTAAGGGTAAGTTTTTTAGCTTTTAGATCTAAAGTCAATATCCCAAAGAGAACTGATTTATAAGGGCAGGTCAAGGCCAAGGATGGATATGCAGCATGGGTCTTGGTATCCAAACTCAAATGGGCATGTTTTTCTCCTACCCAATAATAGGAAGCAGAATTGAGATGCAAATACGACACCCCTCCCAGTTGGAGAAATTGATCCACATGTGCGTGGCCATTGATTGCCAAGATGATTTTACTAGCATGCGCAGACAATAGGTTTTGGATCTCCACCGCATTATCGATCGTATAGATGCCCGCAATAGGCTGATGGGAAATGACGATCACTGGCTCCTTCGAGTCTGCCAACTGTTGATTTAACCAGTTCTGCTGCACCTTCCCGATGTAGGAAGCATAGCCCCCCTTTGTCATTGGAGAACCTAGCTCATTCCCATCCAACACCAATATTCGTATTCCTTGAATTACTTGTGCATAGTAGGCTGCCGGCATCCCAAAAGCCTGAATTACCTGCTCCTTGTTGTAGCCCTCATCCATATCGTGATTCCCCAAAACATGATAAGAAGGAATATTCCCTTGATTAAAGGCATCAATAAAGCCTTGGTTTTGTTTTTTGGGTATGGCAAAATCTCCCAACTGAATTTTGGCATGAACCCCCACACGATTAATTTCTTTCAAGAAAGTTTGAAGTCGAAGATCCGCATCGTGAATAATGTCTCGATGGAGGTCGGTAATCAATCCTAATTGTAAATTTTCTGATTGCCCTGCCCACAACTTCAGGATTGAAGAAGGCAAGGCTAGTGAAAAGGAAGTTAGGACTGTGGATTTAATGAAACTTCGGCGATCGATGGACATAGTGAATTTGGACAGGTGAATTGAATCCTTATAAACCTACAATTTTTTGTAAAAAATAAGCACAGGGACCAGACCCAATTGCGGATGACGATAGGCTTCTGGTATTTCTCCTAGCACAGAAAACCCTAGCGACTTCCAAAGGTAAACTGCCGGCTGGTTAGTTTGAATCACAAAATTGAATTGCATGGCTAAAAAACCACGGGATTTGGCTTCTACCTGAGCAAATTCCCCCATCCAGCGTCCCAATCCTTGCCCCTCAGCCTTAGGAGCAACTACAAAGCCTGCATTACAAATGTGGTCACCCAAACCTTCTTGATTGGCTTTAAGATAGAAGGTACCAACAAGTGCTCCTCCCCTTTCGACAGCAAAAGTGGTTTTCTCAGCCCCCAGCCAGTAGCCCATCAGGGATTCTTTGCTTTTATCAAGCGAAAAAACATAGGTTCCCCCCTTACGAATCACAGGCTCAAGGATTTTCCAAAGAGCTTCTTCGTCTTTTTTGGTGGCAACTCTTACGGTGGGAAGTGGATACATGGATAGAGGAAACTTTAGTTTGGAGTAAGTTACGCCAAGAAGATGGACTAGCTTGAGGTGCAAGGTTAGGCAAGTTCAGAATAAGACACAGATTTCACAAGGCTCCCTTTCCAACTGGTTTCACAAAATAGTTGCCAAAGTCAGCCCATTTTCAAAGTTGCTGGAATATATTCGTGAATTGATTCACCCCATGCCTTCAAGCTCTTATCAAAAAATTACAGGTTTTTCTATGGCCATCGCATCGGCCATTTTCTGGGGCATTTCAGGGACCTGTGCCCAGTTTTTATTTCAAGCTAAAGGAGTAAATCCAACTTGGCTTGTCACCTGGCGTATGCTGCTAGCGGGTACCCTCCTTGTACTTTATTCGATTGCTAAGGAGAAAAAAGCAGCCCTAGGCATCTGGAAAACCCCTAAAAATGTAGGTAAACTAATGCTTTTCGGTATTGTAGGTATGGTATCCGTGCAATACACCTATTTCTACAGCATTTCCCTATCCAATGCAGCCACGGCTACGATATTGCAATACATTGGACCTGTTTTTGTACTTGGTTTTTATGCACTGAAAAATAAAACCTGGCCTGTATTAGGTGAATATTTGGCTTTGATTTTTGCACTCGCAGGCACCTTCCTTTTGGTTACTCATGGATCTACCGACACCCTAGTAATTTCAAATATGGCATTGTTTTGGGGAATTTTATCCGCATTAGCCCTTGCCTTTTACACTATCCAACCAGTAGGGTTGCTGCGTAGTTTCTCTCCTGCAGCGATTACAGGCTGGGGCATGCTGATAGGCGGCATTGTTTTGTCTATTGGTACCCAACCCTGGAGTTTTTCGGGTGGTTGGGATGGAGAAACTTGGCTTGCATTTGGCTACATTGTGCTTTTTGGAACGGTGCTGGCTTTTTATTTCTTTCTAACTGCAGTTTCAAAAATTGGGGCTACTATCGCCAGCTTGCTGTGCAGCGTGGAGCCCCTAGCCGCCACTTTAACTGCCGTGCTTTGGTTGGATGTATCTTTTTCAGGTTACGATTGGGTAGGAACAATCTTGATTTTGAGTACAGTTGCCTTGCTGACCCTTTCGAAGGAAAAGAATAAGGAATCCTAGGCCCTTAAATTCGTGCTTGATAGGTATACAATTCGAAATACCTTCCTTTTTTAGCGAGAAGTTCTTCGTGCTTGCCTTGCTCCACCACTTGACCATTTTCAATTACCAAAATTTGGTCTGCCTGTCGAATGGTGCTCAATCGGTGTGCAATGACAAAGGTGGTTCGTCCATGCATCAACTCTTTTAAGCTCGCCTGAATCAACGATTCCGATTCCGTATCCAAATTGGAGGTGGCCTCATCTAAGATAAGGATTCGTGGATCCGCCAAAATAGCTCTTGCTATTGCGATTCTTTGCCTTTGCCCACCCGAAAGTTTGACTCCTCGCTCACCAATCAAGGTATCCAACCCTTGTTCAAAACGATCGGTGAATTCATTAACGTAAGCGGCTTTAACCGCCATTCCCAATCGTTCGTCGGATGAATCTGGTCTTGGAAATAATATGTTTTCTCGGATAGTGCCTTCAAAAAGAAAATCATCTTGCAGGACCACGCCGAGTTGAGCGCGAAAGGCATCTAATGTGATGGTTTGCAGGTCGTGGCCATCCAAATAAATTACCCCAGAATCTGGGTTTAAAAAAGTGGCTGCTAATCCTGCAATCGTAGTTTTTCCAGAGCCTGAAGTACCTACCAATGCAGTGACAGAGCCCGCTGGAGCGTCAAAGCTAATCCCCTTTACCACTTCCTTTCCTGATTCATAGGCGAAGCACACCTGATCAAACCGAATATCTCCTTTTATATTGGCCAAGGCTACTGTTCGCTTTTTATCGTCTGATTCCAAAGGCATGTTCATGATTTCTTCCGTACGGTCCAATCCTGCAAAGGCTTCAGTGAGCTGACTACCTATGTTTGACATTTGGACAATGGGTGCAATCATAAATCCAAGGTACAAGGTGAATGCAAGAAAGTCTCCAAAGGTCATGGCTCCTTGCATAATTTGATAGCCACCCAAACCCATGATGCCTGCAGAAGCTAGCCCCAGCAACAAAGCCCCTGCGGAAGTAACAAAGCTTGTGGCCGTTAAGCTGGCCTTTACATTCAAAAACAATTCCTCAACCCCTTTTTCAAAGGTTTTTATCTCCTGATTTTCAGCATTAAATCCTTTAATTACCCGAATTCCACCCAGGGTTTCTGTAAGTCTACCGGTTACTTGCGCATTTATTTTTCCTCTTTCTCTAAAGATGGGTCTAATTTTACCAAAGGCCTTGAGCGATACTAATCCAAATATTAATACAGGTAATAACACAAAAGCTGTCATCGATGGACTAATTGAAATCAAAAGGCCTAAGGAAATAACTGCTGCCAACCCGCCTCCGATCATCTGGGCAAATCCTGTTCCTACAAGGTTACGAACTCCCTCCACATCGGTCATAATGCGAGATACCAATTCCCCCGTTTTTGAATTATCAAAAAATCGAATGGGGAGTTTGATGATGTGCTGCTGCACTTTGGATCGCAATTTGGAAATTAAGTGCTGCGCTTCTACACTTAGAATTTGAGTTAGCGAATAGGAAGTAATTGCCTGTACTAAAATAGCTAGTACAACTGAGATGATAAGCCATTTCAAGCGTTCGAGGTCATTACTCGGGATCACCTCATCAATCAAAAATTTAGTGGCTCCCGGAAGGACCAAACTTGCTAGCCTACTGATAATAATTAAAATAAGGCCTATAAAAAGTTGCTTTCGTCGAGGCCAGATGATGGTGGCAAATACTTGTCTTGTCGTTACTTTACGTTCCTTTTTGGCTGCCATAAATTCAGTAATCAATTAAAGTTGGGAGGTAATAAAAAAGCCTGTTACTGAGGAACAGGCTTTTGTAATTCTAAATTTATTTCTTTAGTTCTTAGGTGTCAGCACGTTTGAAATCATAGAAACTTTCTCGATAGGTTCGGATGCATTGGAGTAAATTCGTACGACCGAATTTTGTTGACCTACCTTTCCAGCGGAATTAAAAGAAACTTTGATTTCGGCAGATTTGCCAGGTGCTACCGGCTCCTTAGGCCAGCTAGGTACAGTACAGCCGCAAGTAGCTGCCACATTAGAAATAATCAAAGGCTGATTCCCTGTATTAGTCAATACAAAGGTATGTGCCACTTGTTGCCCTTGGGTGATATCCCCAAAGTCCTTGGAATTTTCCTTGAAGGTAATTACGGGACCTGATTGTTGAGCCTGAGCTTGAAATGCAAGCGCCAAAACAAAGAAGCTGAAAAGAAGTGCTATTTTTTTCATGTTAATGTGGTTTAATTGTCAAATATTCAAATTTTTGATGGATTCTTCAAAACAACAGCTTACAAATGAATAAAATTCCAAATCCTTATTATTAAATCCAGAATAAACCTAAAAATGTAAGTACACCAAGCTAAATACATTTTTTTTATAATTAATCCTCTGGATCTTCATCTACCAATCCTTTTACGAAAAAAGTTGGGGAAAAGTTTACTAGATACAATTCATCTGAAGCACGAGTTACCGCGGTGTAGAGCCAACGAACAAATTATTTATCCAATTGCTCTTCGACCACATACCCTTGATCGATAAACACAGCCTTCCATTGCCCGCCTTGCGCCTTGTGGCAGGTGATGGCATAGGCAAACTTAACTTGAAGCGAATTCAAGAAGGGGTCCTTGCGGATGTATTCCAACCGCTCGGCTTTATTTGCAAG
>SXYU01000254.1 GCA_005788235.1 Cytophagales bacterium
ACTAGTTGACATTTCAGGGACACCAGACCAGGTGCTGGAGGCGTCCCTTCACTATTTAACAATGCAAGAGATGAAAATGAATATAGGGGTGATCGGAATGGGAGTGATGGGCAAAAGCCTGGCACTTAACCTAGCAGAAAATGGGGTTTCCGTATCCCTTTACAACCGCTTTGTAGCGGGTAAGGAGGAGGGTATCGCTCAAAAGGTGCTCCTTGAAAACCCGGAATTCACCCAAATGGCTGCATTTGAAGACCTTGCAGCTTTTGTGGCTTCCTTGACTACCCCGCGTCGCATATTGATGATGATTCCTGCCGGTGCCGCGATCGATGCCCAGCTGGATGCCTTGATTCCGATTTTGGAGAAAGAAGATTTGGTGATCGATGGAGGCAATTCATTCTACCTGGATTCCGATCGACGAGTCAATCGCCTCAAAGAAGTGGGCATGCATTTCCTTCCCATGGGCGTCTCCGGTGGAGAAGAAGGTGCACGCAAAGGGCCATCCATTATGCCTGGCGGAAATGCGGAAGGCTATGCGATGGTGGAAGATTTCTTGGGTAGAATCTCTGCCAAAGACAAGGATGGGAAACCTTGCGTGACCTATGTTGGTCCGGGAGGATCAGGTCACTTTATCAAAATGGTGCACAACTCGATTGAGTACGGGGAGATGCAGGTCTTGGCGGAGCTGGTTCACTTCCTACGTTTTGGATTTGGCTGCACGGCAGCGCAGGTATCTGCCATTTTTTCGGATTGGGGAAAAGGTGAGTTGAAGTCCTTCTTGCTGGAAATCACTGCCGATCTCTTACTTTTCAAAGAAGGCAGAGAGTTGCTGCTCAATAAAATCCTCGACCAGGCGGGTCAAAAAGGGACCGGTGCTTGGTCGCTAACCACCGCATTGGAATACGGAATTCCCTTTAGCCCCTTGGCTGAGGCCGTGAATGCCCGAGGGGTATCGGGAGAGAAAGCGATGCGCGTGGCATTTTCCAAAACCTTTCAACATGAATTCCATAAGGTTGAGGGTTCCTTGGAAACTTGGCTTCCCAAAATCAAAGCAGCATACACCTTGGCTCGAATCATCAATCACGAGGTTGGTTTTCGATTGATGAAAACGGTGTCAGACACCAAAGGCTGGGGACTTAATTTGAACGAAATCGCTCGCATCTGGACCAATGGCTGCATCATCCGATCCGGCTTGATGGAACGAATTTCTGCTAAATATGCAGATCAAGTAGCCTTCTTTGAAATCCCGGGAGTGAAAGAACAGGTGATTTCTGGAAGAAAGGCCTTGGCGGAATTGGTGGGCTTGGGCTTGACGAATGGATTTGCTTTACCGGTGATGAGTGCAGGGATCAACTACCTCCTCGGTCGGATTACTGCCGAGTCTTCGGCTTCGGTGATTCAGGCCCAGCGCGATTATTTTGGGGCACATACCTACCAGCGCAAGGATGACCCAACTGGGAAGTTTTACCACACGCAATGGACGAACTCCTAAATGGGATGATTCATTAAAGCTGGGCCTAGGTCCAGCTTTTTTTTGAAAAGTCGCTGGATAAAAAGCAACTAGGAGTTGAGGTTCAATACCCTCAGCCGTGAACTGTGGACTGTGGACCGTTGACCAAATAATCCTCTTTTTTCCATCAACGGGATTGGATTTGGTGAAACAAGGAGCGAACTTGAAGAATCAACTGAAGCAAACTCGCATGACATTCAAATCACTTGCCCTAACCCTACTTTTTGGACTTCTTTCGCTTGTGGCTTTTGGCCAAGACCTGGTGATCACGTCCGTCCATGTGCTTTCTTTGGAAACAGGAAAAATCCAAAAAGACCAAACCCTTTTGGTTAAAAATGGCAAAATTGAATCCATTGTCCCTGCTGGAAAGTTGCCCGCAGCCTGGCAGCAAGTGACCCAAGTCGAGGGCAAGGGCAGTTATGTTTTCCCTGGGCTTGCCGAATTCCATGCGCACTTGCCGGTAGCTGCCGATGGGAATACCCAGCTCCAGGAGGAATCCATGTGGCTTTACCTAGCCAATGGGGTGGTGCGTATACGAAGTATGCTGGGACATCCTAGCCACATTGCCCTTCGAGATAAATTGAATGCGGGGCAGTTGATGGGTCCAAAAACCTACATTTCAGGACCATCCTTCAATGCCAATTCCGTGACAGACCCAGATCAGGGGGGGGCGATGGTCAAATCCCAAAAGCAAGAAGGCTACGATCACTTGAAGATCCATCCTGGAGTGCTTTCGGATGAAATGAGAGCAATTGCAACTGCAGCTAAGGCAGAAAATATCCCATTTGGAGGACATGTGCCATTGGATGTTGGGATTAATCAGGCCCTAGAAGATGGCTTTAAATCCATCGAACACATGGATGGATACATGGAGGGCCTGCTTCCCAGTACGGTTACCATTGACCCAGCTACCTCAGGTCCATTTAATCTGAATTTATCCTCCCAAGTGGACTGGAGCAAACTCCCCAATCTTATCCAAAAGACCTTGGATAAAGGGACTTACTTGGCGCCCACCCTTACGTTGTTTGATCGGTATTTTGGATACATTCCGGCTGATACCTTTCGCTTGGCTCCAGAAATGAAATACCTCCCCGGCTTACAGATACAACAATGGGTGAATACCAAAAAGCAATTGGAGCGGGCAGGCATGTTGAACAAAGAAGTGGTGGCTCCCTACCTTGCCTTTCGCCGGAAATTATTTCTGGAAATGCACCGCGCTGGCGTCCCCATGATCATGGCTTCCGACTCCCCGCAAGTATTCAATGTTCCAGGATTTTCGATCCATCACGAGATTGACTTGATGTCGGAAGCAGGGATGTCCAACCTGGAAATCTTAAAAACAGGAGCGCTCGTTCCTGCACAATACATGGGGGCAACAGGCAGTTGGGGACAAATTAAAGAAGGCTATGAAGCCGATTTTGTCCTCGTGGAACAAAACCCACTCCTAGATCTCAAAACCCTCCAAAAGCCCGTGGGTGTAGTGATCCGAGGAAAGTGGATCGGAAGAGAAGAACTACAAAGCCAATTGGATCGTATCGAAAAAAATCACCTCAGAAATTAAACTGTATATGAAAAAGAACTTAATTCCTAGTTTAAATCTCCGGTTAAGCCAAGTCCTACTTTTAATTGCCGTAGCGATAAGTAGCTGTACCGCTCCTCCAAAACAAAACCCCAAATCACCAACCACCACCTTTATGATTCAATCCGAACACCTAACTGACTTTCAGGGAAAGCCCGTTTTCCGCTATGTGTTGGACAACGGTACCATTCAAGTAGAACTTTCAAACTATGGAGGGCTTGTTTACAAAATCCTAGCACCTGACCGTGATGGGAAGAAGGAGAATGTGGCCTTGACTTTGGATCGAGTAGAGGATTTTTTAGATAAAGAAAACCCCTTCTTTGGCGCGACTGCAGGTAGAGTGGCCAACCGAATTGCGAATGCCCAATTCAAGTTGGAAGGAAAGACATACAACTTAGCGAAGACCAATGGGGATAATCACCTTCATGG
>SXYU01000255.1 GCA_005788235.1 Cytophagales bacterium
GAAAATTGACCGGGTGGCTGACAAAACCAAAATTCTCATTTTGGTAGATGCCGACCAAGGAATGACTATTGCTGCCTGCGCATCTTTGAGTAGGGCTTTGTCTGGAGAGCTTGAAACCAATGAACAATTGGACGAAGCCTATATTCTAGAGGTGTCTTCACCCGGATTGGATTATCCGCTCACAGAAAAAAGACAATACCAAAAAAATACTGGCAGGTCTCTTAAAGTCTATCTAGTTTCAGGAGAAGAAATGATAGGCAAATTAAAGGAAGTTGATGAGCAGGGGATTAAGGTGGTGGTAACCAAAAAAGAAAAAGCAAAAAAGAGTATTGAAGAGGAGCAAATCATCTCCTTCAATGAAATAAAAAAATCTATCGTACAAGTATCTTTTAACTAATACCAATGGATGCAAAAATATTAATTGAATCCTTCGCAGAGTTTGCGAGATCTAAAAATGTGGATCGTCCAACCATGATCCGCATACTGGAAGATGTATTTAGAGCGATGATTCGCAAAAAATTTGAATCGGACGAGAATTTTGACGTGACCATCAATGCCGACAAAGGTGATTTGGAAATTTTCAGAATTCGAGAAATTGTAGATGACAACTCTGAAGACATCTGGGATTTTGATAAAATCAGCCTCTCTGATGCTCAAAAAATTGAGCCTGACTTTGAAGTAGGTGAAGAAGTCTACGAAAAAATAGAGCTCGAAGAATTTGGAAGAAGAGCTGTTCAAATGGCTCGTCAAACCCTGATCCAGCGTATTAAAGATTTAGAGAAGGATATTCTTTTCAGCAAATACGAGGAGCAAGTAGGAGAAATCATTTCAGCTGAAGTGTATCAGATTCTAGGGCGCGAAATTCTTTTGATTGACAGCGAAGGCAATGAATTGATCCTCCCGAAAAGTGAACAAATTTCCAAAGATCGCTTCAGAAAAGGTGATTCTGTCAAATCAATAGTGCATCGTGTAGACATGATTAATGGAAATCCTAAAGTGATTTTGTCTCGTACTTCCCCTGTTTTCTTGGAAAGACTTTTTGAAAATGAAGTTCCAGAAGTATACGATGGCTTAATCACCATTGTAAAAGTAGTACGTGAGCCAGGGGAGCGCGCCAAAGTAGCGGTAGAGTCTTATGATGACCGTATTGATCCGGTTGGTGCTTGCGTGGGCATGAAGGGATCTCGTATTCATGCTGTCGTACGTGAACTACAAAATGAAAATATCGATGTGATCAATTTCACAGAGAATTTAGACTTGTATGTTTCCCGTGCCCTGAGTCCAGCAAAAGTTTCTTCACTTTCTATCAACATGGATACCAAACGAATTTCTGTGTTTTTAAAGCCAGATCAGGTTTCTTTAGCGATTGGAAAAGGAGGCTTCAACATCAAACTAGCAAGCCGATTGGTAGGCTATGAAATCGATGTATTCCGTGAGTTGAATGATCAGGAAGAGGAAGATGTAGACTTGAATGAGTTCTCAGATGAAATCGATCAGTGGATCATTGACGAACTCAAAAAAACTGGCCTAGACACTGCAAAGAGCGTGTTGGTGCTAAGTAAAGAAGATTTGATTCGTAGAACGGAGTTGGAAGAAGTAACAATCGACGAGATTTTCCGAATACTTAGAACAGAATTTGACCAATAAGGGGCTTTAACCCCGAGGATTACCCTAATTTTACTTAAGATTTCGAAAGAGGTTTTTGCTTATGTCAGAAGAAAAAATGATGCGATTAGGCCAGATAGCCAGAAAACTTAACGTGGGGACGGCAACCATAGTTGAGTCACTAGCTAAAAAGGGCTATGAAGTGGAGAACAATCCCAATTCCAAAATCACGTTGGACCAAGTGTCCATGTTGGAAAAGGAATTTAAGTCCTCTGCCCTTGAAAAGGAAGAGGCTTCACATCTTTCCATTGGAAAGCGACATGAGCCTACAGCATCGGAGCAGGATCTGCCGAAGCAGGAAAAAGTTGTAGAACCAACACCTGTGCCTCCACCCGTTCAAGAGACGCAAGTTACTCCAGCGCCTGAAGCGAAGACTCCAGCGCCACAAGAGGAAAAATTAGCTTCTGAAGAGCCAAAATTAGAAGGGATTCAGGTTTTGGGCAAAGTAGATCTTTCCAAAAAGCCACCACAGACCCCTCCATCACCTCAGCCGAAGCCAGCTTCAGCGCCAATAAAAGAAGAAAAAAAACCTGAGTCAGTTGCTCCTGTTGTTTCAACTCCTCCGACTGAAGCTATCCCTCCAGCTTCTCCTGCGGTTGTTGATCTTCATAGCCCAAGTATAGAATTTGAGGTGATTCCGGAAGAACTTATCTCTGCCAAAGCGGATTCACTCAAAGGGCTTACCGTGCTTGGTAAAATTGAACTTCCTACGGACAGATCCAAGAAAAAAGGAGGGCCAGTAGCTTCTTCCGATGAGAGAGGGAAGGATAAAAAACGGCCAAGAAAGCGAATTGATAGTAAACCAGGAGCGCCAAATCCTGTGGGACCAGCTCCAAGCCCCCAAAACCGTCCTCAGGAACAAAGAGGTGCAAAGCCAGGTCAGCCTTCAAGACCTGGACAGCCAGCAAGACCGGGTCAACCCCGTCCAGCTGGAGGTAGTCCTCAGCAGCGAATCCAAAAGGCGGAACCGACTCCAAAGGAAATTCAAGATCAAATCAAGCAAACACTTGCAAGACTTCAAGGCAACAAGCCAGGAGGGAAAACCAAGTCTAGACGCGACAAGCGTGCCGAACGTGATCGCGATGTAGAAACTGATGGAGATGAGGTAAAAATCTTAAAAGTAACCGAATTTATTTCTGCCAATGACTTGGCAGCACTTTTGGACGTGTCGGTCAACCAAATTATATCTGCCTGCTTGTCACTGGGAATGTTTGTATCCATCAACCAACGCCTAGATGCAGAAGCAATCACCATCATTGCCGATGAATTTGGGTTTGATGTAGAATTTACTAAATCCATCGAAGATGAGATGGAAGAAGAGGTACTTGATACCGAGGAGGAACTCCTCGAAAGAGCACCGATTGTCACCATCATGGGACACGTAGATCATGGTAAAACGTCCTTGCTAGACTTTATTCGAATGTCAAAAGTAACTGCTGCGGAAGCTGGTGGGATTACTCAGCACATTGGAGCCTACGATGTACGGACCAAAACAGGTAACAAAATCGCCTTCCTGGATACCCCGGGTCACGAGGCCTTTACTGCAATGAGAGCTCGAGGAGCTAAAATCACTGACGTCGCAATCATTGTGATTGCTGCTGACGATAGTATCATGCCACAAACTAAAGAAGCAATCAACCATGCTCAAGTAGCTGGTGTTCCAATGATTTTTGCAATCAATAAAGTGGATAAACCCAATGCTCGCCCTGAGAAAATCAAGGAAGAGCTGGCCAACATGAACTTGTTGGTAGAAGATTGGGGAGGAAAATACCAGTCTCAAGATATTTCAGCTAAGACAGGACAAGGAATAGATGAACTTTTAGAAAAAGTGCTCCTCGAATCAGAAATCTTGGAATTGAAAGCCAATCCAAACAAAAATGCAATAGGAACTGTAATCGAAGCTTCTTTGGATAAAGGTAGAGGATATGTTTCTACTGTCATGGTGCAGGCAGGCACCTTGAGAATTGGAGATGTCTTGCTTGCTGGTCAGCACTATGGCCGAGTTAAAGCAATGTTTGATCACAAAGGGAATAAGCTGAAAGAGGCGGGTCCATCTACTCCTGTGCAGATGTTGGGGCTGAGCGGTGCTCCACAAGCAGGAGATACCATCAAAGTATACGATACCGAACGAGAGGCTAGAGAGATTGCCAATTCCAGAGAGCAAATCCAACGCGAACAAAGTTTGCGTACCAAGAAGCACATCACCTTGGATGAAATCGGTCGTAGATTGGCTATTGGAAGTTTCAAGGAACTCAACATCATCATCAAAGGTGATGTGGATGGTTCGGTGGAAGCACTTTCGGATTCCTTGCTCAAGCTATCCAAAGATGAGGTTAAGGTAAGTATCATTCACAAAGGGGTGGGCCAGATTTCTGAATCGGATGTATTGCTTGCTTCAGCTTCGGATGCAATCATTATTGGTTTCCAGGTTCGTCCTTCTCCCAATGCCAAAAAGCTTGCTGAACAAGAAGAGATTGAGATTCGCCACTATTCAATCATCTACGATGCAATCAATCAAATTAAGGATGCGATCGAAGGAATGTTGGAGCCAGAATACGAAGAGATCATCACCGGTAATATCACTGTTCGTGAAGTGTTCAAAATCACAAAGGTGGGTACAGTTGCCGGTTCGTATGTGACAGATGGCTTTATCACTAGAAAAAATAAAATTCGCATCATCCGTGCAGGTATCGTAATCTATGAAGGAGAAATCGACCAGTTGAAGCGATTCAAGGACGATGTTTCGGAGGTCAAAGCTGGCTACGAATGTGGTATTTCAATTAAAAACTTCAACAATATCGAAATCGACGATACCATTGAAGGATACGAAATGAAAGAAATTAAGCGTAAGAAATAAGTTTTATAAATATCAAATTGAAAGGAATGGCGAAAGCTGTTCCTTTTTTTAGTTTTGAGCTATGCTAGAAGTACTTCAATTGTTCGCCCAGGTTTTAGCCTTGGCATCAAGCACCCTCCTGATTCTTGGGCTGATTCGTCCGGTGCTTGTATTGTGGTTTTTGGACCGATTTAATCGACTCAAGGTCATTCAAGTGTATGGGGTTGCTACGCTACTATTTTTGGGCTTGAGTATTTTATTTTGGGTTATCAAATAGTGCCTCATTTGGAGAAACTTTTGACCAAGTATTGCTTTTCACCGCATTTCTTTCAATTTTTGATTAAACATTCTCTGAATTGAAAAACGCAGTTGCCCTAGCACTCCTTTTTTGCTTTGTCCTCTTTCACTTCGGATACTATGCGGTATACCTCTCCGCGAATGTATCCCTAGAGCGAAATTGGATGAATCAAATCTATGGAGAGCAGCAGATACAGCTAGAGGAGCGGATCATGAAAGTTCCACTCAATGCACCCTATCTGGCTAATCAAGAGGATTTTCAAGCCACTAACACACGTTTTGAATTGGAAGGTAACTATTACCGAGCCATCAAACAGCGCTATCAAAACGACACCTTGCAGGTGGTCTATGTGCCAGATACCGATCGAGAGGTATTGGATGTGACCGTCAAAAAATGGATTTCCGCCCTTGCAGAAAATCAGCTTCCCCAAGACCAAGAAACGAGTAATTTGGGTTTGCAGTTTGCTAAAGATTACCTTGGCACTGGGCTACTTTCCTTTGAAGGGATGCATACTCCTAAGTCAAAAACAAAAACAGAATTTATTTTTTCAAAGTATTTGAGTCCTAGTTTCACTTTGGACAGCCCTCCTCCGCAGGGTAGCTAATTTTTTCTTTGGCCCTTCACCAGCACATAAATTAGCTGTTGGGTTCAAACTAATCGACACGTAACTCCTATTCAAATGAAAATTCTTGATCGGGTTCGTGTGTAATCATTTTTATTTACCTCAATACTTACTAGCGATGAAGAATCATTTCAGATTCCTTGCTTTGCTTTGCGCAAGCTTGGGATTCCTTACCACAGCGCATGCTCAAACTCCCTTGGATGGCTTAATGATGCCAAAAGGAGAGATTTGCATTGCCCTACAATACGACCAGGTCACCTGGGATCGGTATTGGGAGGGCTCCACGATACGAGTAAATCAAAACATCGGTAACTTCACCCGGCAGATGGGCATGCCCATGATTGTAGGTGGGATTACCGACAAGGTCAACGTAATCCTCAGTCTTCCCTATGTAAAAACTGCAGCTTCTGCGGGGCAACTGACAGGAGTACAAGGAATCCAAGATTTAGGGATTTCGGTGAAGGCATTATTCCTAGAGAAATCTATTGGCAAAGGCAAATTGACCGGATTTTCTAACCTGAGCTTTAGTACGCCAGCCTCAAATTATTTATCGGATTACATGCCATTTAGCTTGGGCTTCGGAGCCAATGAACTAGGCATAAGAGCCATTGGAAAATACGAATTGGATAAAGGCCCTTACTTCAGGGTATCTTACTCTTATTTGCATAGGGGAGTTACCGAGGCAGAGCGGGATTTTTATTACGCGTATCAGGCCTATTACACGTCAAAAATGGATGTGCCTAATGCTTTTCTTGGGCAAGTGACCCTTGGATCATGGATGTTTAAGAAAAAATTACGGATTGAGGCAAGCCTAACTTCTATCAAATCTACCTCTGGAGATGATATTCGGATCTATTCCATGCCTCAGCCTACCAATAAGGTGAATTTTGACCGGCTGGAGGGATTTGCTCAGTATTATTTTAAAAATAATGGTAGAGGCTTTGGACTTATTGCTTCCTACCAAAAGGCAATTTCTGGAAGAAATATGGGCCAATTTTCTGGCTATGGACTAGGAATCACCTATCAGTTTAAGGCCTTTTAA
>SXYU01000256.1 GCA_005788235.1 Cytophagales bacterium
AAAGTTCCTAAGAAATTAGGGACTTTTTTGTTTGTAAGCAGTAGTAACCTGATAGAAAGTATCCATGTGGTTATCCTACTCCTTAGTAAAAAGTCTGTTCTTTAATTCTGAAATTTAAGTCTACTGCTCACCTTCCTTTTCACTCAAATTTCCATCAGAGATTAAGACTAATCCTTATATTTGTTTTTCAAAAATTTACGTAAATGGTCTTAGAATTTGAAAAACCCATTGCTGATTTAGAGCAAAAATTGCAGGAGATGAAGGAATTGGCAAAGGGAAGAAACATCGACCTAAGCAAGGATATTCAATCTCTAGAGGGTAAAATTTTGGATTTGAAAAAGGAAACCTTCTCGAATCTTACGCGCTGGCAGCGGGTACAGCTTTCCAGACATGCGGATAGGCCTTATGCTTTAGATTACATCTACGAAATCACCAACGACTTTATTGAGCTTCATGGGGACCGTAGCGTGAAAGATGACAAGGCCATGATTGGTGGCTTGGGTGATATTGACGGCAGAACTGTACTTTTTATTGGACAGCAAAAGGGTAGAAATACCAAGCAGCGTCAAGAGCGTAATTTTGGGATGGCCAATCCGGAGGGCTATCGGAAGGCACTTCGCCTAATGAAGATGGCAGAAAAATTCAACAAGCCCATCGTAACGCTTATCGATACTCCAGGAGCATTTCCGGGTTTGGAAGCAGAAGAAAGGGGTCAAGGGGAAGCCATTGCCCGCAATATCAAAGAAATGTTTATGCTCAAAGTGCCGGTGATCTGCATCATCATTGGAGAAGGAGCCTCCGGAGGTGCTTTGGGCATAGCCATAGGAGATAAAGTTTACATGTTGGAAAATACTTGGTATTCTGTTATTTCTCCTGAATCCTGTTCTTCCATTTTGTGGAGATCATGGGATTACAAGGAACAAGCAGCTGAAGCACTCAAGTTGACCGCTACGGACATGAAGTCCAATGGTCTGGTCGACGATATTATTCCAGAACCACTCGGAGGGGCTCACAAAGACCTCAAAGGAATGGCCAAAACCCTCAAGGAGGTAATTGGTAAGGCTTTAGCTGAATTGGATAAAATTGAAGTAGAAGACCGTATATCCAAGCGAATAGATAAGTTCTGTGCGATGGGTGTAGTTGTGGAATAAAACTTTCCGATTTTCATATTTTCAATTTAGAGATGCCACTTCTTACTACTTGTTGACAGTGGTTTAAATTGTTTTTTATCACCATACATGGAGCTTTTCACCGTAGATACAGGCTTTTTTAAATTGGATGGCGGGGCCATGTTTGGTGTAGTTCCCAAATCTATTTGGTCACGAAGCAATCCCTCGGATGAAAACAATCTCTGTCCATGGGCCATGCGCTGCTTACTCGTTTCGGATGGCAATCGATTGGTCTTAATTGATACTGGGATAGGGGACAAGCAAGATGCCCGCTTCTTTGCGCATTACTACTTGCATGGAGATACTAGCTTAGCCAAGAGTTTACAGCAACTGGGCGTACATCCCACCGACATTACGGATGTTTTTTTGACCCATTTGCATTTTGACCATTGCGGAGGTAGTGTGAAGTATGGTTCCCATGGGCAATACGAACTTACTTTTCCTCGAGCGACGTATTGGACAAATGAAGATCATTGGAACTGGGCAACGGTTCCAAATACAAGAGAAAAAGCATCCTTTTTAGAAGAAAATATCCTTCCATTGCAGGAGCATGGAGCGCTCAATTACCTAGACCTAGGGATTAAATCCTTATTTCCAGGCTTTGAGTTCCTCACAATGGATGGGCATACGGACAAGCAAATGCTGCCCAAAATGCAATATAGAGGGCATACCTTGGTGTTTATGGCTGACTTACTTCCTTCAGTGGGGCATATTCCTTTGCCCTATGTGATGGGGTATGATACACGTCCCTTGTTAACACTGCAAGAGAAGCAGGAATTTCTGGAAATGGCAGCTCTAAACCAGTATGTGCTTTTTTTAGAGCACGATTCGGTACATGAATGTTGCACGGTGAAAATGACCGAAAAGGGAGTACGTTTGGATCAAACTTTCCGACTCGATGAACTCTAAACCAAGCATTGGAATTGCCTTTTCTGGCGGAGGAGTCAGAGGGATTTCGCATTTGGGGGTGCTAAAGGCACTGAATGAAGCAGGTATTTTTCCAAACCAGGTGAGTGGCAGTTCAGCTGGATCCATTGTGGGTGCCATGTATTGCCAAGGATATAGCCCGGATGAGGTATTGAAAATTATCATTGAAACCAACTACTTCAAGTTAATCCGACCTGCCATCTCTTGGAAGGGCTTGTTTACGATGGATAGTTTGGCCCAGCTATTAAAAACCTACCTTCCGCACAATGATTTTGCTGCGCTGAAGGTTCCCCTTCATGTGGCGGCTACAGATATAGGAAAAGGAGAGGTGGTTTATTTCAATACTGGAAGGTTGGTCGAATCAATATTGGCTTCATCCTGTATTCCAGGAATGTTTGAACCTATTTTTTATGAATCTCGGTACCTGGTTGATGGAGGAGTGCTGAATAATTTGCCTGTGGAGCCTTTGCGAGCCAATTGTGAGATCCTGATTGGGGTCAACTGCAATCATCTACCAGAATTGGCAGCAGTTCGAAATGTTAAAAATCTTTTGGAGCGTGCAGTCATGATGAATATGAATTTCAATGCCTATAGTCGGAAATCGGCTTGTACTTATTTTATTGAGCCCCCTGGATTAGGTAAATTTGGTGTTTTTGACTTGAAAAAGGCTCCAGAATTCTTTCAAGCGGGATACATTCAAGCAATGAAAGTCATTGAAGCCAATCCTAGTTTACTTGAAATTTCTAGCCAATTACAACCCCAATCTAGCGAGTTATGATGAAGTTACTTTCCCAATTTATATTTTGGGTGGCCGGTTGGCGTCTTCAGCCCAATTGGCCAGCAGGTGTGAAAAAAGCAGTATTGATTGCTATTCCCCACACCTCCAACTGGGATCTTTTGTATGCTAGAGCTGCCTTCTATTTGATGGATATTCCCGTTCGCTTTACGATTAAGAAAGAATCAATGATTGGTCCATTGGGTTGGTTATTGTCTGGATTAGGAGCTATTCCCATTGATCGTCAACGCATACCTGGAGGCAAGAAGCAAACCTACACAGAGGCCATGATTCAGATGCTCAACGACAGAGAAGACTTGGTGGTGATGGTGACTCCTGAAGGTACTCGAAGTGCCGTAAGTAAATGGAAAACAGGATTTTATCATACAGCACTTGGAGCGAATGTACCGATAGTGATTGGCTACCTGGATTACAAAAAGAAGGAAGCAGGAATTGGACCTTGTCTGTACCCTAATGGCGATATGGAAGGTCAGTTCGAGGAACTTATGGCTTTTGGAAGGACAGTTGTTCCCAAGTATCCAGAGAAAGGAATTCGCTAATCTTATTATCTCCAATTATACTCGTAGCTAAAAAGTGATTACTACTGCGGTCAAATCAATCACAGACCACTGTCAATGGTCCCTAGCTCATTTAATTGATCCTCAACCCTTATTTTATTTGGGTTATGGTGAATAAACGGATAATTATATTTCCTAATAAAGCGATTGAAAATTGTTCCGAAGTAGATAGGTATGGAATAAAGATTTAGGGAGCTAGATTCCATCTGACACTAAGCGGAAACCAACATTTGAGGTTCCAGAATCAATGGCCTGTCCTTGTCTTGCTGCAGGTCGGTAATTCACGCAGTAATTGGATGCACATAAAAATGACCCACCCTTTATTACTCGCTCCATGGCATAAGGGTTGCTTGGGTTATAGCAGGGATTCATGCCTTCATCCAACTTAGCCACTTTTCCAGCAGTTCGCGCGTGCTTTAAGGCATCAAACCAATCCGAAGTGAGTTCCCATACATTCCCAATCATGTCGTATGCCCCATAGCCATTGGGAGGGAAGGATCTGACAGGAGCCGTAGTACCAAATCCATCTAAGCGCTCATCTCTTGATGGGAAAATCCCTTGGAAGGTGTTTGCAAGATAGATGCCTCTTGGGGTAAATTCATCGCCCCAGGCAAATTTTTGACCTTTTAGTCCTCCCCGAGCAGCAAATTCCCATTCGGCTTCGGTAGGCAATCGCTTGCCCACCCAGTTGGCATAAGCTACCGCATCCTCATAAGCTACATGAACTACTGGGTGATTTTCTCGACCTTCTAGATTGCTTTCTGGACCTTCTGGGTGCATCCAATTTGCTCCTTTTACCCAAATCCACCATGCAGAGAGATCCTGCAATGGAACAGGTCTGGATGGAGCAATAAAAACCATAGATCCGGGAGCAAGGTCCTCATCCGATAATTTTGGTGTATTAGGTGGGAGTTGCTTTTTTAGTTCATCCCAGGAGATAGGCCTTTCTGCCACAGTTAGGTATCCCGTAGCAGTCACGAATTTTTGGAATTGTGCATTGGTTACTTCTGTAGGATCCAACCAAAATCCCTTGATAGATACACTCACAGCAGGTTTTTCAGCAGCATATGCACTAGGATCATCACTTCCCATCATCAGCGCACCCCCGGAAATCCAAACCATGCCATTTTTGGTAGCAGGAGAAGAAAAAGCAAGATCACCTAGATCTTGGCTTTTATTTTCTGTTGCTTTGGAAACACAGGAAGCAATTCCAATCAACCCTACCAATCCTATAAAAAAGCGCAAACTAATCATTGAAGTAAGTTACACGGATTGAAATTGAAGCCAAAATATATTTCAGTTTTTTGTCGTAATGTCCATCGCTTCAATCTTAAAGTAAATCTTTTTACGCAGCTTATTGAATACCTGTGTCCGTTCTTTTTCACCTGATCCACTCATCAAACTTGATTTTTTGATCACATTTTCAATGTTTCGAAAAACTAGCTCATTAAACTCGAAATCCTTGGAACCTACAAAATAAAGGACGCTATGGTTAAGGTAGGTGATTTTACTTTCTCCTAGCTCCACGAGTAACGTATTGTCCCCAGATACGATGTCGTTGAGGTAGAGCCGGAATTCTCCATGCTCTGAAAGAGGATTTTGGCCCAAAAGAGATTTTTTGCCTTGAATAGCCATTTTTTCGAGGTGTCCAATCACATCTAGCACACTTGAATAAATCAATTTGGTAGTTTCCTTATTCTCAATCCAACCCATCTCATGGTAAGTTTCAATCTGTCGTAAGGTTGTGTTTAGTGCATCCTTATTCCAAATTTCAGTACTTGGAACTTTGGTATAAGCTCGAATAATCCGTTGCGATAATTCTTCGTAATTAAACAGCTCCTTCTGGTTGAGGCAGAATTTTTCGAGCGGAGCATGTCCAGGGGGTAAAATGGATTTAGCCCAGAAAAAGAATTTGAAACGGGCAAGAATGGGATGAAAAAAATAGTAAAAGGGGGGAAGGTCCTTAATTAGATGATACAAGTGTCTTTTAGGGTAGCTATTGATGTAGTACAATTGCTTGTACACATCCTCCATCCATTGTTTTAAGGCATCTTTTTGGGAGGGTTTGGTGCCTGTCTGAAACAAGATGGTGCCACTATTCAAACAGAAAAATTCGTCTACAGAAATGTTGAATCCTTGACAGA
This sequence comes from Cytophagales bacterium, assembly GCA_005788235.1. Classification (GTDB taxonomy): domain Bacteria; phylum Bacteroidota; class Bacteroidia; order Cytophagales; family Cyclobacteriaceae; genus Algoriphagus. The sequence continues at coordinate 5,594 of SXYU01000256.1, forward strand.
GCAAACTTATTTCATCGAAGTCTAGGAGTTTTTCTCCTCGGATTCTTCTGTAGGCGCTATCCAAACTTACGTTGAGGGTGATGGCTACCTCAGCAGCTAAAGAGGAGTAAGGCGAAACAATCGGTTTTAATCTTCTGAAAAATTGCTCTTGTGTGTTCATAAAAATGGGTCACAATTAAGAAAGTGAAGCAAAAAAAATAATTTGTGTAAATAAATTAAATAAATTTAAATAAACATCTTTTTATTTTAATAATATAAAAATATAATGAAATAGTTAGTTTTAATAAATATTTTCGACCTTGAAAAATTTGTATAATAAGTTGCCTCCAATCTGGATTTACCAGAAAGGACAAAATCGTTGATACCTACAAAAAACTGCTGTTAACGTGAGAGTGGAGTGGGGATGACCGGTAAACTTTCAGTTCCATGCTCTGAAATAGATTGTACTGCAAAGAAGTAGTTATCCTTGCTGTAAGGGAGCTTGAGTTGGGTGTTTTCGGTATAAAACTTTTTTTCCCACATGGATGAAGAGGTCTCACGCATGAGTACATAGTATCCTTTTACTTTGCCATGGATAGGGGCTTTCCAACTCAAAGTTGATGAGTTGCTTAACCCGCGCACATCAATTTTTACTTCTTCAGGCATTCCTGCAGACTGGCCGAGAGAAGCTGCTGCAGCAAGATTAACGGAGGCCACTTTCCGGAGGTATTCAAAATCCATAAACTCGGGTAAATCACCGTACTGAATTCCATTTTCTACCCGCACGTTTTCGTGTTGATATAGGAAATTTTCATTCATTTCGGACATGCGTACTGCGGTAAACCCATTTTTCATAAAGGGAGTTTGATCCCCTCCACGAAGAAACCGGTCATTTCTATAGATTAACTTCACTTCCATCTGATCTACATAGCGTTCCCCAAGTTCCTTGATGTAGCGAGCCAGCTGTCGAGAATGACTGTCGTTATCCGAATTGATGGAGCGGCGGATGCTTGCGCCACGTTCATCTTCTGCCAATGGAATTGTTTCTGAAAACACCCGCATAACTGTGTTATCGCTGATGTTGGTTTCAGAGGAATTGCTATTTCCAACAATATCATTGTTGAGTACCGCTTCAATTTTCCAGGATTCAGCTTTTGCCTTGTCCGCTAGGTAAGTCGCTCCCTTGAGCCCCTGTTCCTCTCCAGTAAAGGCCACGAAAAGAAGCGTTGCCGAAAACTCTGTAGAAGCGAGTATGCGGGCAAGCTCCATCACCAAAGCCACACCACTGCCATCGTCATTGGCACCTGGTGCTGAACCAGTTGCATCCATAACATCCTTATTTCTTGAGTCTAAATGCCCTGAAACAATAATTATCCTAGGATCATTTGGATTGGTTCCAGGTAGTTTGGCGATGACATTTCCAACAGTGGCATCTGCCATGATCCTTCTCCCATCACCCGGCACTACAAATTCCTCGATGTTTGCAGTCATACTTCCTTTTGATTTTCCTGCAAACTCTAAAAATTTAGCTTTTACATAATTTTGAGCGGCAAGCATGCCATTTTTATCATCCCTGTTGAGGGTATGTCTACTGTGGAAGGAAGCCAGTGTCGTAGTATATTTTTTTAAACTATCGGCATTTACCTGCTGCACGAGCTGCTGGATTTCTGGATTTCGAATGACAACCTGCTGACCAAATACAGGGATAGCAAGGCTTAGGGCGGTAAGTAAGAATAAAATGTGACGCATGGTGGAGATCCTATCTTAAGTTCAACTTAAATTTAGTTCAGATTTTAACACAACCTAGTCAATTTTACATGAACACATTTTCCCTTCCTAGAAAAGGCGAATATCCTTCCTTCTTTGAAACCTATATTTCAAAGCTGGGAAATGAGAATTTTTCGACTCTCCTTCAATCTCAAACCCAAGAATTAAAGGCTTTATTTGCATCCAAACCTGAGGGTTGGGACTGTGTTCCCTATGCTCCAGGTAAATGGTCTCCAAAGGAAGTTTTGGGGCATCTTTTGGATACAGAACGAATTATGACTTTTCGTGCGCTGTGCATTGCTAGAGGAGAGAAAAAACCACTTCCTGGTTTTGACCAAGATCCTTATGTTTTTCAAGGACAGTTTAATGCCGTTTTTTTGGATGATCTACTTTCCGATTTTGAAATACAACGTCAGGCAATCCGCTCAATGGTACAAACTTTTCCAGAAGCTTCTTTTGAGGAAATTGGATCGGCTAATGGAAATCTCATGAGCACGAGAGCCCTACTGTGGATTATTCCGGGCCATTTTATCCATCATTTTCAGGTACTTCAACAGGCGTATTGATGAGAAGCATAGCCATTGCAGTTCTGGATTCTTTTTCGGACAATCCATTCTCAGGAAACCCTGCAGCGGTTTGCCTTTTGGAAAATTCGTTACAGTCAAAAGAGATGCAAGCCATCGCTATGGAGATGAATTTGAGCGAAACAGCCTTTGTTGAGAAAACTAAGGAGGAGGGAAATTTCTCGCTTCGCTGGTTTACGCCAAAAGTAGAAATTGATTTATGCGGACATGCGACTCTTGCGGCTGCCCATAGGATGTACACTGCAGGATGGGTAAAGCAAGGAAAAGGGATTCGTTTCCAAACCTTGAGTGGGGAATTACGGGTGACCAAGCAGGAAGACTTGATCAGCATGGACTTTCCCTTAATACCGACTGTGTTAGCCGAACATCCTGCGTATGCAGGCGAAATTTTTGGCAGCAAGATTATCCAGTCAGCTCAACTTCGGAAAAACTGGATTTTTGAGTTGGCTGATGAGGAGGCAGTGCGGTCTTTCAAGCCCAACTTTACACAAATTGCGGAGACAAGTGAAGAAGGATTTATCATTACTGCTGCTGGAGGTAAGGGCTACGACATGGTCAGCCGGTTTTTTGGTCCTAATGTAGGCGTACCAGAGGATCCCGTAACGGGTTTTGCGCACTGTGCATTGGTGGATTATTGGCATAAGAAAACTGGAAAAATAAGCTTTAAAGCCTATCAAGCAAGTAATCGAGGAGGTGAGCTTTTTCTAGAAAAAATGGGAGAACGTGTGCTTATCCAAGGCAGGGCAGTTCAGGTTTTGGAAGGAACCTTAAGTTACTAATAACCTCTTCATGGTATGTAAATTTAAAGGCACTCTCAAAAAAAAACATCCTACCGCTTCTGTAATTTTCAATTCGAGATATTCAAATTAAAACATATTTACTTTCCTTTAAAAAAAGTCAAACCCATGAGAAAACTATCTTTAAGTCTTTTGCTACTCTGTGTGGTAACCCTAACTGTAGCGCAGACTACGCGTAAAATTGAAGTAGAATCCAAGGTGGAATCTAGCTCCGAAGTGATAATCAAAGGCAAGCGAGTGCCTTACAAAGCTACTGCAGGCACCCAGCCTGTTTGGGATGAAAAGGGCGAACCCATTGCATCTCTATTTTACACCTACTACGAGCGTACCGATGTAATAGATCGTACCAAAAGACCCTTGGTAGTAAGTTTCAATGGTGGTCCTGGATCTGCTTCCATCTGGATGCACTTGGCCTACACTGGTCCCGTGGTGTTAAATATTGATGAAGAAGGTTATCCTGTTCAGCCCTATGGCACCAAATCTAATCCACATTCTATTTTGGATGTTGCGGATATTGTTTACATCGATCCTGTAAATACAGGCTATTCTCGAATTGTAAAGGAAGATACGCCTCGAAGCAGCTTTTTCGGAATCAATGCAGACATCAAGTATTTGGCTGATTGGGTAAATACTTTTGTGACTCGTCAAAATCGTTGGGCTTCCCCGAAGTATTTGATAGGTGAGAGTTACGGGACTACCCGTGTAGCTGGCCTAGTTTCTCAGTTACAAAACTCCCATTGGATGTACTTCAATGGGGTAATCTTGGTATCACCTACCGACATGGGCATCTTGCGTGATGGACCCGTGAAAATGGCAAACTATTGGCCTTACTATGCAGCAACTGCTTGGTACCACAAAGCATTACCGGCGGAGTTGCAGGCAAAGGATTTGGATGAGATTTTGGCTATCGTGGAACCCATGGCTGTCAATGAGATTCTTCCTGCCATGGCTAAGGGAGGATTACTTAGTGATTCCGAGCGTGATGCCATCGCCACCAAAATGGCCTATTACTCTGGTTTGAGTAAGGAATCGATCCTTCAATACAATTTGATGGTGCCCACTAGCTTTTTCTGGAAGGAGTTGCTTAGAGCGAGAGATGGCATGACCGTAGGTCGATTGGATAGTCGTTACAAGGGATTTGACCGAATGGAAGCAGGTGACCGATACGATTTCGATCCTGCTTTGACGAGTTGGAACCATGCCTTTGCGCCTGCCTTTAACCTGTATGCCAAGAATGTATTGAAGTACAATACAGATCTTACTTACAATCTTTTTGGGCCTGTCAATCCTTGGGACCGTAGCAATGAGAACACGGCCAACGACTTGGGTACCGCGATGAGACAAAATCCGTACCTACACTTGATGGTTCAGTCGGGTTACTTTGATGGGGGTACAGACTACTTCAACGCAAAGTACAGCACCTGGCATATCGACCCAAATGGCAAGCTTAAAAATAGAATTGATTTTAAAGGCTATCGTTCTGGTCACATGATGTACTTGAGAGCTGAAGACCTTGCTACTTCCAATGAGGACATCCGTAAGTTTATCCAAAAATCTTCGGTAGCACCTGGGCAGGCAGCTAAGTACAAGTAATATTAAATTGTCGACAGCTTAAAAACCACGATCTACAGGCTGTCATCCGTGGACCGATTACAATTTTAGCGGTCAACAGTCCACGGACGACAGCCGAGTCGTGGTGATATCAAGTTTAGAAACCAAATACTAAGATGTTTTTTATGTGCTGAACCCTACTGGCTGTGGTCTGTTAACCGGCAACGGTTGTCATTCGCCTTAGTGACCTTTTCTTATAGTTCTAGGCTTTGATTGAACTCTTCAAAGGATCTTAATTCCTCTTTCAGTCCTAGACTTTTGCCAAGCAGCGAAAATAGATCTGTCAAGGTCTTTCCTTCCTCCCGTAGGTGGTGAATGGAACTGGAACCCGCAGATTTGGAGAGTTTCCTCTGATCTTGACTTTTCAATAGGGAGTGGTGGTAAAAAATTGTTTGTGCGAAGGAATCCTTGCCAAGCAAGCGGGCTAAGTCAAGTTGTGCTAGGGTAGAAGGGTACAAATCTTGCCCTCTGACAATCAAATCTACCCCATAATGAAGGTCATCAATCAAGGAGCAAAGTTGGTAGGCTGGGAGTCCATCCTTTTTTCGCACCACATAACAAGAAGCTTCTTCGGGTAAAATTGAGTTTTTTGCCTGTTTTGGATACTCCTGAAACTCTAAAAAATCCGCATCGAGGGTGTTGATTCGCCAAGCAACTTGTTCTCTAGTGAGTGCAATTCGCCTGTCTAAGCATTGCCCTAAATACACGCCTCTTGGGTCAATTTGTAAGATCTGACTTCGGGTACAGGTGCAAGCAAAGGTGAGCCTATTTTGTTGGAGTTGTTCGATGGCTTCGGTATACAATGGCAGTCGATGCACCTGAGACCAGGTAGATTCCATGTCCAAAAGATTTTTTGGACCTTGGTCAATTTGAATTTCAAGGAAGTCTAGGGTATCAAAGATATCCTCTACATATTCTGGTCTGTAGCGGTCACGGTCTAGGTCGTCGATCCGAAGCAAGATTTTAGCACCGTGCTTTTGTGCCAAAGCCTTGGTGAGTAAAAAAGAGTAGGCATTTCCTAGGTGTAAATAGCCACTGGGAGTCGGAGCAATTCGGGTGAGCTCAAAATTCATGGCTCAAAGATACTTTTTTCTGAAACCTTGTTTTGAACAAAAAATAGGGAAATTAAACTTCTTTAACATGCCTAAATTTTCTTGCTGTACTACAGTGGCTACTTTTGGCAATCGATGAAGCGAATTTCTCTTTTACTTTTCCTTTTTTTTTGTGTGGTTTCCCTCTCTGCGCAACGCCGGTATTCTGGCAATGTCATTGATGCTTGGGACAAAAAATACTTGGAAGGGGTCGTGGTAAGTCACGCTTCAGGAGATAGGGTAAGTACGAATTCCCGTGGCTATTTTTCGATTCCAGCCTTGCAGGGAGACACCTTAATCTTTCAGTTTCCAGGCTTTTTAGAAAAGAAAATGCCCTTGACTGCAGATTCTTTTTTGTTTGTGGAGCTACAGGACTTGGCGAGGCTACTGCCGACCTTTCAAGTGAAAGCTGAACCTTATCGTTTTCGATTCAAGGACGGAAAATTATATCTCTCTGATGAGGAATCAGTAGAAGAAAAGCGGCTCAGTCAGCAAGTAGGTTTGGGTGCAGTGGATCCTAATTCACCCCTGCCTAATTTTGGAATTTATGGTCCAATAAGTTATTTCACCAAGAGAAACCGAGAGCTCCGAGCCTATGAAAAGCGATTGGAATGGGAGCGGCAGCGTGTGGGCTACCTGGAGGTGATTGATGCAGATTCGGTCCGTACTGAATTGATGCAGCAATACAACTTGGATCGAAAGAAATGGGACGAGCTAATCTTGCGTTTCAACACTTTACATGCAGCACACGAGTTTCTAGGCTGGTCCAAAGAACGTGTCTTTGCCGCTTTGAAAGAGTTTTTCCAATTAGA
>SXYU01000257.1 GCA_005788235.1 Cytophagales bacterium
CCATTCGAGGCAATGTGCTGATAAAAGGCAAAGAGGTGGAAATGCTCTTGCCCGTCAAAATTGGCGATTACACCGACTTTTACAGCAGCATGGAGCATGCCACCAATGTAGGTAAGATGTTTCGTGATCCAGAGACTGCACTACTGCCCAACTGGAAACATTTGCCGGTAGGTTACCATGGCCGCGCTTCCTCCATTGTGGTGTCCGGTACACCTATCCGCAGACCTAAGGGCCAGTTTAAGGATGGTACCATGGATAAACCAGCTTTTGGACCAAGTCGGAGCATGGACTTTGAGTTGGAGTTGGCCTTCATTATAGGGAAATCAACCCAACTTGGGGACTCGGTATCCACCAAGGAAGCAGAGGACTACATTTTTGGACTGGTCTTGTTCAATGACTGGTCTGCACGAGACATTCAGGCTTGGGAATATGTGCCTTTGGGGCCGTTTTTAGGGAAAAATTTTGGATCCTCTATATCCCCTTGGGTTTTGCCATTGGAAGCCTTGGAGCCTTTCCGGATCGCAGGACCAGTGCAAGATCCGGAAGTATTACCCTACCTGAGTTGCAGCAATTATCATAATTTTGACATTCAATTGGAGGTAGGATTGCAGCCGGAGGGCCAAAAAGAAACAACAATCTGTACCTCCAACTTTAAGTACATGTACTGGAACATGGCCCAGCAATTGGCGCATCATACGGTAAATGGATGCAATATTCAAGTGGGAGATGTGATGGCGTCGGGAACGATCTCAGGGCCTACTCCTGAATCCTTTGGATCCATGCTTGAATTAAGTTGGCGAGGAACCAAACCTTTGGTACTCGAATCAGGACAGGAGCGTAGCTTCTTGCAGGATGGCGATACCGTCGTGATGCGAGGCTTCTGCGAAAAAGATGGAATTCGCGTGGGCTTCGGCGAAGTTTGCGGCAAGCTCTTACCGGCTACTTAAACATAAAAAAAGGTCTCTGGTAAAGAGACCTTTTTTTGGCATTGCTTATTTTTTAGAAGGAATTAGTGTCGCAAGTTTCTCAGGCTCGTCTGTGGTGATAAAATCCACCCCTTGATCCAGGAGCCAAGTCATGTCCTCTTCCTTGTTTACGGTCCAAGCATTGGTAGTAAGGCCGATCGCCTTCGCTTCGGCAATCCACTGCGGCATGCGGCGTAGGAGGGAGATGTGGTAATCAAATCCAAAAAATCCTACTTCTTTCAGTTCCTGAGGAGATTTATCTCCATTCAAGTAAGCCACATTGGCTTTGGGATCGGTAGCGATGGCTTTGACTCCTCCCTCGTAGCTGAAGGTGATGTAATCCACCCAGGCTTGGGCACCGAGTTCCTGTACCGTTTTTACAGACAATTCCCCCACGCGCTCACTTCTACCCACGCTGATTAAGGAGGGTTTAAATTCCAAAATCAGTTTGGTACTTTTTTGGGTCATCCCTTCGCTCAGGTAGGCTTTGAGTGTGGGTATTTTTTCTCCGTTGGAAAGGGTCTTGGAGAGTAGTTGATCATAGGTGGAAGTTTCGATATCCAAGCCTTGAAGTTCATGGTCATGGTTGACTACCAAGACCTCGTCAGCGGTCATCCACACATCAAACTCGCTTCCCTCGCAGCCGAGGCGTATGGCTTCACGCAAGGAGGCAATTGAGTTTTGCGGCAATTCCCTTGCTTTCCATGCACCGCGGTGGGCGATGATTTTATTTTGAATAAAGGTAGACTGAGCCAAGATTGGAAGTGAGAAAAAGGTCATCAAAAGAAGGAAAAAGATGATTTTTTGCATGGGAGAGAAGAACTTGATTGTAGATTTAAATGTACTAAAAATCTCAGGAGGGCGAAGGAGTAGCAGCTAAACTTCACCAAAACTTAATCTTTATGGGTTTTGGGATTTTGGAATAGCTAAAAAAAGCGGCCGAATTTTCGGTACGCTTTGTAATGGTTATCCTGGCTAATCAATTACTTGAATCCCAAATCTACCAATCCCTTGTGACTGACTTTAATGGCTTCTATGGGATCTAGACTGAAAGTTTGGTCTTGCTCTACCAGGTAGAATTCCATGCCAGACTTTTCCTTCTGGGCAAGGATAGATTTGAAGTCGATGGTACCTGTTCCTACAGGGGCAAACTTGCCTTCCTGATCCATGTCCTTTACATGCCAAGCTTTGAATCGGCCTGGGTATTTTTCAAAATAGGTAAGTGCATTCGCATTCGCTTTGGTTACCCAATAGAGGTCCATTTGGAAGTTGACCCAGTCAGGGTTGCACTTCTCGAGCAGTATATCTTCTATGATAGTTCCATCGGCGAGGGGCATAAACTCAAAATCATGGTTGTGGTACAAAAGCTTCAGGCCAGCTTTATGGCATTTTTCGCCGATTGTATTTATGATACTCACTAGCTCATCTGCGGTGCCTTTCATGCCAAGCTTATTTGTAGTGGGATCAACGGTAAACATACCCATCATTGGTGGCACAGGAATTACAAAATAGGTAATTCCAGCAGCTTTCACATCTGCGATAAGTTGGTCGGCATTCTGCAAAGTCACCATGCCCATGTGAGCCGAAATCGCTTTCAAGCCTAAGGAGTCCAAGGTTGTTTTAAATGCTACAGGTGTCATGCCGTAAAACTTGCCTTCGGCATAGTCAGCGGACTCTATGTAGGCATAACCTGCATCCGCAACTGCTTTCAGGGTAGCTTTGGGATTGATGGCCATGGAATCGCGAACGGTATACAAGGCAAGTCCGCCAACTCGATTTGCAGTTTCAACTGCGGTTTCTTCGGTAGTTTTACCTGGACCGCAGGAAACGAATCCTAGAATTAGAACAAGTATGATGGAGAGAGAAAAGGTTATTTTTTTCACAGATTGGGCATTAAATAAAATTTAATATAACGATTTTGAAGTAAAATGAAATTTTATTTTTCAGAAATGGAAGACCACCTCCATTTTGATCTTATTCAAATCCAAAAATCACTGGGAAAAGGAAGATCACAATTGCTGTCCAAAGCAGGTAAATCGGTAAGTA
>SXYU01000258.1 GCA_005788235.1 Cytophagales bacterium
CCAGCAAAAAATTGTTCGTATAGCTTATCCTTTGCTAGCGCAAGGCCTAAGAAAAGAACTTTTTGGGCCAAACTAGTCCAGAGTGAAGAACTTTTAGGACGCGTAAGCCGATCCTTAATTTCTGGATTGAGTAAGCCCTCCCGCTCCAATACCTCAAGTGCCTTATCTGTATTTTTTTCTTCCTTTCGATGGCTCAGCTGCGTGAGTCCATAAACAACCAAAGCACCTACTGCTACTGCAGCTCCTACTTTGACCCAGTCCTCAGACCCTTTTTTGAAGCTACTCAATTGCTTTACTAAGGTCTGCTCCAATGCTGCTGATTTTTGCTCTAGTTCTTTACTCATTGGAGTTTTTTCTGGAAGGTGAATTGAAAATAAACTGTTTCAAAAAGGTATTAAACTGCTTCTGAAACCCTTTTGAGTCCTTTGTGAAGTATAGAAATGCTACAATAATTAAATAGCAAAGCGCCACAATCAAAAATCCAAGATAAGGGCTTTGCGTCACTTGACTGATGTAGAAAGCTAAGGATAAGGAAAGAAATAATCCCGACACCAACAGGATTGACCCAATGAGAATCAGTAAAATCAGTCGAGAAAGCATCCCTACCAATTGGTCTTGGATTTCTGACTTGACTAGCTCAATTCTAGTCTCAACCAGGGATTTGATGGTTTGAATGATCTCAGTAAAATTCACCATACCGAAAGTTTTTTGTGGGGAAAGTCCTCCTATGAATCACCGAATATACTTAAAAAAAGCAATGTCTAAAATCCACTAGTTCGCTTCATCCTCTTCTTCGTAGAATCGATAGCGTAAGACAAGTTCCAAGGCCAATAAAATCGCTTCATTTACAGGCTGAAATGCCGCAAGTGACTCGTCTATGTCTTTGAGTCGGGTGTAGTAGGCTGGAGCCAACGGAATATCCAGATCAGTATTGATGCGTACAGACACTTCTTGAAAGGCTTTTGGCCGTTCTGATTTGAGCAATTTACAGGTGATTAATTCCTTCAAATTGGTCTTGTTGTTTTTTCGAGCAGAAGCCCCAAATACCCGACAGATCAAGCCTCTTTTGGCATAGTTGCCACAAAAACCCTTGCTCAAATCGTCAGATTGTGCTCGATACACCACACAAACTCCCTTGGATTTGTCAGCAGCAAGTTGCGCAGCAAGCTCCTCTGCAATCCCCTTTTCATACAAGTCAAAAGCCAAGGGCAAAAATTCCAAAGCTGATGCTGGCACCTCTGGATTGGAACAGCAAAAGCCACAACCCGAAATGCATCCCATCCCCCCTTCTGCGTGGAATTGCTTGGATTGCTCCTCCAATTCCACAAAAAGCCCTTCTACCGCCTGCACCTTTTCGAAAAGATTCATCTCGATTTAATTATCAGACAAAATTAGCAGTCCTTTTGGGTATTTGCTTTAGAATTCAATTTGATTTTTTTCCACTCAATATCAGTCACTTGTATTGATTTTTTTAAAATTCCCCATCTTTACTCCCTGAGAATCGTATCCTTGAACCAAAAATAAGGAATAACATGACTGAGCCAGAAGATAAAAATTCGGAAGAACGCATCCGAAACGCCTTTAAGGAACGAGATTGGAACGAAATTAAAAGTGCAGACTCCTGGGCCATTTTTAAGGTAATGTCGGAGTTTGTCGAGGGCTTTGATAAGCTTGCCAAAATAGGCCCATGCGTCACCATTTTTGGTTCCGCCCGTACCCCAAGTGACCATGCCTACTACAAAGTTGCCGAAGAAATCGCCGCCAAACTCGTTCGCCATGGGTATGGAGTGATCACAGGAGGCGGTCCAGGCATCATGGAAGCCGGAAATAAGGGCGCACACTCGGAAGGAGGAAAATCTGTAGGACTCAACATCCAACTCCCATTCGAACAGTTTAACAATGTCTACATTGACCGCGACAAGCTGCTCAACTTTGATTATTTCTTTGTGCGCAAGGTCATGTTTGTTCGCTACTCCCAAGGCTTTGTTGTGCTCCCCGGAGGATTTGGTACGCTAGACGAGTTTTTTGAAGCCCTCACTCTCATCCAAACCAACAAGATTGGTCAATTTCCTATCGTATTGGTGGGTAAAGACTACTGGAGTGGATTGGTGGATTGGATTAAAAGCAGACTACTGCAAGATGACCTACACTACATCAGTGAATCGGATTTGGAGCTATTTTGTTTGGTAGACACCGCTACAGAAGCCGTCAAAGTAATCGACGAATTCTACAGCAAGTACCTGCTAAGCCCTAATTTCTAAGCGCTGAACAATGAGCATCAGAAAATTCAAGTTTAGGAAACCTTCAGAAGAAGTTCTCCTTGCCTTTTGACCACTTTCAACTCAAAAAATTGGTTGATAAAGGCCTTACAATGGTTTTCCGCCCATTCTGCACGGGATTCAGTATCGTGAAGTAAGGTCATCCGAAGTAGGGTCTTCACGTAAGGCTCGTACTGGCCCAGTTGCCGCACATAGGACAGCAAGGCAGCCGTCCAATCCTCTTGGAATTTTTCGAAATGGGTACGCCCATCAAAAAGAAGCTCCAGCTGATTGTCTCCATGACGGTAGCGATAGACGCCACAAAGCTGTCGGTAAATCAATCGAACCCGCTCGCGAGGAAACTCATGTCTCTCCAAAATCGAGCGGTAAGTTTGATCCATAAGCTGCAAGGGATTGTAGAGTTGAGTGTAGGACGCTTTTAATTCAACCACCATCTGGTCCACCAACTCCTCTTCCATGACCGATTGAGCCTGCCGAAGGATATAGTTTTTGTCCAGAGGAAATAATTTTTGAATCATTCGCAATCGCTTTCACTTACAAAAATAGAACAAAATGCAAAAAATGCCTCCTTTTCTGAAAGTAAAAGCAAATCTTGCTCAACTTACTTTGTACTGGCAGCAGCAAACATCTCCTCAATCAGGAGGGTGTAAAACAGGGACACTTCCATGCCTATTGCCCGCACCTGCTGCGAGATCAAGCTGGTTTCGGTTTGGCCAGGAACTGTGTTGATTTCAATAAAATAAAAGGCGCCCGTATCTTCCTGAAGAAAATAGTCGATACGAACCGCCCCCTTGCAGTTGAGCATCGCATAGACCTTTTTCGCAATGCGCTCCACACGCGCCACCTCTTCCGAATTCATGCGGCCTGGCGTGATCTCCTCACATACTCCGGGCACATACTTAGCTTCGTAATCAAAAAACTCCTTAGTGCTGATAATCTCTGTGGCTGGCAATACGGTAATCTGACCCTTCCCTTTAAATATCCCGACTGAAAACTCCCTACCAGACACAAATTCCTCCACAAGCACCTGGGAATCTTCCGCAAAAGCCTTGTCCAAGGCCTCCGGCAGTTCTTCCCAAGTCTTCACCTTAGTCATGCCGATGGAACTTCCGCCATTGTTGGGCTTGATAAATAGCGGCAATTGAAGTTCCTCCTGAATTCTGGCTACTGCAGTTGGCTCCTGCTCAAAAAGCTGCATCGAACGCGCCACTTGCAATTCAGGGATGGTCTGTACGATGGCCTTGGTGTAGCCCTTGTTCATCGTGATCGCAGAAGTTAGCTGGTCACAGGTAGTGTAGGGAATACCGAGCAAGTCAAAGTAGCCCGCTAGCTTGCCATCTTCACCTGGAGATCCATGCAGGATGGTAAACACCCCATCAAAAGTAATTTTTTTATCGCCGAGATTAAGGCTAAAATCATTGAGGTCCACTGCGATTTTATCCCCAGAAGGAGTCAAATAGTACCAATCCCCCGGGTAGATGTAGATCGTAAATACCTCGTAAAGCGCACGGTCGATTGTCTTCTCCACCACGGCGGCACTTTTTAAGGAGATCACTGACTCACCTGTAAAGCCTCCGGTGACCAAGGCAATTTTCTTTTTCATGGGGAAAAATTTACGCTGCGAAATAGCTTATTTTCTGTTTACGCTCCAAAGGTTTAGAATCACTGGGCCATTTTATATCTTTAGGCCTTTCGAATCACCTGATCTGTATCCAAAAATAAAAAAATATGAGTAAGAATTGGCATTTCTCTGTACTGCTTTACTGCGCAATGGCAGCGTTTAGCTTTTTGCTTCAAGCACAAACTCCTAAAAAGGTAAGTTTGGAGGACGTATTCAAAAAAGGAACCTTCTCCCAAAAGTCGGTTTACGGCATCAACTGGATGAAGGACGGCAACTATTACAGTTCCTTGGTTCAGCGAAATGGTGCCCCAGTAGTGGTAAAAATCAAGGTCAGCACAGGCGAAGAGGCGGGAGTCCTACTCGACGGACAAGCCTTGGGTATCTCGTTTTCAGATTACAGTTTCAATGCCGATGAATCCAAGGCCCTCTTGGCTACAGATGTGGAGTCCATCTACCGCCGCTCTTCCAAGGGGATTTTTTACGTGGTTGACCTAGCCTCTGGCCAAAAGCAGCAACTGATGAAGGGGGAAAAAATCTCCTACGCCACCCTTTCCCCGGACAACAATCAGGTGGCCTTTGTCAAGGACAACAACCTGTATGTGACAGATCTCTCCAACAACACCGTCACCCAACTTACCTTCGATGGGGAAGCCAACCGTATCATCAACGGGGCTGCTGACTGGGTGTATGAGGAAGAGTTTTCCATGGCCCAAGCCTTCAAATGGTCTCCAGATGGAAAGAAAATAGCCTTTATCCGATTTGACGAAAGCGATGTTCCAGAGTTTAACATGCAAACTTGGGGGCCCCTCTACCCTGAAGACTACAAGTTTAAGTACCCCAAGGCTGGCGAAAAAAACGCCTTGGTCTCCATACATGTGGTAGACCTCACTTCCAAAAAAGTACAAAAAATGGATGCAGGACCGGAAGCAGATCAGTACCTGCCTCGCCTCTATTGGACTAAGGATCCAAACCAATTGGCCTTTATCCGTCTCAATCGACTTCAAAATCAACTAGACCTGCTGCAAGCCAATGCGAGCACGGGAGAAAGCAAACTCATCTTATCCGAGAAGTCTGCAACCTACGTGGACTTGGACTACAACGATGACCTGCAGTACCTGAGCGATGGGAAAACTTTTATCCGTACCTCCGAGCAGGACGGCTACAAGCACATCTACCACCACAACCTAGATGGCACCTTAATTCGCCAGCTGACTACAGGTCCTTGGGAGGTGAGCTCTCTAGTGGGAGTAGATGAGAAGAGCGAAAAGCTTTACTACCTCTCCACCGAAAAATCTCCCTTGGAGCGACAACTCTATGTCGTCCAGTTGGATGGAAAGAACAAAAAATTGCTAAGCCCGCTTGCAGGCACCTACAGCATCAACATGAGTTCGGACCTTCAGTTTTTTATTGCTTACCACAGCAATGCAGCTAGCCCTGTAACCGTCACCCTCAACGAAGCGAGCGGAAAGACCTTGAAGGTACTCGAAGACAACCAGGCCTTGAAAGACCGGATGGCCACCTTTGCCCTAGGAAAAAAAGAGTTTTTCAGCTTCCCAACAGTAGATGGCACCTCCCTCAATGGGTACTTGATCAAGCCAGCAGACTTTGATCCCAACAAAAAATACCCAGTACTGCTGTATGTGTATGGAGGTCCTGGCTCTCAAAATGTACTCAACTCTTGGGGCGGATCCCGAGACTTTTGGCACCAGCATTTGACTGCAGAAGGCTACCTCGTAGCGAGTATTGACAACCGGGGTACAGGTGCTAGAGGTCGGGATTTCAAGCATTCTACCTATGCCAACTTGGGTAAGCTCGAGACCATCGACCAGATCGAGGGCGCCAAGTACTTGGCCAAGATGCCCTTTGTAGATCCTTCTAGAATTGGAATTTGGGGCTGGTCCTATGGAGGATATATGTCCTCACTTTCCTTGATGATCGGCCACGAGGTGTTTAAAACTGCCATCGCAGTGGCCCCGGTGACTACTTGGAGGTATTACGATACAGTCTACACCGAGCGCTACTTGCAGACGCCCCAACTGAACCCTGCAGGCTACGATGACAATAGTCCCATCACCCATGTCAACAAACTGAAAGGCAACTTTTTGCTGATTCATGGCACGGGAGATGACAATGTCCACTTCCAAAATGCGGTGGACTTGGTCAACGCCCTGATTGCGGCAGACAAGCAGTTTGAATCCTTTTACTACCCAAACCGCAACCATGGGATTTCGGGTGGAAATACCACCTGGCACCTGTACACGCAGATGACTGACTTCCTGAAGCGAAAATTGTAAACAGTGATTATCCGATATTCTAGCAATGTATAAATAAGAGTGAATCATGCGGATAATCGTTGACAGACCACCGTCGACGGTTAACAGCCAATTTTCTTAAGCTTCAAACCTAATTTGCTTTCAATACTTGCATTAAAGTGGATAATCAAAGTGAAAAGAATCAAAAAAAGCTTGAAGTTCAATTAAGTGAGTTGTGGACAGTCGACTGTGGACAATTACAACTTTATCTGATCCAAATAGAACTTCATGCGACTATGTTTTCTGGCTAAAAATTCAATCTTCTCGATTTGATCCAGCTTGTGGTTGTAGAATACCTCGACATACTCATCCCCCAGTAAGTACAAATTGACCTTGTGCCGGTAGTAACGGATAGCCACCACAAAGCTGCCCTCCAGGTAGAGGGTTTTGATCTTTTGTGAAATCGATAGGCGGCTAAACTCTTCTTTACGCATCGTTACTGGATAAACTAGACTTAAATCTACGCAAAACAGGCAGGAATTTGGCCTCGAAACGGACAATATTCCACAAAAACCCTCTTTCGGAAGGCCTTTTTGATTGTTCTTTTTTATAAGCACCTGCTTTTGCACCAAGATCCAGAAAGCACCAGTTGAAGTTCAAGTAGGTGAGCCGTGAACTGCCCGTAGACCGCGGGGTTTGTGGACTGTGGTCAATCTGTCAACGGTTGACAGTCCACAGACGACAGCAGATTGGATTTGTAGATACAAAGTGTAATACAACCACGATTGTCGGTGGACCGTGGACCGTCAACTATCAATTTTTCAACCTGCTTAATGTGGCACTGTTTGGAAGTCTTTGATGGCTTCGCTAAAATCCAGGACTGGCACTTGCTTCACCTCATTGGCGACAATACTTACTCCTGCTGCCGAACGATAGCCTCCCGCACAATGAATCAATACAGGCTTATGCTGTGGTATTTCATACGCTCGCTCTCGGAGTTCGGGTAGCGGAATATTCAAGGCTCCCTCAAAAATCGGGGTGCCAGCCTTTTCATCCCTGCTACGAATATCTACAAGGGTGTAGGCCTCAGGATTGGCTTTGAATGCGGCAAGGTCGAAAGAGGTTCCCCTTGCCGTCATTCCAGCAGGACAAACTACCGCGCCTTGAATCAACTTCTCGTATCCAATCTTAGCAGTTTTGTGAATCAAAATTTCAAGTTCGGCCACAGTATCCGCAACCAAAAAGAAGTTCTCCTCAGGACCCACAATGGAACCCAACCAGGTTTCAAACTTCCCCCCATTCATGATATTGATCGAATCAGGAATGTGGCCTGCCACAAATTGATCTTGCTTTCGGGTATC
>SXYU01000259.1 GCA_005788235.1 Cytophagales bacterium
AATTAAAAAAATAGCTAGAATAGATTCCAAACTAGGATTACCCTACCTCCTCCCAGGGTTTATTGATGCCCATGTTCATGTGGAATCCTCCATGCTGGTTCCTTCGGAATTTGCCCGACTTGCGGTCGTTCATGGGACCGTGGCCACCATCTCGGATCCTCACGAAATCGCAAATGTCTGTGGCATGCAGGGAGTAGAATACATGATTGAAAATGGAAAACAGGTGCCCTTTCACTTCTTTTTTGGAGCCCCTTCCTGTGTACCCGCAACTCCCTTTGAAACTGCCGGTGGCGAAATCAATGTAGCCGATGTTGAAACCTTGATGAGCCGTCCGGAAATTCGCTACCTCGCCGAGATGATGAACTGGCCCGGAACAGTAAACCGAGATCCTGCGGTCATGGAGAAAATTCGGATTTCACAGCACTATGGCAAACCCATTGACGGACATGCTCCAGGTTTAATGGGTGAATTGGCAGAAAAGTATGTAGCTGCAGGCCCAAGTACGGACCACGAATGCTTTACCTACGAGGAAGCCTTGGAAAAAATAAAACTTGGTATGAAAATCTCCATTCGGGAAGGTTCCGCAGCCAAAAACTTCGAGGCCTTGATTGATCTAATCGATGAATACCCCGAGATGCTGCTGTTTTGTTCGGATGACAAGCACCCAGACAACCTTGCCCTAAGCCATATCAACGAGCTGGTCATCCGGGCAATCGCAAAGGGCAAAAACCTGTTTGACGTACTTCAAGCAGCATGCATCAATCCAATCCTCCATTATTCCCTTCCCGTAGGACAACTTCGTGAAGGAGATGGCGCTGATTTCATTTTGGTCAAAGACCTGAAAAATTTTGAGATCCTAGCCACCTACATCCAAGGACAAAAAGTGGCCGAAAATGGAATATCACTAATTCCTCGAGTTAAAAATAAGGTCATCAACCACTTCAATACTTCTCCCAAAACCCCAACAGACTTTCAAATCCCGGCTCAAGGCAAACAGGTTCGTGTCATTGAAGCGCTAGATGGGCAGCTGATCACTCCAGAGCTTCAAGGTGAAATCTTGATCCAAGAGGGCTTCGCTAGTTCCAACCCACAAAAAGACATTCTCAAAATCACAGTGGTGAATCGCTACCAAGATGCCCCACCAGCTCTTGCTTTTATTAAAAATTTTGGTTTGAAAGCGGGAGCTATCGCATCCTCGGTGGGGCATGACTCCCATAACATTATTGCTGTGGGGGTAGATGATGCCTCCATCTGCAGGGCGGTAAATTTGTTGATTGAGACCAAGGGAGGAATATCCGCAGTAAATGGTAGCCAGGAGGAAATACTGCCCCTTCCAGTAGCGGGCATTATGTCTCCTGAGGACGGATACGAAGTGGCAGCAGCCTACACTCGCATCGATCAGATTGCCAAGGAAATGGGCTCTAGACTCAACTCACCATTTATGACGCTGAGTTTTATGGCACTGCTCGTGATACCAGATCTTAAGCTGAGCGATAAAGGTCTTTTTAATGGGAAAAACTTTGAGTTTACAGAGGTTTTTAAAGGAGAGTAGCTCAAAGGTTCAAAAAAACAAAATGGAAAAATATGGAATCTGATTCCACATTTTTCCATATTTCTAAACTTTAATACGGATAATAAGCCCTTATGATTTAAAAAGTTCAGCTTCAAGAGAAACAGGACTTCAGAAAAAAAATCGTCCGCAGGTTTTAAACAGTGGTAGGTTAATGAATTTAAAACTCCGAGGTAAAATGGAACTCGATTTCTGGATAATTGTCCTGGACCATCTGCAGCCAGGATTTGGATTCGGCCATAAAGACCAACTTGTCGTCCTTGTCTCGAGCGATGTAGCGGTTTTTGGACCGGACAAACTCATCCAATTGCTTCTTGTCTGTACTGCTGATCCAGCAGGCCTTGTATAAGTTCATCGGATGAAACTCCACCGTCGCATTGTATTCGTTTTTCAAACGAAACTGGATTACTTCAAACTGCAGTTGACCCACCGTACCCACTACCTTTCTAGCACCCATCTCGAAAGTAAAAAGTTGGGCCACTCCCTCTTCCATCAGTTGCTTAAGCCCCTTCTCTAGCTGCTTGGTCTTCATCGCATCCTTGTTGACCACCTCTCGGAAGATCTCGGGCGAGAAACTAGGGATTCCTGTAAAAATTAAGTTTTCTCCCTCCGTAAGCGTATCGCCAATTTTCAGGTTTCCCGTATCGTACAAGCCCACAATATCGCCAGGAAATGCCTCATCAATGATTTCTTTGTCCTGAGCCATAAACTGAGTTACGTTGGAAAAACGCAGCGGCTTCGGTCCATGCACGTGGTTGTAAGGTTTGTTTCGCTCAAACTTTCCAGAACAAATTCGTAAAAAGGCAATTCGGTTTCGGTGGTTGGGGTCCATGTTGGCATGGATCTTAAATACAAAGCCAGAAAATTTGGATTCCTCAGGCGCTACTTTTCGAAGGTCAGTTTCCCTACTTTGTGGAATCGGAGCAATCTGAATAAAAGTGTCCAACATTTCATTGACCCCAAAATTATTCACGGCAGAACCAAAAAACACTGGGGCAATTTTGCCATCCAGGTAATCATTCGCCTCAAAATCAGGATACACTCCTTCGATCAAATCCACATCCTCGCGAAGCTGCTTGGCATTGCCCGGACCAATCAAGGCATCCAACTGGGGATCATCTAGGTTTTCAAACACCTGGCGATCGTCACTCAACTTTCGTTGCGAGGGCGTAAATAGGTTGAGCTTCTTCTCGTATAAATTATAAACCCCTTTAAATCCCTTCCCCATCCCAATGGGCCAAGAGAGTGGGCGAACTTTTATTTTCAACTTGGCCTCCACCTCATCCAATAAATCATAGGGATCACGACCTTCACGGTCCAGCTTGTTGATAAAGCAAATCACAGGAGTTTTCCGCATGAGGCAAACTTCCATCAGCTTCTCTGTTTGAATCTCCACCCCTTTCACACAGTCAATCACCATGATCACCGAGTCCACAGCTGTCAGGGTGCGGTAGGTATCTTCTGCAAAATCCTGGTGTCCTGGAGTATCTAAGAGATTGATTTTGATGTCTTTGTACTCAAAGCCCATCACTGAAGTGGCTACGGAAATTCCCCGTTGCTTTTCAATTTCCATCCAGTCCGACTTGGTGGCTGTATCTATCTTGTTTGATTTTACTGCTCCAGCCGTCTGTATCGCACCTCCAAAAAGCAGCAATTTTTCGGTTAAGGTAGTCTTTCCGGCATCTGGGTGAGCAATGATGGCAAAGGTCCTACGTTTATTGATTTCGGTGGTTAAACTCATGACTGCTAAAATTCAGGCAGCAAAGGTAGCTAAAAATGAATCACCCCCATTTTTTAAGTTTTACTTCGGCAGCCTTTATCCAATTTAGAAGTGCCTTCAAGGTTTTGATGAGGATCCCAAATTCTCCTCATCCCCCATCCCATATCCCTTTGCTTTTAAAGGGCGTTGCTTCCCCCAAAGGAACAGGAAGTAGAATGCGGAAAGTAGTGCCTTTTTCTAGTTCAGAATTCTTGACAAAAATCTTCCCTCCATGGTAGCCCTCTACGATACGCTTGGATAAGGTCAGGCCTAGTCCCCAACCTCTTTTTCTGGATGAAAATCCTGGAGTAAACACTTTTTTGAACTTCATTTTCTCAATTCCCATCCCTGTATCGCTGATATCGATGCCCACAAATTTGTCATTGTCTTGGAACAGCGAAATACGAATCATCCCTTTTCCCTTCATCGCATCGACTGCGTTTTTGCACACATTTTCTATCACCCAATCAAACAGGGGCTTATTTAGCAGGGCGACTAATTCCTTCGAATCGGATTGAATCTCCCAATCTACTTTGGTGGAAATTCGAGGCCTCAGGTAGGAGACCCCCTCTTCAACAATGTCATAAACATTCTCTGGCTGGATCACAGGTTTACTGCCAATGCTACTAAATCGCTCCGTGACTACACGAAGCTTGTTCACATCCTTGTCCATTTCCTGAATAATTTCCTGGTTTTCATCCCAAACAGGAGAGTTTTTAAGGTAGTCCATCCAGGCCATCAATGAGGCAATAGGCGTGCCTAGCTGGTGGGCAGTTTCCTTTGTTAATCCAGCCCAAACTCGATTTTGTTCTGAAAGCTTACTTTGATTAAAGACCACATATACTAGGAGTCCAAAAAGTAAAATCACCGCCAATTGAATGTAAGGATAGTACTTTAAATTTGTCAAAAGAGCTGAATTGCGGTAATAAATCCGAATAGCAGCTTCTTCCAAAATAATCGGGGCATAATCCTCCTGCATCTCCTGCAACTCCTGATTTAAAACCCGAGTGGAGTCAGCTTGATTCTGGCTGTTATTGAAAGAAATATTACGAAAATCAATGGGGTTACCCTCCCCATCTACCATGATAATAGGAAATGAGTAGTTCTGCTGAATAATCTCTTGATTTATAAAAGTAAGATTTTCCGAAGTAGTAGCAGCATAATCTAAGGCCGCTGATAATACACGAATTTGCCTATCCTCCCGCTCCCGAAGTTCCTCTACAAGTCGGTGGGTGTACCCTATTGAACCTACTCCAAGCAAAAGCGAAATCAAAAAAATCAGCCATTTCACTAACTTTTTGTTTTGATAGAAGTCAATCGAGACTATATCCTGAAAGGGGTTTTTCATTCACAATAGGGATGATTGTATATGTAACTAAAGAATGAGAATAAAAGTATGGGTATATCCGCTTTATTACCATCGGTAACCAAAGAAAATAAGCGTTAAAATTTAAAAAATGTGCTGTGGCCCGTTGGCAGCCTGTAGGCCGTGGTCTGTCAGCTGTGGACAATTATCCGCAATGATCAATACTAATTTTGAACCACTGGTAGGATTGCAGATAATTACAAAGAGTATCTCAAGCTCAGAAAAAATAAGGCTTTCTTGGAACATCAACTATTTCCCCTCAGAATAAATCTATCCAACTCTGCCAGGGTAGTTTGTCAATTCGTGCTCTTGATCCATTTCCAAATGGTCCTGTAAGAGGGCTTGGTTCCATGCATCAAAATACCGATCCGATAGATTTTTGCTGCCAGCCAAGTAGTGCCGAAAAAGCCGAATACGAGCAAGACCATCGATAACCCCAACTCCCAAAACGGAACACCATAGCTGATCCGACCCATCATCGCTATCGGCGAGGTGAGCGGAATAATGGAAAGCCAAAAAGAAGTACTGCTACTAGGATCTTGAAGCACAAAAACAAACAAGCCCATGTATCCGACCAAGAGGGGAATCGTAATTGGAAACATAAACTGCTGGGCATCTGAAGGTGCATCTACTGCTGCACCCACTGCCGCAAACAGGGCTCCATACAATAAATACCCACCCAGAAAATAAAATACAAAGGCCGCCACCAAGGACACAAAGTCAATGCCATCAATGACCTGAAGGATCGCCCCCAATTCCCCCGTATCTGATGCTCCTGCCATCAATTCCGGATTTGCCATCTCCATAGCCTGATGCTGTGGCATTTGCATGCCCAACACCCCCATCACCAAGGAAGAAAGTGTGCCAACTAGAAATACCCAAATTAAAAACTGAGTTAGGCCAACGGCTCCAATACCCACTATTTTCCCCATCATAAGTTGAAATGGCCGTAATGAAGAAACCAAAATCTCTACAATCCGAGTGGATTTTTCCTCTATTACCCCCTGCATGATTTGGTTACCGTATATAAAAATGAAGACGTAAATCAAAATACCAGATAAAAATCCAAGTGCATAATTCACAGTTGCATCTGTCACTTTTTCTTCCCCAGCATCCCCAAGTGTGAGCACCTGCACGGTTACTTCCGTACGAATCTCCTTCAATACCTTCGGGTCTATCCCCTTGTCATAAAGTTTCTGATCCTCAATTTTCCGTTTGAGGGCACCTTCCAAATACCCAATCAAGGAAGTGCTTGGATTTTCCAATCCATAAAATTGAATTCCTTGCGGCGCTGCTAGTTCCATCTTGGGAATATACAAAGCTCCATAGCGCTCTCCCTTATTGACCAAAGTCTTTGCTTCTTCCAAATTTTCAACTGAAGAGCTAAATGCATATTGGTCTGAACTTTCCATAAAAAAAAGCCCAGTCTCGTCCACCAGTTCAATTACCCGTAGGGATTGATTTTCTTTTTCCTCCACCCCAATCCATACAAACACCGCCATGATGGCTGGGAAAATCAGAGGGGTGAGTAAGGTGGCTACCAGAAAGGATTTTTTCTTTACCCTAGCCAAATACTCGCGTTGGATCACTAGCAAAACCTTATTCATGGCCACTCGCAATTACTTGCTGAATAAAAATTTCTTCCATACTTGGAAATCGTTCCTGGAAGGAAATCACCTCCCCAAAATTCATCAATTCCCGAAGCAATTGATTGGGCGATTGGCCATTGAGCGGAATCAATAAATCTACTTTCCCTTCCTCGGAAGCTTCAATTTTCCATGCTGCTGGTAGCTCTTGGTTGAGTTGACTGAGGCTAGCGTGAATTTCCAAGGGCCGAAACCTAGATTTTATCTCCCGGATGCTCCCATCCAAAATTTTCTTTGATTTATGGATCATCGCTACCTGGTCACAAAGCAGCTCCACGGACTCCATCCGATGGGTACTCAACAAAATGGTAGTTCCCCCTTTCTTGAGCTCTAGAATTTCATTCTTTAGCATCGCAGCATTCACTGGATCAAATCCAGAAAATGGTTCATCCAAAATCAACACCCGAGGGGAGTGAATCACCGTAGCTATAAATTGGATTTTCTGAGCCATGCCTTTGGACAGGTCTTCAATCTTCTTGGTTTTCCAGGAAGAGATTTCAAATTTTTCTAACCAGTAGTTTACCCGTTGTTTTGCTTCGGTCGCAGTCAGCCCCTTAATCCTAGAAAAATAGATCAACTGATCCCAAACCCCCATCTTCTTATACAGGCCCCGCTCTTCAGGAAGGTATCCAATTTTACGTATAGCCTCGCTAGACAACTGTTGCCCATCCAGGATTACTTCCCCACTATCCTGCTCAATAATCTGATTGATGATACGAATGAGTGTAGTCTTACCAGCTCCATTGGGGCCGAGCAAACCAAAAATCCCAGCTTCCGGTACTACTAAATTTAGGTCCGTAAGAGCTTGGTGACTTCCATAGGATTTGTTGAGTTGGCGGATTTCTAGCATAAATGAGCTGACAGGAAATAGAGAAAGAGTAACAAGCTGATAAATATCTTTTTCATAATATTGGTTTTTATTCGAATATTTCTTCTTTATTGAGTCCTTTAATTGTATTCTTTCTAGCAATCAAATAGAATATGAAATGAATCAATAATCCAATCCCCCAGAAAATAGCTGTGGAGTAAACAATTCTAATGCTTTCAAATTGTGAGTGAAAGCCAATTAGAAACCATAACACTGATACAGTGTTGAAAAGTAAATAAGTTACAAAATGAAATCGGAATCCGATATCATAAAGTG
>SXYU01000031.1 GCA_005788235.1 Cytophagales bacterium
CCCAAGCGCGTCTTTATTTATGAAGGCGACAACGACCTCTGGGCAGGTGTGGAACCTGAAGAAATCTTGGCTAGTTTGGATCGAATTGTCACACGGATTCAACTTGCTGCACCCGATACAAAAATCTACCTCATAGGTGCTAAACCCAGCCCTTCTCGCTGGGCAAAGAAAGACCTTTACAAGTCTTTCAACCAGCAATTGGAAAAATACAGTCAACGAAAACAGGGAGTAAGCTTTATTAATACTTGGGCAGCCTTGACCGATTCGGCTGGAGATGCCAGACCCGAACTTTACATCAAAGACCAGCTTCATTTAAATGAATCTGGCTACATCCTTTGGAATGGGATTTTTAAGTCCTATTTCAACTAGGTTCAACCCCTTTTTTTCTGCGGCCCCAAAAGGCAGCCAGGACTGATCCTGTAATATTCTGCATGGGTCCAAACACTGCTGGAGCTAAGCCTAGCGTCGTAATTTTTCCCATAATATTAGAAAGTCCTGAAGCTAATCCAGCATTTTGCATCCCAACCTCAATGGAAATAGTGCGAGCATCCTGTTCACCGAGCCCAATTAATCGGGCAAATCCATACCCAAAACTATAACCCAGTACATTATGCAGGAATACAATAAAAATTAAAATTGGACCCATTGCCAAAAGACTATCCCTTCCAGCAGCAGTAATCACCAAAATAATTAATGCAATACCAAGCATGGAAACCAATGGAAGGAATTTTTCAATCCATCCAGAATTTTTACCTAGCAGTTGATTTACCAGTAAACCAGCTCCAACTGGTAGCAAGATTATTTTAAAAATATCCCACATCATTTTAAGAAGGTCAATCTCAATGAATTGCCCTGCCAGTAATTTCATCAAGACGGGCATTATAAAGGGAGCAAGAAGGGTTGAAATGGTAGTAAGGGTCACAGAAAGTGCCACATTGGCACGGGCTAGAAACGAGATTACATTGGAAGCAGTTCCACCAGGGGCACAGCCAACCAATATAATTCCAGCAGCAACTTCAGGCTCAAGTCCACTAAGTTTGGCTAATCCAAACCCAACCAAAGGCATGATGGCAAATTGTGCCGAAACTCCAACGGCGACTGATTTGGGACTTTGGGCAACTGCCGCAAAATCCTTCCAACTAAGTGTAGCCCCCATCCCAAACATGATCATTTGAATCAGCGGATTAATCAATTGAGTTAGCTTAAAGCCGTTAATTTCCTGGAAATATTGAGGGAAAAACATAGCCAAGGCTACGACTGCAAATATGACAACCGAAAAAGAAAAGCCTTTCAGATGCTCATTTGCACGGAAATAAAGTCCGAGAAAAAGAAAAAAGACGACAGAAATAAAGCCTGTTCCCACCTGAAAGCCAGCTGGAATAGTATAAATCAAGCCAAGCAATAGTGCAATAGCTAGGTAAAGGAAGATGGGTGAGTTAGATTTCAAGGCAGTAAGGGTTGTTAAGCGAAATGAAACTAAAAATAAGAAATCTCTCCACCTAAAAATCGGTGGAGAGATCAAGAGCTTTAATTAGCTGTAGGTTCTATCATGGGATCTCTTTTCGTTCCACTGGTCGGTAGGAGCGAAATAGCTAGCATCTGACTTATGCAAATGGGCTTTCACCACTTCCTCATTGATTTCAATTCCTAATCCAGGAGCTGTCAAAGGTACCGGTGCATACCCTTTATCAATCATTTTCACCCCATCCACCTTGGTAAACATGGATTCCCACCAAGGAACGTCCACGGAATGGTGCTCAAGGGAAAGAAAATTTTGAGTTGCTGCCGCGCAATGAACACTTGCCATAAAGGACACAGGAGTACCAGCCTGGTGCATGGCCATGGATATTCCTTTTTCCTCAGCATAATCCCCAATTCGCTTGGTTTCCAAAAGTCCTCCTGAAGAAGCCAGGTCAGGATGGATGATGTCTACAGCGTGCTCATCAATCAAGGGCTTGAAATAATTGAGTAGGTAAATATCTTCTCCCGTGGTAGTTGGAGTTTCCAAGGCCTGTGTGATTGTTTTGTGCTGCTGGGTCATTTGCCAAGGCACCATGTCCTCCAGCCATGCCAATCGGTAGGGCTCGAGTGCTTTCCCCAAGCGAATACAGTTATTCAAATCAAAATGCCCGTAATGATCCGTGGACATTGGGATATCATAACCCACCATTTCTCGGATAGTGTGGACAATTTTGGCCAATTCATCAAGCCATTTATCAGTAATCTGAATTCCCGTAAATGGATGTGCAGTGTAGGCGTAGGACATGTAGCCACCAGACCATTGAGATCGATTGCCTTTCAAAATTTCGGGGTTCACAATACATCCAGGAATATCCATGATTTCATCAATGGAAACATCCATTTTTAGCCAGGTATATCCTTGATCTTGAATACGGTATCTGATTCTTTCTTTTTGCTCTTCAGGATTTTTTCCCTCTGGTGTATCTGCATAGAGACGGACGGAATCACGGTAACGTCCACCAAGGAGCTGCCAAGCAGGCACATTGTAAGCCTTGCCGCAAAGATCCCAAAGCGCCATTTCTACACCACAAACACCGCCAGCCTGTCTAGATTGCCCTCCAAATTGACGGATAATTTTAAAGATTTTCTCCACATTACATGGATTTTCACCAAGAATTCTGCTTTTCAGCATCAAAGCATACCGAGGATCAGCACCATCCCTTACTTCTCCCCAACCTACGATTCCTTGGTTGGTATCAATTCGTAAAATAGCCGTACCTCCCATTACAGCTGTATGGGCATACCGTAGATCGGTAATTTTGAGATCCGATGGAGCAGAAGCTCTTTGTACAGATCGGGTAGTTTCAGCAAGCGTGTCTTCAATACCTAGTCCAGTCAAAGCAGCTAGGCTAAATCCTCCTAGTGCTGTTTTTTTTAAAAAATCTCTTCGATTAGATCCTGTTAAAGGATTATCGATTTCTGCCTGCCGCTGCTGGGCATACCCTCTCTCCACTCCTTTGTGCTCGGAGATTAATTTCTGTAAGGTGCTTTTCATGGGTTTTGTTAGTTGATTAAATAAGCTTTACCAATTTCTTTCTTTAAAGTAATCATCAAGTTCCGCCTTTGTCATCGGAAGTTTGCCTGGATAATTAGCTAACCAATTGAGAAAGTCTTTTTTGATATCCTCAGTCCATTCTGAGTCAATTTGTCCTGCAAGGTATTTTTTTTCTCTAAGTCTCTGGTGGCCAAATTGATCACGAAGGCCAGTAACCTCTGAAGTGATGACCAAATCCTCCACCAGGTGCGCTGGAATAAAAATGATACCATACTTTTTAGCCAATACTACATCTCCTGGAAGGACCGTAGCACGGCCAATTCGGATAGGTGCATTGATGGAGGTGAGCATCATTTCTCGGATATAGGAAGGATCTTGCCCTTTCATCCAGGCATTAAAGCCTTGGATTTCAGAAAGGCCTTCTTGGTCCCTTACTGATCCATAAAAAATAACCCCTCGCCTAGATCGACTGTAGATTGAATTACCCAAGTTATCTCCAATCAAGGTTCCATCAGCCATTTTACCATAGCTATCCGCTACATAAACATCTCCATTGGTCAGCACATCAATCGGCCAGGAATTGGTGCCTCCTTTGGGAGATCTACCTTCTTTTTCCACTCCTGTAGTTTTGATAAATTTATCAAAATCAGGCCTTAGGGGCATGTATTGAGCAGTTACCACCCTTCCAGTCATCACCGAATCGGGCCAGATAATTTGCCAATCTCCTTCGTATTGATTGTTGTATCCCTTATTTCGAAGGACTCCCCAAGCTTCTTCGATGGAAATATTTTTAAGGCGCTCTAAAATTTGATCAGAAACTTTAGGCCTTCCGTCTGTGAACCTTTCACCAGTCCATTCAGAGGTTAGTAAGCGGATTTGGTCAGGCGTATAGCTTACCTGCTGTGCAAATGCTACAGTAGAGAACATCCCAAATCCGAAGATTAGGAAGCAAATCCGGTTTAAAATCATTTTTAAATAGTTAGACATAGTAGATTGGGTTTTTAATTATTCAAAAAAAGGAACGCCTTTAACGGCATATTTTTTCATTCCTTCCTCATTGATTTCCACGCCGATCCCTGGCTTTTCAGATAGGGTGATGAAACTGTTTTGAGTTCGAGGACCATCATAGGTGACGATATCTTGCCAAAGAGGATCTGTATCCATGTAGATTTGCCATTCCATAATTTGGAAATTAGGTACTGAAGCACATACATGACAGGCTGCCATGGCTCCAAGAAATGAGGCAACCATGTGTGGAGAAAAAGGCACGTAATACAGGTTGGCAAGATTGGCTATACGTTGAGCCTCTCCCAATCCACCCGCTTTTTGAATATCTGGCATGATGATGTCGACGGCATTTTCAGAGATTAGCCTTGTAAAGCCATAAGCGAGGTAGACATTCTCACCTGTACAGATGGGGGTGGAAGTCTCCTGAGATATTTTCTTATACACTTCAATATTATCTGCAGGAACAGGCTCCTCTAGCCACATGAGGTTCAAGTCCTCATACATTTTGGCCATCTTCAAGCCTGTGACCGCATCGTATCGACCATGCATATCAACGCAGATATCTACATTTGGCCCTACCTCCTGACGTACTGCCGCAATGGCATTGTACATGCGATCAATTTCCATTGGATTAGCTGTCCAATTGAATCGATCATATTTATTTGGATCGCGCGCATCATCTACATCAAATTTGACTGCATTATACCCTCGATTAACAGCATTTCGAGCAGCTAGCGCATAATCTGAGGGTTTGGGATTAGTTGAGGTGTACAGAGCAGTATCGCAATAGACCCTTATTTTATCCCTGAATTTACCACCCAATAATTGGTAAACAGGTACTCCAAAAACTTTCCCTGTTAAATCCCATAGAGCTGTTTCTATAGCTGTAAGCACGGCAACAAACACCCCACTTTGCGCCCCCCCAAAAAAAGCAGCCTTTCTAAGTTGCTCCGCTATTCTATTTGGGTTGAGCGGGCTTTGCCCTTTAATTTGTTCACCAAGCCTTTTAACGAGGTGGTAAGTACCCTGAATCGCGTCTACAGCTTCTCCACAACCCCAAACATCCTGGTTGGTATACACTTTCACGTATACAGCACCTCTGAC
>SXYU01000260.1 GCA_005788235.1 Cytophagales bacterium
GGATTTGCTCAGTATTATTTTAAAAATAATGGTAGAGGCTTTGGACTTATTGCTTCCTACCAAAAGGCAATTTCTGGAAGAAATATGGGCCAATTTTCTGGCTATGGACTAGGAATCACCTATCAGTTTAAGGCCTTTTAACTCAAAACCGATGAAAAAATACAATTACATAAACATAGGACTTCTTCTAATTACCATTTTAGTTTCTTCATGTGTGGAAGATTTGCCAACCAAGTACAATTTTACTGGATATCAATTTTCAAATTTGGATGCCAATGCAGGCCAGTGGAAATTAGTACTGCATGCCTCGAATGAACAAATACCCCTTCCTGTTCCAGCTACAGCTGGATCTCCTGAATTGCTTAAGGAATTGGCAGATGCCAAGGAAAAACAAGGTAAAGGTACCGCTGCTCAGCGAGAGTCAGTGGATTACTGGACCAACAATCCCCTCTTGAGATGGAATGAGATTGCTTTGGAATTGGCTACCAAATACAATTTGATCCCTGCCCCCAATCCGGACGGTAGCTATCCGGTACCAGATGCAGCCAACCCTTCCAAGTACCCTCAGTTTCCGTATTCGCATCCTCCCTACACGAGTAGGATGCTTGCTCACCTGAGTGTGGCCCAATACGACGGATTGATCATGGCTTGGCAGTACAAATACAAGTTTAAGCGGCAGCCTCCTTATCAATTGGATCCGCAGATCAAATCTGCCTACGAGACTAACGGACTTTTTTCCTACCCTTCCGATGGAGCAGTCATTGCTAAAGCTTCTCAGGACATCCTTACCGCGATGTTTCCCTTGGAAAAAGAGTTTTTGGCTCAGAAAGCTCAAGAACATTTGGAATCTCTTATCGTAGCGGGCATAAATGTCAGCAGTGATGTGGAAGCAGGCCAACTCATTGGCGCTGGCGTAGCTAAGACAGCACTTGCCAGAGCAGCTACCGATGGCATGAAAAATGCCCAAACTACTCGAGTTAAATCTGATTCAATCAAGAATGTGGCTAAGGAACGTTTTGGATGGGTTTGGGAAAATCAAGAGACCCCTCAGCGGATGGTTGGTTTAGTTCCGCTTTTTGGGAAGGTTCGACTTTGGAATGTGCCTAACGTGGAAGCGATTCGGCCTGGGCCTCCTCCTGCTCCTAATTCTCCTGAATTTCTTAAAGCAGCAGAAGAGCTGAAGGGGTATGCCGACAAGCTCACTACCAACCAACGTAGGATTGCCAACTTTTGGAATGATGGATTAAATACCTATACCCCTCCTGGGCATTGGAACCGTTTTGCTAAAGAAGAAGTCGTAGGCAATAAATTGAGTCCCATTCGAACTGCTCGTCTATTTGCTTACCTCAACATGGCTATAGCCGATGCGGGGATTGCCTGTTGGGATGCGAAGTACTACTACCATTACCCTAGGCCTATCCAAACCATTTCTGGATTTAAAACCATTTTGGGGACCCCGAACTTTCCTGCCTACACCTCAGGACATGCCTCCTTTTCAGGAGCTGCAGCGGAAGTAATGGCTCATTTTTTTCCAGCCAATGCAGGCCAATTTCGAACTTGGGCAGAGGAAGCCTCCATGTCACGTATTTATGGAGGTATTCATTACTCTTTTGATGCCACAGCAGGCTTAACTCAAGGAAGACAAGCGGCTGCGTATTCTATTGCAAGGGCAAAGCTAGACGGGGTAGACTGAGTTAGTGAATTTGATAATATGGGGTCAAAGCGCCTACTCAGACGCTTTGACCTCTTTTTTTAGGCTTCGAATGGCCAAAACTATCAATGCGATGGCCAGCACAAATAAGATGGAGGCAATACTCGCAAGGATATAGCCCTCATCTTGGAAGTTTTTCCAAGCAAATAAGCCCAAGGAGGCAAGCGTGACTGTAAACATGAAAAACATGGGGATGGTCACAAAAGTGGCAGAGATATTCTTTTTGATGAGCCACACGCCAATGGTAAGCAAAGCAAGTGCGGCTAAGAGTTGGTTGGCAGACCCGAAAATGGGCCATAACCTCGAAAACTCACCAGAGGCTAATAATAGCACGGAGAGGATGACTACAATCGTGGTAGAGAGGTAGCGATTTTTGGCCATCACCTGAGCAGCGGGCTGCGGCATATCTTCAAAGTATTCTTGAAAGGTAAATCGGGCCAACCGCGTGCAAGTATCTAGGGTAGTTAATGCAAAAGCAGAAACCGTCAAGGCTACAAATCCTACAGCAAAGGTTTCGGAAATCCCTAGACTAGAAATCATTCCTCCCAAACCTGTAGAAAATAAAGCAACAGGACCCTCGACCGTGAGTCGTTCCAAGTATTCAGTGCGGGATAGGATAACGACCGCCCCTACGGAAATAATCGCCAAAAAGGATTCAATTAGCATGCCGCCAAATCCCACAATCTTGGCATCACTCTCCTTGTCTAATTGCTTGGAAGTGGTGCCCGATGCCACCAAGGCGTGAAATCCAGAGATGGCTCCACAAGCGATGGTCACAAACAATACCGGAAACACATAGCCTAGACTTTCGCTAGAAACTTGTATTTCGGTACTCATTTCGATGGAAGGATTAGCAACAAACACTCCGGCCACAGCAGCAATCATCATTCCGTACAGCAAGTAGCTATTCAGGTAATCTCGGGGTTGTAGCAATAAAGAAACTGGGGTCACAGAGGCCAGAAAAGCATAAGCCAATAATCCTCCTACCCACCAGTTGTAATCCAATGCAATCGGAATCTGTGTGCCCAAGTAGACAAAATAGTACATTAAAATCACTCCTATCACCGTGATGGCAATAAAGGCAAAGTTTTTATTACCCACCCATCGATTTAAATACCCAAATGCAACAGCCAAAAAGATAAATAAGATGGAGGCAGAAGCCACTCCTGGATTCGCAACAAAGGTTTTGGCTATGATATCGGAGAACACCCCGATAACTAGGATAAGGGTCGAAAAACTAAACAAGATAAAGAGCTGCTTTCCTTTAAGACCGATTTGGTTTCGAATGATTACCCCAATGGACTTTCCTTCAGTACGAAGAGAGGCCGCCAAACTTCCCAAATCGTGTACGGCTCCAAAGAAAATCCCCCCTACCAAAATCCAGATGACTGCTGGAATCCAACCAAAGGTAACTGCGATGATGGGCCCTACTATGGGTCCTGCACCAGCAATAGAGGCAAAATGATGGCCCAATACGACAATCGGCTTACTCGGCTCATAGTCAATCCCATCTCGATGGGTATGAGAAGGAGCTTTTCGGGCATCACTGAGTCCAAACTTGTTGTACACGTATTTTCCATAAAACCGGTAGGCAAGCAATAGGATTATTGCTGAAATCATTAAGAGTATGGATAAGCTCATGGAGAATTTTGAATGAGAGGGTTGAATTTTGGGTTTGAATAGAATTTCAAAGTACTAAAAAATATTCCTTGTAAAAAGAGAATTTTTCCCAACGGTGAGGGAAGAGATGATCATCGAGAGGAAGAAGAAATTTTAATTACGAGAGTTTCAAACTAAATTTGTCACCTTTGAAGAGTTAGATCAATCAGAATAGTTGTATGGCGTGGTTTAAGAGAACTGACAAAGGCATTAAGACTTCCACAGCGGAAAAGAAAGATACTCCGGATGGTTTGTGGTTTAAGACTCCTAGTGGGACAATCGTTCATACCCGGGAATTGAAGAGTAATGCCTACGTCTCCCCAACCGATGATTTTCATGTCAAAATTGGTTCTAAAGAATATTTTGAGATCCTTTTTGATCAAAATACCTATACCGAATTAGATGAGGCGATGAAGTCGGGAGATCCACTGAATTTTGTGGACACTAAATCCTATTCATCTAGAATTGAGGCGACTATCAGTAAAACTGAATTGAACGATGCAGTCCGATCGGCGTATGGAAGGATGAATGGCCTAGAGCTAGTAATTGCCTGCATGGACTTTAATTTTATTGGAGGTTCGATGGGTTCGGTAGTAGGAGAAAAAATTTCCCGAGCGATAGACCATTCCTTGAAACATAAAATTCCCTTCCTAATGATTTCCAAATCAGGAGGAGCACGCATGATGGAAGCAGGATTTTCCTTGATGCAAATGGCTAAGACCTCTGCCAAACTTGCCTTATTGGACAAAGCAGGAGTTCCATACATTTCCTTATTGACCGATCCAACCACAGGAGGAGTGACAGCTTCTTATGCCATGTTGGGTGATTTCAACATTGCAGAACCGGGAGCTTTGATTGGATTTGCTGGGCCACGTGTGATTCGAGAGACCATCGGCAAGGATTTGCCAAAGGGATTTCAGAGCTCAGAATTTGTGTTGGAGCACGGTTTTCTTGATTTTATTGTCGATAGGCGTCTGTTAAAATTAAAGTTGAGTACTTTATTAAACCTATTGAAGAATTAATCAGTTAGAATACCAAAAAAGAAGTCAGAATTTGCCAGTATTTTTGGCGTGCATTTCTGATTAATAAATATATTTGTGCTCCCAAAAACGGGATTTTCCTACAAAATAGAAAAAAATAAGAGTTCATGGGTTCTGTAATTATTACTTCCATTATTGCCTTCACGGCAATTATCCTACTCCTAGTATTTATCCTTCTTTTTGCCCAGTCCAAGCTGGTGAATTCAGGAGATGTTAAAATTATCATCAACGGGGACGAAAGCAACCCAATTGTTGCTTCTGCGGGATCAAGCTTACTTTCTACCTTAGGCAATCAAAAAATCTTCCTTCCTTCTGCCTGTGGTGGAGGGGGCACTTGCGCCATGTGTAAATGCATTGTGGACGATGGGGGTGGAGATGTGTTGCCTACCGAAGTAGGTCACCTTAGTCGTGCAGAGCAGCAGGGGCATGTTCGTTTGGCTTGCCAAGTGAAGGTAAAGCAAGACATGAAAATCCGCGTTCCTGAAGAGATCTTTGGGATCAAAAAGTGGGAGTGCGAAGTAATTTCTAATTACAACGTATCTACCTTCATCAAAGAATTTAAAGTAAAATTGCCTGAGGGAGAAATCCTTCATTTCGAGGCAGGAGGATATATTCAGATTGATGTGCCGGGCATTACGGTTAAGTTTAAGGACATGGACATCACTCCACATCCTGAGTTGGGTCACCCTGCTGATGTGTACAAGAACGATTGGGATAAGTTCGGTCTTTGGGATTTGGTGATGAAAAATGACGAGCCCCTATTCCGTGCCTATTCCATGGCTAACCATCCTGCTGAAGGAAATATCGTGATGTTGACCATTCGTATCGCAACTCCACCATGGGATCGTGCCAATAACCGTTGGATGGATGTCAATCCTGGGGTTTGCTCCTCGTACGTGTTTGGATGCAAGCCTGGGGATAAAGTAATGATCTCAGGACCTTATGGAGAATTCCACATCAATCCTACCCAGCGAGAAATGATCTACATTGGTGGTGGTGCAGGGATGGCTCCATTGAGAGCTCAAATCTTCCACCTGTTCCATACTGAAAAAACCCAAAGGAAGGTTTCGTACTGGTATGGGGGTCGCTCTAAGAAAGAATTGTTTTATGTGCCTCACTTCAGAGAAATCGAAAAGGAATTCCCGAACTTCAATTTTCATATTGGTCTCTCTGAACCACTTCCAGAAGATAACTGGAAACTTAAAACTTCCCTGGAAGATCGCGAAGGTGATGGTTATGTAGGATTTATCCACCAGGTGTTGTTTGAAAACTACCTGAAGAACCACCCAGATCCAGATGAGGTAGAATATTACCTATGCGGTCCCCCATTGATGAATGCTGCGGTGCTTAAGTTGCTTGATGACTTAGGTATACCAAAAGAGAATATTCGATTTGACGATTTTGGTGGTTGAGTCGCCAAAAAAAATCCTGCAACTGCAGGATTTTTTTTTAGGTATCATTTTTGATTAGTTTTAAATACCTAAATACTTTACATGACTATTTCTTCTTTTTTTGAGCCCGTAGAATCTGCAGTCGTAGAGAAAGGCTACCTCGAGAATTCCATTTTTAATCAGTTAGCCATTCACCACCATGGCTTCCCTGATCTCACAGGTATTCAAATTGCGCTAGTGGGCTTGAAAGAAAGCAGAGGAGCTAAGCGCTCCGAAAGCATTGCTCGTGCAAGTTCTGAAATCCGAGAGAAGCTATATCAACTAAAAAGGGGAGGAATTCCTTACAAAATAGCGGATTTAGGCGATCTCATCTCTGGAAATAGCCTAAATGATACTTATCAAAATATTCGGCAAGTGGGGGAATACTTGATGAGACAGCAGATTTTACCCATCTTTTTTGGGGGTTCTCATGACCTTGATTATGGACAATATTTGGCTTATCAAAAAATGAAAAAGCTGGTTACGCTTCTCACCGTAGATTCCAAAATCGATATGGAGGAGCTAGGCCCTGAGAGTGATCGACATACGCAAGAGATTGTCCTGCATCAACCTAATTTCTTATTTTCTTCGACACACTTGGCATACCAAAGCTTTTTGGTGGATCCTACCCTGGTAGCTGCTTTGGAAAAGCTCTATTTTGAGCATGTGCGCCTTGGGCAATTGAGGGACAACTTCAAGGAAATGGAGCCGCTGGTAAGGGATGCGGATTTGATCAGTTTTGATTTGGCTGCAATACAGTCTTCTGTAGCTCCTGGTGCAGTAGATGCTCAGCCTTTTGGACTATCGGGTGATGAGGCAAGCCAGATCTGTTGGTTTGCTGGATCAAACGAAAAGTTAAGCTCCTTTGGAGTCTACGGATACGATCCCTATTACGACGATACACACAACAAGACCGCTCAGGTAGCGGCGGTGATGATTTGGTACTTTATTGAAGGGTTTTACAGTAGAAAGGATACCCTTTCCTTCAAGAGTGCAGCCTACTTGAAATATACGGTATCAATGGACTCTAAGCCCAGCACTTTAGTTTTCTACAAAAGTAAGCGCAGCGGGAAGTGGTGGATGGAAATTCCCTATAACGATGCTAGCCGATTTGAGCGAGTGAGCATCGTTCCTTGCAGCTATTCGGATTACCAACAAGCGCAGCAAGGAGAGATTCCCGAGCGTTGGGTAACTGCCCAAATCAAGCTGTATTGATGAACCACTATACCCGTCAGCAGCTAGCCCTGCGAAATGGTCAGGATAAGCCTGAAATTTGGGTAGCTTTTCAAGGAGTCATCTACGACGTAACTTCCTCCAAGCTGTGGAAAAATGGAAAGCATTACGAACATTGGGCGGGTCAAGATTTGACCAAAGAACTCGGGGAAGCTCCCCATACTGAAAAAGTATTTGAAAAATTTGAGGCCATAGGCCAGCTACATCCAGATGATTTTAATAGCAGATAGTGGTTCAAGTAAAACCGATTGGCGTGTAATTCATAAAGACGGCCAAATCAGTCAATATCGAGGGATAGGATTTAATCCCTATTACCTGAGTGTGGAGGAGATGAAGCAACAGTTGAAGCAGGAATTTTTGTTGAACCTATCTGAAGAAATTGAGGAGATTTATTACTATGGAGCTGGATGTGCTGCACCAGAGAAAAAGGTAGAGGTGCAGCAAGCGCTACTTTCGATTTTCTCAAAAGCAAAAATTCAGATAGACCATGATCTCTTGGCTGCTGCTAAGGCTACTTGTGGGCATCATCCAGGGATTGCATGTATTCTGGGGACAGGCTCAAATAGTTGTGATTATGATGGCAAAACCATCATTTCTTCCCGACCAGCGGCTGGCTATATCCTCGGTGATGAAGGAGGAGGAAGTGATGTGGGAAGAAAATTTCTTCAAGACTTCATTCATGAAGAGATGCCTGCGGCTATTCGTCAGCAAGCAATCAATCGCTTTCAGCTCTCCCAATATGGGATTCAGGAGCAAGTGTACCGTAAACCTTTTCCCAACCGGTACATGGCAAGTTTTTGCCGCTTCATTACCGAACATAGATCAGATCCGTATTGCTACGGCTTGTTTTACGAAGCGTTTCAAAATTTCTTCACCAAGCATGTCTGTAAATACCCTGATTTTCAAACCAAGCAGGTTCACTTTGTAGGATCTATTGCGTTTTACAATGCGGATATTCTACGGAAGGCAGCCACAGATCGTGGCATGCAGGTAGGGATGATTTTAGAAAGCCCAATTGCAGGACTCACACTATATCACCAGGAAATGCGATGAAAAAAATTACTGAAAGTAGCTCTAGCTATGAAAATCTGGAGCAAATGAGCGCTCAAGAATTGGTGGAAAAAATCAATGCGGAAGATCATAAAGTAGCACCAGCAGTCAAAGATAAATTGAAGCAAATCGCGGCATTGGTGGATCAAATCGTGTCTCGAATGCGTGAAGGGGGTCGGTTATTTTACATAGGAGCAGGGACGAGTGGGCGATTGGGCATCCTGGATGCCTCCGAATGCCCTCCTACTTATGGAGTGCCTCACGATTGGGTGATTGGGCTGATTGCAGGAGGTGATACGGCCATTCGGAAGGCGGTAGAGCATGCCGAAGACGACGTGGAGCAGGCATGGAAAGATATTCAAGCCTTCGGCTTTTCAGCCAAGGATACGGTTATTGGTATTGCGGCCTCGGGAAGTACCCCTTATGTTCTGGGAGGCGTTAAGAAAGCAAAGGAGAAGGGCTTGCTCACGGCGGGGATTACTTGCAACCCAGATTCACTACTTGGCCAGGCAGTGGATTATCCCATTGAGGTAGTGGTTGGACCTGAATTTGTGACAGGAAGTACACGTATGAAATCAGGTACTGCTCAAAAACTAGTGCTGAACATGATCTCTACGGCGGTGATGATCAAACTAGGACGTGTCAAGGGGAATAAGATGGTGGACATGCAATTGTCCAACGAAAAGTTAGTTGATCGGGGAACCAAAATGATTGTAGAGGCTACTGGGGTAGCCTATGAGCAGGCAAAGGAGCTTCTCCTTACCCAGGGTTCTGTACGAAATGCCACAGAATATTATTATAAAAATAAAGCTAAAGCTTAAGGAATATTCTGAAGATTAGCTCAATATTGATTCCTTTCCATGTATCTTTATGCCCACTTTACAGCTTGGTATCCAGAAGATAAATTCATTTACAAAACTACAGCAGTGATGCTGCAACAACATGAAAAAAAATAATCCTAGAAAATCATCTTTTGGTGAGGGAAAGAAGGAATCAGAAACCTCCAAAAGAGGTAGATCCAACAGGGGAGCATCTTCCTCAAGGCAAGAAGGGATGGGACGAGGAAATGGGAAGTCTTTTGGGGACGACAAAAAGCCCTATGACAACAAAGGAAAAGAGGGAGCCTCCTCTTCGAATTCATCTAAAGGCAGATTTTTTAAAGGCCAATCAGAGGAGCAGAGTGAGCGTCCTTCCTTTGCCAGAGGAGAAAAAAGAGGCTTTGGCAGTAAGTTTGCCGGTAAAGAATTAGGTGGCCCTAAGAAATGGGAAAGCAAAGAGGCTTCTTCTTTTTCCAAGAAGTCCTTTGGCGATAAGCCAACTCGATTCAAGAAAGATAGTGGGTCAGAAAAAAAGTTTGACGATTCATCACGAGATAAAAAGCCCTATGCAGAACGAAGTCGACCTGGTGATAAAAAAGAAGGGTTTTCAAAAAATTCTGGCTTCGGAAAGGAAAAGGGATTCAAGAAGAATTTTTCTCCGGAAAAACCCAGTTTCGTGCCTGGTGAGAAACGCGTTTACAAAGGAAGAGGAAAAGACCAGCAGCCAGTTTTTGCCATTGAAACGAAGGCTTCTGCCACGGAATCTAGTGGCGAAAAGCGTGGATTTGGAAAAAACAGAGGCAAGTTTGTGGAGTTGAATGCCGACCGCCCAGATTATAATTTTGATAGCCTTCCTCAGAAAAAGAATAAAAAGGAATCTGAAGATTTGATTCGCCTCAACAAGTATGTGGCCAACTCGGGGATTTGTGGCCGTAGAGAAGCAGATGAGTTGATCTCGAAGGGCCTTGTGGTAGTCAATGGGGAAGTAATCAAAGAGATGGGATACAAGGTGAAAAAGACCGATAATGTGGTCTTTCAGGGAAAGAAAATCAATCCTGAAAAGCCTGTTTATGTCTTGTTAAATAAGCCTAAAGACTTCATTACTACTACAGAAGATCCCATGGAGCGGAAGACAGTCATGAAGTTAGTTGAAAATGCCTGTGAGGAGCGAATATTCCCAGTAGGTCGTTTGGATAGAAATACAACTGGCTTGCTACTGTTTACCAATGATGGGGAGCTGGCAGCTAAGCTTTCCCACCCTTCGAATGAGATTAAGAAAATTTACCAAGTTACTTTGGATAAGGCTTTGACTGCCAAGGATGAGGAAGATATTCTGGAAGGGCTTACTTTAGAGGATGGGGATGTCAAGGTAGATGATTTGCAAGTACTTTCTAAAGATAGAAACATCCTTGGACTAGAGATTCATGTAGGTAGAAACCGGATTGTCCGTAGAATTTTTGCCCACCTAGGTTACGAAGTTGAAGCATTGGATCGGGTGATGTATGCTGGCTTGGATAAAAAAGATTTGAAGAGAGGGCATTACAGGTTCTTGAGTGAACAAGAGGTCATCCGTTTGAAATATTACATTTAAAAAAAGGGGCTCTAGCCCCTTTTTTTATATAAATACCTTGAGTTGCTTCAGCAGTTCCGCGCTGTTAATCAGACCTCCTTTCCGCCATAGGATCTTTCCTTTTTTGAATAGCATGAGGTGGGGAATGGAGCGAATAGCAAACTGTTGCGCGAGCAGTGGGTGCTTGTCTACATTGACTTTGAAGAGGGTTACTTTATCTTCGAGTTCGTACACAACCCGATCTAGAATTGGTGCTAATGTTTGGCAGGGGCCACACCAATCTGCATAAAAGTCAACAAGGAGCAGTTCTTGACTTTGCTGTAAGACTTCTTTAGGAGATTTCTTAGGCATAAAAAAACCGGTCCTTGGACCGGTCTAATTTTTATTTTTGAGCTGGTTTCTGCGGAATTGGGATACCCAACTTGGTCAAGACCAATTCAGTAAATTTATCTTCTTCCTTGGTGTAAAGAAGAATAGGTGACTGTCCAGCAGTTTCGGCAAAGATGTGCGTATAGTTGTTTTCTGCTGCTACGGCATTGATTGCATTGATTACTTTGGTTTGTACAGGCTCCAAAAGCTCTCCTAATTTTCTTTGGTAAGAAGTCTGGGCATCTTGTTCGTATTTTTGAAGATCGTCACGAAGCTTGGTTAGTTCCTGCTCTTTGGCTGCTCTTGCTGTTTCCGTCATGGTAGGAGCTGCTTTTTGGTACGCTTCTACCTGCTTTTGGAAATCAGCAGCTTTTGTTTGAATGTTGGTTTGCAGCTGTGTTTGGTAATCCTGTACGTCAGCGCCAATTTGTTCCATTTCTGGCATCAAATCCATGATCAATTCTACGCTGGTGTACCCGATTTTTACAGTGCTCTGAGCTTGGGCGGTGAATCCTACCAATAGCAAGGCCATTGTTGCTAGGATAACATTTACTTTCATCATTTTGGTTTGTATTTATTTGTTGTCTTTAATTCCTAATTCTTCCAAGACAAACTCAGAATAGTCATGTCTTGGATCTGTATAAATGATTGCAGAGGGACCTGCTGCCTTGTCAAAGAGGACGGCAAGGTTATTTCTGCGGGATACTCGTTCGATGGCATCGTATATTTTGGATTGTAGGGGCTGAAGTAACTCTGCCTGCTTTTGGTAGTACATACCATCAATCCCAAATATCCTACTATTAAATTCTTGCGAAGCCTTTTGCTTTGCCTTGATTAACTCTACTCTCTTTTGGTACATTTCTTCGGTAAGTAGGACTTCTTCAGCTTTCAGCTGAGTGGATAGTTCCTTAATCTCTTGATCCAAATTTTGTGCCTCTTTTTTCCATTCTTCACCGAGCTTTTTCAGTTCATCAAGCACCAATTTGTAATCTGGGTGCTTGTTGAGAATATATTCAGAATCAATGTATCCGAACTTTTGGGCTGCTACTGGCCCTGAATACAGGATAATGAAAAGTAAAAGTACAATTTTGAATGATTTATTCATGCGTTCTTCCTGATTTTGGATTAGCTCAAGCAAACAAAATTTAGTCTTTTCCTAACATAAATTAACAAACGCCGAAAATTCCAAAAGATTACCTGAACTGTTGCCCAATTGTAAAGTGGAATTGTGGACCACTTGGCTTTAACGTACCAGGCATCGCATCAAAGCCATAACCCCAATCCACACCCAATAGACCAAAGGCAGGCATGAAAATTCTTGCGCCCACACCGGCTGACTTTTTGAGGTCATAAGGGTTGAAATCCTTGTAATCTCCCCAGTTATTGCCTGCCTCAGCAAAAGTAAGCAAGAAGATGGTTGCAGAAGGATTAGGAGAAACTAGGAATCGTAGTTCCATCACATATTTATTGTACACGACTCCACCATAAGGTTCGGGATTAGCAGTACCTCGGGAATTTTTGCCAGGGGTAATGGTTTGGTTCTCGTATCCTCTCAAACCTACGATCTCCTGACCGAGTGCAAAATTATTGAAGTTCATACCATCTCCACCCATTACAAAACGCTCCAAGGGAATGATGCCAATCTTGTTGCCATAGGAGCCAAGAAAGCCCATGTGTGCACGAGCACTTGCTACAAATTTAGTAGACCCAAAAAGTGGGGTATAGAAGGATGCATCAAACATCCACTTGTGGTATTCGAGCCATTTGTATTTTTCTTGATCTCCTGACTCCTCGTTCAGTGATTTATTCAAAGAGTTATATGGAGGTGTCATATTGGCGGATAGGATGATGTTGGACCCTTGTCTTGGATAGATTGTATTGTCCACGTTATTTCTTGCTACAGTCGTGTTCAAAGTCACACTTTTCGAGTTTCCAGTAGGGTAACTCAATCCAAAGGAAGTTCCAAACTGGTTGAACTCGTAGTTTTGGAACTGAAGGGAGTTACTAATACTGAAGTAATCGTCTGGCCAAGTGATTCGTTTGGAGAGTCCTAGTGTCACCCCGGTGATTTTGAAGAAGCCTAAATCCCCTCCACCTGGAGTTTGATTGAAGTAATCTACCTGTCGCTGTACGGAATGGTTGAAAGCAAAGCTAAGGGAGTTTGGCTTTT
This sequence comes from Cytophagales bacterium, assembly GCA_005788235.1. Lineage (GTDB taxonomy): Bacteria > Bacteroidota > Bacteroidia > Cytophagales > Cyclobacteriaceae > Algoriphagus. The sequence continues at coordinate 13,051 of SXYU01000260.1, forward strand.
TGCCGCCAAACCAAGGCTCACTCAAGGAAAGCGAGTAATTTTGGAAGGCCTGCCCATTAGCCTGTATGCGAAGGGATAGCTTTTGCCCATCTCCTACTGGGAGCGGATCCCACTTCTTGAAATCTCCAATGTTTTTGATGGAGAAGTTATTGAACACCAAACCTACTGTTCCGACAAATCCAAAGAATCCTCCCCAGCCTCCAGACAATTCAATCTGATCGTTTGGCCGCTCTTCCAATTCGAAAATAATATCTACAGTCGCACTTTCGAAGTTGGGGCGAAGATCTGGATTGATTTTTTCTGGATCAAAATAGCCTAGCGTAGAAAGTTCACGAATGGTACGTACCAAAAGACTCCGGTTAAATTTTTGACCAGGGAGAATACGAATCTCACGCATGACCACATGATCGGAGGTTCGGTCATTGCCTTTAATCCCTACGCTATTCACAGTGACTTGAGGCCCTTCAAAGATTCGCATTTCGAGATCAATCGAATCTCCGCTCACATTGATCTCTACAGGGTCAATACTAAAAAATAAATAACCATTGTCCTGATACAAGGAGCTGACGTCGTCTCCCTTTTGAGGGTCGTAGTTGAGTCGTTTGTCTAGAGTTTCTTTATCGTAGACATCCCCCTTTTGAATGCCCAATTTTGCAAGTAGGATATCATCGTCGTGAATATAGTTTCCCGTGAAGGTGATGTTGCGGTAGTAGTATTTGTTTCCTTCTTCTAGGGAGATATCGATGTTAATCTTGTCTTCGTTGAATTTGTATATGGAATCCTCTAGGATCTTGGCATCACGAAATCCCTTGCTATTGTAAAAGGAGATTGCTTTTTCCTTATCACTTCTATATTCTTTGGGGATGTATTTGGATCCATTAAAGAAATTGAGCTTAAAATTCTTGTTGATGTAGGAGTTTACCTCCTCAGAAGTGGCCACCTGACTGGAGAGAAGGGATCGGGTAAGGCTTTCTTTGTCTACATCAAGTAGGCGGCTGTAAACATCTTTAAAGATGGATACGCGAGCATGCTCTTTTGTTTTCTTTAACTTTCCTTTCAGCGCGCGATCGCTGATTTCATCATTCCCATAAAAAGCGATTTCATTGATTTTTACTTTTGATTTAGGGTCGATGTCAAAGCGAAGTTTGACGCTATTGGGTAATGTAGTGTCACGGTCCTGTATGATTTTCACCTCGGTATTGAGGAACCCTTTATCTAAGTAATACTTTTCAATATTTCGTTTGGCGGTGTTGAGTACATCATCACGTACGACTCGACCACGAATGTTTACCTTATCTCTTAATTCACCCTCTTGGGTTTTGTTGATCCCTCCAAATTCCACACGGGAAAAGCGAGGTCTTTCGGTAAGGTCAAGAAGCAAGTAAATGTCCTCACCTTCAATCTTAGTAACCAAAATTTTAACATCTCCAATGATGCCTTGACCCCATAGTTTTTTTAATGCACCAGAAATAGCATCACCTGGCACATCGATCCGATCGTCTATTTTCAAACCCGATAAGGAAATGATGGCCACTTCGTCTAGTGTAGAAAGCCCAACTGCCTTAATCTCAGCGATTCTAAATTTTTGAGGCTTTGCATAGTTCAATTCCAGAATGTTGACTGGCTTTGGGGAGGCGAAGCGACTTTGGCCCAAACGGATTTGCGCCATGGAACTTGCCGACCAAATCAAACAAAACAGAATGAGTATACTTCTTTTCATTAATACTTAGGGTTTAACTTGCTCACCGGTTTTTCCAAACCTTCTCTCTCTCTTTTGGTAATCTTCAATAGCGGCAAACAGGTGTTCTTTTCTAAAATCAGGCCACAACACCTCTGTAAAATACAATTCAGTGTAGGCTAGTTGCCAGAGTAAGAAATTACTAATTCTAAACTCACCACTAGTACGAATCATCAGTTCTGGATCTGGGATTCCTGCGGTATCCAAATGATCCGCTACTGTGACTTGGGTAATTTCCTCTGGGAGTAATTTACCTTCAGAGACTTTTTGAGCAATGCGTTGGGCAGCCCGAGTAAGTTCCCATTGTCCACTGTAGCTTAAAGCCAAATGAACTGTGAGCCCTGTATTAGTGGATGTCTGGTGCATTACCTCGGTCAATTTTTCGTAGGCAGAGGTAGGTAAGCTTTTTAAATCTCCGATTGCATTCAATCGGACTTTATTTTTCATCATTTGAGGCAGTTCAGCTACAATTGTCTCTACGAGCAGCTGCATCAGTGCCTGAATCTCATCTTTGGGCCTAGACCAATTTTCGGTAGAAAAGGAAAATAGGGTGAGGTGTTGAATCCCCATCTCCCCTGCTCCTTCAATGGATTCACGAACGGCCTGAATTGCATTCCTATGTCCAAATACTCGCATGGCTCCTTTCTTTTTGGCCCAGCGTCCGTTACCATCCATAATGATGGCAATGTGTTTTGGTAGGTTGTTTTGGTCTATATTTTCCTTCATTTCAGCGGCTACAATACCTACTTTTTTGGAGGTACAAAAATGGGATTTCTTTTTCAATAAATATCCCCTATGCCCAATAAATTAATAGGTGAAGCACCTAGCCTTGGTGAGGGTATAGCTGACCGTAAGGCCAAGAAAATAGTACCAATCCTTGCTATTGGGATTCCCAAAATTCAGGCTTTTAGCAAGTGCTTTGGGGTCAGATCCAAGGGGAGTTTCGTACCGTGGAAGGGCAGGAAGTGTGCTGTCGAGCTGATCCAATGCGTCTGAGGTGGTCGGACGAAAACCAAGCTCCAATGCTAAGTTGAGTTGATTTGTGAGGAGAAACTTAAGTCCTCCTCCAAATGGAATAACCAGAGTGCCAGTTTGGTATTTTTGTACGGGTGTAGCGGCATTTATCCGCCCTTTTGCATTCACAAAAGCGTAGCCCATACCAAAGAAAGCATAGGGAGAAAACCGAAACTCACTCTTGTGGTTGACATAATCTAGGAAGTTGAACTCCATGGTTGCAGAGAGTTCGGTGACCCGACCAGTAAAATATCCCTGCCGAAGTGAGGCCATTGCATCAATGGGTAGGATGCTATCTGCAGCCATGAGCTCTGCTACGTTGACTCCTACTTTTAAGCTCCAAACATTGTCAAAATTTCTCTTGCCAAATAACGTTCCTTGAAGGCCAGATTGGCCAGTATCAATTTTTCGAATGATATCACCTGAGTAGACAGCAGTACCTATACCACCCCCTATCTCATAGCTCTGTGCAACAACTACTGCTGCTGGGCTATATACTAGGCAACAACCCAGTAGTAAGGATATTAAATTCTTAAAATTGATCTTTTTCAAGACAATGCAAGTTATGAACTACCTAACGCTAAAAAAACGCGCTCTGGTATTTAGGGGGTTAATAATTGTTAAGCTTGTAAAGGCATACGAATCAATTTCTTAGGTCCAAACCCCAATTCAGTTTTTGGCGTAAGGTGTCAAAGAAATGATAGCTTGGCAATTTGACCAATTTAGCGGAGAATGCTTCTTTTTTTATGCTTAATTTCACCTCAGAAGCAACCGAGGAGGACCTAGAGTCTAAAGAAATCATAAACTTATCCGTACGGCCTTCAATCTCAAAGCTAATCTCCGCCTCGTCGGATACAATGATAGGGCGAACATTCAGATTATGTGGACTTACAGGTGTAATTACAAAATTTTTAGCGCCAGGAGTGATCAAAGGACCACCACAACTTAAGGAATAGCCAGTGGACCCGGTCGGGGTAGCCACAATTAAGCCATCTGCCCAGTAGGAGTTGAGGTACTTGCCGTCGATATAGGTGTGAACCGTGATCATCGATGAAGTATCCTTTTTATGAATGGTGAACTCGTTTAAGGCAAAATTGACTCCAGGGAAAATTTTTTTGGAGCTAGTCAAGGATAGTAAAATTCGAGACTCAATTTGGTAATTGCCCTTTGCTAATTCTTCAATTGCTTCTCCGATTTTATCGGTGGCCACATTTGCCAAAAACCCTAGTCTACCAGTATTGAGTCCAAGAATTGGTATTTCCTTTTTTCCAACTACACAAACCGAGTCCAGAAGTGTGCCATCGCCTCCGATGGATAGAAAAAAATCTAGCCCATCGAAGTCTTCTGGATGCATTAGAATTTGATAAGCAGGAGCTAATGGGCTTAGAAGCTTCAGTTGGTGATCCAAAATTGGAGTTAAGCAGATTGAAACCCCTATTGATTGTAGCTTTTCAAAAAGACTTCTAAGAATGGGTAGAAATTCTTTCTTTAAGGATAAACCATGGATTGCAACCCTCATTTCTAAATGTCTAAAAACCGCAATAAATTACCAATGCGTTCCTCATCCGCACTCTGCCCAACTTCCTCCTGAGCAAAGTCCTTGATCTGATATCCAAATCTGACTAGGGTCGCCTTTACATGACGGATATCTACTTTATCTAATTTGAGGGTGACCTCCACAGCATGCAAATCCAAGGGGTCATTGTAAAGCTGGCAACTTAAAATTTTGGTATTTTCTGATTCGATAAGCCGGGAAATTTCGGAAAGCTGGAAGTCTTTCATCTGCAAGTAGATGACCAATACACTACCTTGAGAATGAATGGACAAATTATTGGCATAGGCAGTCAGTGCATCCTGAGTGGGAATGACCCCAAGGTACTGCTGGTCTCGTTCCATCACACCAACCCATTTGTTTTGATGCTCCCCGGCCACCCGAAGCACATCGTATAGATGCTGATCTGCATACACCCAACAAGAGGCACATTCAAGTTCTATCTGAGCAATCTGAATATCCAAATGGTCTTGCTCAAGGAGAATTTCATCTTCTACAAATCCTAAAAAAAGGCCCCCTTCCACTACGGGTAGCGTAGTGAGCTCGAGCTCTTCCATTTTTTTTAAAGCCGATCCTACCGGATCAGAAATTTTGATGGAAGGAATGAGTGGGTGGATAAAATCTGCAGCTTGCATGAATGAAAGTTAGGAAATCAATTCAAAACACAAAACGCTTTTGTTGGTGAACTTGTTTCCTTTCTTTATTTGGAGGGATTAGGCTAGGAAATTTTGAAACAAAATACCCAATAAAACCCCTCCTACTACGATAATGGGGGAGGATATTTTGGTGAATTGGAGCAGGGAATAGGTGCCAAGAATAAAGCATATATGGAGAAGATTTGCCTCCAAAGGTTCGAAAAGTAGGTAGGCAGCTGCCAGTAACATACCGCAGGAGACTGCATTGATGCCCTCTAATGCGGCTCGAACGGGACGGTATAACTTGAGCTGATCCCAAAATCGAATGACAAAGAAAATCAAAAAGATCCCAGGAAGAAAAATCCCTGCTGTCGCAATCAGTCCTCCCGTCACAAACCCCAGTAGGCCAAATTCCCGCATGGAAAGCGCACCAATGTAGGAGGAGATGGAAAAGGTAGGCCCTGGTATCCCCTGGGTCAATGCATAGCCTGTCAGGAATTCTTCCGAACTTAAGAAATGTTTTAAATCCACAAATTCAGCATATAAATAGGGGATTAACACCTGCCCGCCACCAAAAATTAGGCTCCCATTTCGGTAAAAATTTTCAAAAAGTAAGATAGGCTGGGATTTAGTTATGGCCCCAGCAACGGCGGCAACGATCAAAACCCCTCCCCAGAGGTAGAAATTGCTCCATTTGATATGCAAAGATTTATCCTCTTCGACTTTGGGCTGGTTTTTATACTTGATGGACGTGCTGAGCCCTCCCAAGAGGAGCATCACTGGAAAAATGTAGGGGGAACTGTAGAAGAAAGAAACAAATGCCGAAAGCAGCATCAATACGATGGCTTCGGGAGTTTTGATCATTTTGGTGATTGTTTTTTGCGCGGCAAAAATAAGAAATCCAATGGCCATGGGTTGGATAAACTTGGCAAATTGGAGTGCTTTTGGGCTATTTTCTTGTAAAAAATGGATGATAATAGCCGCCAAGATCATTGCGATTGTCGCGGGAAGGATCCAGACTAACAAGGTCAAGTAGGCGAGTCGAGGACCACCCACCCGAAATCCAATTGCAGAGATTAATTGGGTGGAGGAGGGACCTGGTAGCATGCTGCATAGCGCATTTAATTCCCAAAGTTCCTCCTCCTGGATGTAACCCCTTTTTTTGACCATACGCTCGAGCATCATGGCTAGCAGCACCTGTGGGCCACCAAAAGCAGTCAGAGATAGAGTCAAGGTGTCTTTTAGAAAGACTACATATCGGACCGCCCGAATAGACATTCTATTTCCTTAGACCTAGTTCACGTAGCCTTTCCTCCAAAAACTCACCTGCGGTAATGTCCGTAAATTGCTTGGGTTCAGTTTCAGTAATACAGCTAGTCAAACAGCTGAGATCCATTTCGGACCGTGGATGCATAAAGAAAGGGATGGAATACCTGCTGGTATTCATTTTCTCTCGAGGAGGATTGACCACGCGGTGGATGGTAGACTTCAACTTTTTATTGGTAAAACGCTCCAGCATGTCTCCGACATTCACCACCAACTGGTCAGGTAATGCGGTGATAGGAATCCATTTTCCATCCCGACGAAGCACTTGAAGGCCATCTGCACTTGCACCCATCAGTAGGGTAATCAAGTTGATGTCTCCATGTTCTGCAGCCCTTACGGCATCGGTAGGCACCTCATCCGGGTTTTCTATTGGGAAATAATGAATCTGGCGAAGAATGGAATTGCCATGAATCACCTTGTCTTCAAAATACGCTTCCTCCAAACCCAAATTTAATGCAATGGCACGGAGCATTTGACGTCCTGCATTTTCCAAAGTTCGGTATGCTTCCAGAGCATCTTCCTTGAATTGGGGGATTTCTTGCGGCCAACAATTGGCTGGATACTCGGATTTGATGGGATCAGCATCTGGAATAGCAGCCAGGTCCTGGCCTACATGGTAAAACTCTTTCAAGTCTCCTGTGTTTCTTCCCTTGGCATGCTCTTTTCCCTTTCCTGTATAGCCTCTTTGATATCCGATTTCTGGTTTTTCATACTGTGACTTTACAGCGTCTGGCAGTGTAAAAAACGTTGTAATGGAGGAATAAAGGCGATCTTGAAGTTCCTTACTTAATCCATGGTTTTTGATGGCAACAAATCCAATGTTCTGGTAAGCTTCTCCAAGTTTGCGAACAAACTCGGCCTTTTTTTCAGGATTGCCAGCCGTGAAATCGGCTAAATCCAAACTCGGAACTTCATCAAACAAAATTTCCATAGATGCGGTAGATTAAGTGGTACTTCCTTTTAATTCTTCAAAAATAAATATCTTTACCCTCAATTGATGCGATTCCATGAATAAAATCCAGATTCCCCTACTGATCTTAAGTTTATGGGTTATTTCGTGTTCCTCAGCGCCAAAGGAAACTAAAGAATCGCCTGAGGTGGTGGAGGGAACGACCGCTTTACCCAAAGTTGCTCCGCTGCCAGTCACTTTTTTGCCAGTAGATTCCCTTTCCTTATTTCCAGATGCAATTCTAGAGCTCAATACTCCCTTGAGTAATCAGGTATTTAAGCCAGGAAAAGTTCCATTTGAGTTTAACATCAAGAATTTTTCCCTAAAAATAAAGGGAGTTGCAGCCCCACGACTGCTAATGATCTTGAATGGAGGAGACTCGGAAGGTTTTTCAGCCCCCATATTTCAGCGGGAACTAGCCCGAGGTACCTATAGAACTGTTGCTTATTTGGTAGATCAAAAGGGGATATCCTTGAAAAACTTTGGAAACTACCTGGATCGAGACTTCTTAGTAGGGGATTCTCGCCCTTTCCCTTACTCAGCAGAGCCCTACTTGGCCATCAACTTGCCGAGAAACGAACAAATTGTTCCCTTTGGCAAAGACTTGATTTTGGATTTTTTGGTGCTAGGGGGCGATTTAAAATTGGATGGCTTGAAAGTCAAAATCTGGATCAATGCATACCAGACAGAGACGAATGTAATGGTTCCCTTACGCGTTTCAAATCTTCCGATTGGAGATTATCAAGTAAAAGTACAGCTCCTTCGAACAACTAATAAAGAGTTGGAGGGCCCTTTCTCTAGCAGCACGAAGACCATCTATGTCCGATAAGTCCTTATCTTTGGTCGATTAAATTTCTAGTAAACCATGCTTTTAGTACAACAGATCCGTGATCATTACGACCAAGTGCTCCTTGGCCTCAAAAAAAGAAACCAAGTGGATGCTGCTGCCACTTTGCAACAGGTACTTGCCTTGGATGAATTGAGAAAATCTTCTCAAACTCAGCGAGATCAGTTGCAAGCTGAAGCCAATACAATTTCGAAGGAGATTGGAATCCTGATGAAGGAGGGTAAAACTGTAGAGGCAACAGCCGTTCGAGATCGATCAGCGGAATTAAAGGTACAGATTAAAGAGCTCGAGGAGCAACACGAGCAGGCAGAAGAAGAGCTGAAGGCTTTGCTATACACCCTTCCGAATGTGCCTCATGAGGCAGTTCCGACAGGAAAATCTGCGGAAGACAATGAGATAATCCTTTCACATGGTGAGATTCCAAGCCTGCCTGAAGGCAAATTGCCACATTGGGACTTGATCAAGAAATACGATATCATTGATTTTGACTTGGGCGTTAAAATAGCTGGGGCCGGATTTCCAGTGTACAAAGGAAAAGGGGCAAGGCTGCAGCGTGGCTTGATTAACTTTTTCTTGGATCAGGCTTTAGCTGCCGGATACATGGAGGTACAGCCTCCGATCTTGGTAAATGAAGATTCTGGCTATGGCACGGGGCAGCTTCCAGACAAGGAAGGACAGATGTATTATGCCACTGAGGACAAGCTTTACCTAATCCCAACAGCAGAGGTACCTATTACTAATCTTTACCGCGATGTTTTAGTCAATGTCTCTGACCTACCTATCAAAAATGTGGGTTATACCCCTTGCTTTAGAAGAGAAGCAGGTTCTTGGGGCGCACATGTCCGAGGCTTAAATCGATTACACCAGTTTGACAAGGTGGAAATCGTCCAAATAACGCATCCCGACCATTCGTATGAGGCCTTAGAACAGATGAGCAGCTACGTCCAAGGCTTGTTGCAACAGTTGGAACTACCCTATCGAGTGCTTCGACTTTGTGGAGGGGACATGGGCTTTACTTCTGCAATGACCTATGACATGGAGGTGTATTCGGCTGCACAAGAACGCTGGTTGGAAGTAAGTTCGGTGTCCAACTTTGAAACCTATCAGGCAAACCGCCTTAAGCTACGGTTTAAGGGAGACGATAAAAAATCACAATTGGCACATACCTTAAATGGGAGTGCACTAGCCTTGCCTCGAATAGTAGCCTCGATTCTCGAAAATAATCAGGGTCCTCATGGGATTCGGATGCCAAAAGTATTGCATTCCTACTTGGGCTTTGATCACATTTAATACCTTCTTTTTTAGGTGGAAAAAGGTTGCCCTTCTAGGTATTTTTTTCCTGCTCCCTATGTTGAGCTTCGCTCAAAGCGATGTGGATGCGGCTATTAGCAAGACTGTTCAGCTGTATTTTGACGGCATGGTTGCAAGGGATTCAGCCAAGTTGGAGGCGGCATTTTTCCCGCAGGCGAGATTGATTGGCTATCGAGGAGACGTGCTGGTGGTGACGCCCCTCGCCGAATGGATTCAGTCTACTGCTATGGGAGCTCCCCGAGAACCTTCGCAGTACCGAAACGAACTTAAGTCTATTCGCCGTGTGGGAAAGATGGCCTTTGTAGAAGCGGAGTTGAACTGGCCGACGAGGTATTATTACGATTACTTAACCTTGCTTGAAGTAGCTGGAGTTTGGAAAATCGTGCACAAATCCTGGCACGAAAGGTCTTTAGATAAGTAGGTTACCGTTTTGCTTCAGTTAAAAGGCTAGTCGAATGCTGGGAAGCAGGACTGAAGAGCTAATCAATCCCTAACCTAGATTTTTCTAGTGGCGGTGCTTAGTTGGGCATGCAGAGTCAGGACCTGCGGTAAGATCAACTTGTTGTCCGTGTTTTTAATGCAAAAATCTGCCAGTTCATTCTTTTCTTCGTCAGGAAGTTGCTGGTTGATGATTTGGTTGACTTGTTCTTCGGAGCGATGGGAGTCTCGAAGGAGTATTCGGGCCATTCGAACGCGTAGTGGCGAGCTGACATTGATGATATAGTCGAGCTCTTTGGCTGCTCCAGTTTCAAAGAGGAGTGCAGCTTCTTTGATGAGGTAAGGAGCAGTTTGTTGAGTGATCCATTTTTCAAAATCTTTCCTGACAACAGGATGTACCAGTGCATTTAGTGCTGCGATTTTTTCAGGATTGGGAAACACCGATTCCGAAAGGAAGACGCGATCAAGCTCTCCATTTGCCGAATAGGCAGCAGCTCCAAAAGAGGTTGAAATTTGGTTTCGAAGTTTGGTATCGTGAACCATAAGCCATTTGGCACGGTCATCGGCGGTGTAAACAGGAATTCCCAATAGGGAGAATAGTTTGCAGACGGTGGATTTTCCAGAGCCGATACCCCCTGTGATGCCTACGAGCAATGGGCGTTTGTTACTCATATTTAAGTTTAATCTGCGGAGGGCTGATCCGAACCTCTTTCAAAAAATTTGGATTAGGGCTGAATTCTAGTTGTAGCGTACTATCTGCTCGATTACGCTTTCTATAGTCTAGGATTGCCTCAAATTTTAAATCCTTCAATTGAGGAAGGTTAGCCTCTTCAATCAAATAGCTCAGAACTGGAATCAATTCCTCATTGGTCAGCGAAACCGTGTTGGGGAAATTTACTTTTTTGATTTTTAATCGCTTATTACCCTCAAGGTAAGTGAGCACGGTGAAACTAACTTGGATTTCCTTTTGCTTCAGTTGAACTAGCTTCGCCAAGCTTTCATCTACAGTTAGGGGAACCTTACCTGAAAAATCAGAATTGATTTTGGATGCATTTAAAGTTACTGGGTATTTTCCTTCAAAAGCCTCTAAAACCGTAGAAGGCCCAGTGATTTCTAGTTGGTCAGGGATGAAGTTGATTTCTCCTTCCAAGGCGATATTTTTATCCAGAGAGTAACCCAAAGTATCCAGAACCGGGCGGAAAGTTTTGGTAAGAATCCGATCGATTTGGTAGTGGATGGTGTCTCCAATTACGTTTTGGAGTTGTGTTGGGGTGATAAACTCTCCCAAACTTCTTTTCAGGTCTGCGGTGAGCAGGAATTTTTTCTCTGCAGGTGAATTGAGCTGAATGAGGTAGGGGGTGCTGCCAATATTGAAATACTTGCGGAGCAAGTCCCAGCCATTTCCTGAAATTTCAATTTGAACGCTTTTTGGCAGTGACTTAACTGGGATAAAGTTTTTTTGGTCGTATTCCCATTGTACGGGGTAATCTACGATGGTACTGTAATTGTCCTTATTGAGGGCATTTAAAACCCAAAAAGTGGTAGCCGCTGCAACGCATAGGACTACCACTTTTAGATTGGAGAGTTTTCTTTTGGATATTCTCCAGGGGGATTTTTTAGAATCAGGCAAAGTGTTATTTGGTTGGACTTGGTTTTTTCGAGAAGTCAAGGGAGATGGCCGACTTTTCGAGTTTTACTTTCAGCCCTTTGTCAAGTTCCAGTAGTACAGTGTCTCCTTCTACGCTGTACACTTTTCCATGGATACCTCCAATGGTCACTACATCATCTCCTTTTTTTATTTCTTCGATAAACTTCTTGGTTTCCTTTTGTTTTTTCTGCTGAGGTCGAATCATGAAGAAGTACATGATCAAAATGATCGATCCAAATAGAAATACTTGGCCAAGAATACCGCTACTTCCGACAGAAGCTTGAGCTAAGATGAATGAATACATCGCTTATTTTCTAACGGGTCCAGTTGCAGCAACGCCAGCATTTTTAGGAGTTACACTTCCTCTCATGCTTAGACGAGTGACTGAGGGATTTGTATTTGCTTGAATCGTTACGGTTGGTGACTGAGCTCCTGACTTTGCAGCTGAGTTGAATACTACTTTCACGAATCCAGTTTCACCTGGCTGAAC